>JBHIDJ010000201.1:0-4971 GCA_046760105.1 Acidiferrobacterales bacterium | reverse complement strand
CCACCAGCCTTTTGACAGCAAGATCGAGATCAGCGTCGATGGCCCGAAGCATATCTACCGGCAGCGGCAAATCGAGCGAAACCGGTTTGCGATTTTCGGTACTCATCGGGGCGCCGGCCGGCATGAGCTTTTCAAGATTGAGCGTCTTGGATGCGAGCTTCGCGCTCATGTGTGGGCGTGTCCCTTTCCTGTTTAAGGCAAGCATGCCTGCTACGTCGGTGCCGGCGATAGCGGCTTTGAGATCTGTGACGCTGTAACCATCATCCTCGTCAGTCACCCGGCCCGATAGTTGGTAGGGACCGAACGCCGGCACGGCGATGCCGAGCAGAGGCTCGAGCGCGCTGAGCTGTTTGCCCCTGACCTTGACCCCGAGGTCCAATTCCTTCCCCTCGACGGGCCACGCCACGGTGCCGCTAACATCAATGATCGTAGCCACAGCGTTCGCCTTGAGCTTGATCGGCCACGGTCTCGAGGGCGTGATGAGCTCAGCGAGGGTACCGCCTGCGAGCGACAGTCCGAAAGGGACATCGCCGTAACGTCCTTGCACTTTCAGCTTGAGCGGTTTGCCGTCCGGTGCTGAGACTTCTCCCTTTTTGATGGCAAGATGGTTTTTCGCTTTGCCCTTGCCAAGGTGACCCGCCAGGTCTGTGATGGTGTAGTCCTTGTCTGCAGCGGTCACGCGCGCTGACACTGCATAAGGGCCGAGGGCGGGCAGCTCGGCATCGATTAACGGGTTCAGATCACCGATCTCTTTACCGCTTGCCGCAAGCTTGATGTCGAACTCGTCCCAAACAAGCGGCTTAGCCACGGTGCCCACGATGTCTAACGACAGACTGGCCGCGTGTGCCCTCAGCTCGACTGGCCATGGCTTGGTGGGTGCGATCAGCTCGGCGAGGGAGCCGCCCATGAGGGAAACCGTGAACGGGACATCGGCATACGCACCCTCTAACCGCAGCTCCATCGCTGTATCGACGGGTGCGGATGCCGTTCCCTGGGTAAGGGCAAGGCGCCTAACCGCTTCAGCGCCAGCAAGGTGGCCGGTCACATCCGTGATGCTATAGCGGTTGTCTGCTCCGGTTACGCGGCCGGACAATGCATAAGGACCCAGTGCCGGTAACGCGACGTCGAGCAATGAAGACAGATCTTTGGTCTGCTCGCCTCTTACGGCTATCTGAAGATCGAACCCCTCGCCCTCAAACGGTCGCGTGATGGTACCCTCGACCTCAACCGCCGCACCGGCAGCCTGTGCCGTGAGCTTGATCGGCCACGGTATATTGAATGCGGCAAACTCGTACGGTGTGCCGCCGAGCAGTGATAAGGTGAATGGGACGTCCTGGTAGGTGCCGCCTGCCTGGAACTGGATCCGTTCGCCCTCTCTTAGGACCGCGTTGGCTTCCGAGATCGCCAAACGGTACACACGGTCTCCACCCGAACGAAACCCAACCACCGACCGTCGCCATGTCAGTGACTCGATGTCAGGCAGTACTATGGGTTTGTCGCGTTTTTCCCTGAATGTCCAGTTGTTCCGGCCATCCGGTCTGGTCTCCAGCAGGATATCGCTGCCCTCGAGCTCAAGACCCAGGATCTTTAGTTCGCCTCGAATCAGCGGTAGCAACACGACTTTAAACTCGAGCCGGTCAGCACGTGCGAAATCCGGCCGCGACGCCCACTCTGGGTTGGCAACGCGCACATCCTCGATCACGATCCTGGGCCAGAGTGAGGGGCTGAGCGACATCGCTCCTTCAAACCTTACCGACCGGCCGAGCAATGCGCTAACGCCGGATTGCAACGGACCGCGGTAGACAGCGACATCAACTAACAACAGGATTACTAGTGCCACGGCGATCACTGTCGCCAACACGATGGCGGACCAGCCGACAATCTTGCGCACACGTGCTTTTGACTTTGGTTTCGCTTTCAAATCCGTTGCTATTGACGACTTTCACCGAGATGACAGTAAAGCGCGCTAATTACAACAGCTCGCTTAAGAGGTATCCGCTACATTGTGCCACAGTTTTTAACCCGTGCCGATAGTGTGCTCGAATCACCATCCCACCATGGACGGTAGTTGCGGGAAATGAACCCGGGTAATATCACGCCGTAGGTTTGTTCACTGATTGCGGTCGTAAAACGACCGACAGACAAGTTGTGGTTGACGATAAATCAGAGCGATCCGAGGGAGATCCCGAGTGGACGGCACCCGGGTATGACAAGCTTACCTCATTTCCACTGCGGCACCTTTTCCTGAGCGAGGTGGATCGCGCCATCGAGCGCGCATCGACGCAGCAGGCTTTAAGTGATTACGAGCGCACGGAGGAAGAGCGAGCGTTCATGCGCGCTGTCGTTCAAGGATTAGCCGACCTGGAGTCGGGAAAGGAGATGTGGCTTGCGGAAGAAGGTCAAGTGACTATTCGCGGTTGCCTACTGATCAGGCAATGTTTCCCCGTCATAGTCAATGTGAAAGTAAACGCACGTATTCAGCCAGTTCATGGCCTCCTCAAATTCGAGAAAAAAAGCGATTTCAAACCCGGCTTCACGCCAGGACCGCTCCCAGAACTGTGTTTTCGGAGACTTCGGCTCGGGACAGAGAACAGCAATCTTGTTGCGAAAAGCGGGGCGATGCTGACACAGGACATCGACAAGCTCTAACAGGTCGCTATCAGTAACAACGCTGTGTGCCTGTCGTCCATCGAGCAATATATCGTAATCGGTGGGCAGTCCTGCCGCCGTCGCCAGCTTCGCAAGCACTTTCTTACTCGCTCTTAGATCTAATTCCCCAATGACTGTTATCTTGATGAAGTCTTTGGCCTGAATGATTGTGTGAGTGATGGTCATACGAATCGGCATAGCGATTAAGCTATCTTGCGGGTCCATTGTCTCGCCACCTTGATGGCCGATGTCAGCCTATCACGAGGTACGTTCCACCACGTCGGCCCGTTATCGAGTTCATCAGGCGTTACGTACGACCAAGCGTCCTCATTGGCGAACAGTTCGCATACAAGGGCGTGATTGAGCGTGTGTCCGGGCTTATACCCGTGAAAATATCCGACGATCGGCGCACCGGCGAGAAATAGATCACCCACGCAATCAAGAACCTTGTGGCGAACGAATTCGTCCTTGAAGCGCAGACCTTCCTCATTTACGACACGATCACCGTCAACCACGATAGCGTTGCTAACCGACCCGCCGCGCGCCAGACCCATTCTGTGCAGCCAACCAATGCTATTGAGAAAGCCGAATGTTCGTGCGCCCGCGAGCTCACGCCTGAATGCGCCGTTCGTCAGTTCGACAGAGAACCTCTGAAAGCCTATGGCCGGGCTAACAAAGTCGATTTCGACGGTCAATTGAGTGGTCATGTGAGGCGTCAGTATTGCGAACCTGTCACCCTCCCCCACCGCGATCGGCTTAAGTATCCGGATCACCTTGCGTTTCGCGGCCTGGCGAACGATCCCGGCGCGTTCGATCATTGACACGAACATCTCAGAACTACCGTCCATGGCTGGTACCTCTGGTCCATCGAGTTCAACGACCGCATTATCGATCCCGCAGCCGCGAAGCCCGGCCATGAGATGCTCGATGCTACGAAGCGAGACGCCATACTCATTGCCAATCGCAGTGCACCTTTGAGTATCGATAACATTGTGCCAGCGTGCCGGAATCACGCCTCTGCCAACGGGAACATCTTTGCGCACAAAGCAAATACCTGTGTTTTCCTCACCCGCACGCACGCGCATCGAGACCCGCTGTCCACTGTGAAGGCCTACGCCGACGTACCGAACCGGTTGCTGCAGGGTTTGTTGAGTCGACGATTCGCTATTCTTTTCGCTACTCATCACTTCACGCCTCCTTGATTGAACCAGGCCGCGCGCTCTCGAGTAGTTGCGTCGAAAAGCTATGAAAGGCAAAATCCATGCGCCGGTCTGTGCGCTCGCCTTCGTTGCCAAGCCTTTTGGCTCGATGCTTCTCGAAAAGCGCCGATTCACATTAGCGAAACACATGACATGGTAAAATAATGCTAAATACGGATTATCCTGCAATCCCCAGGCGCCAATTTATTATCCCAGTGCGCAGCAAATTACCTCAGGGTCCTTAAGTGCAGCCTTCGGCCATTACCTCGTGGGCGCTCTTAATATGGAGGGCGCTCGAGTCTTCCGGATGCGACCCTCGGTCGTTGTTCGACCAAGCTGGGCTCGATCCGAAAAAGCTGCACGACCCCAACGCACGTTATCCCGTAGCTGGTCTGACGAAACTGTGGCGGCTGGCCGTAAGAACGACGGCGGACCCGGCAATCGGTCTGAAGGCGGCACGGTTCCTCGCGCCCACCACGCTACATGCGCTCGGCTATTCCTGGATGGCTAGCGAGACACTGAAGGAAGCGCTCGACCGCGGTGTGCGCTACTACCGGATTGTCAGCAGCGGCATCGAAGCCACGCTTGAAGAGGACACGGACGTCTATCGATTCATTATTACCGTCCCGGAGATACCCCCTGTGGCGGACGAAGCCATCGACGCTGGGATGGCAATCATTGTCCTTGCGTGCAGAAGAAGTTACGGAAAAGATTTCAGCCCGTTGCGCGTGACGCTGCAGAGAAAGCCGCCCCCGGACCGCGAGGTCTACGATCAGCTATTCCGGGCGCCGCTGGAGTTCGCGGCACGCGAGAATGCGCTCTTGTTCGACAAGATCAAGGTAAACACCCCCCTGTCAACGGCAAACGCCGAGCTCGCGCGCGCCAATGATCGCGTGATCAGAGACTATCTCGCACGCTTCGATCGCGGCAGCGTGAAGCTGCACGTCGAAGCCAAGCTCGTTGAACAGCTTTCCTCTGGGCGTGTGACGCAGGCCTCCATCGCCAGGGCCCTAAACCTCAGTTCCAGAACCTTACAACGCAAACTCAAGGAGGAAGGCACCACCTACAAGGAACTACTCGACGATACCCGCCGCGAGTTGGCCTCGCAGTATGTCAAGCAGTC
>JBHIDJ010000200.1:0-4977 GCA_046760105.1 Acidiferrobacterales bacterium | reverse complement strand
GACCCAAACTGACCCTTCGAGGGTTCATCGCACCAATGCCGGGTTTGCGAAACATAGCGGACCAATGATCTACGATTCTGGGTAAACTGTTACGCAATCGACTATCCGTACTTCTCCGATGTCCGATGGTGTCACAGAGTGGTTAGAGGAGCTTGGTCTCGGCCAATTTGCCGCGGTCTTCGCTGAACAGCAGATTGACCACGAGGTTCTCTCCGAACTGACTGACGAGGACCTTGAGAAGCTGGGCATTCCACTAGGTCCGCGCAAGAAGCTCCTCAGGGCGATCGGAGAACTTCAGTCCGGACGGGCGACACTGCTTCCCGAAACGCTCCCCCCTACCGCCACACCTGACCGTTCACATGCGGAGCGCCGCCAGCTCACGGTGATGTTCTGCGATCTGGTCGGGTCGACGGTCCTTTCCGAGCGCTTCGACCCTGAAGACCTGCGGGAGATCGTCGGTGCCTTTCAGGTGGCCTGTGCCGAGGTGATTGGCCGCTACGAAGGATACATCGCCCGCTACATGGGAGACGGACTTTTGGTTTACTTTGGCTACCCCCAAGCTCATGAGGACGACACCGAACGCGCGGTACGCGCGGGGTTAGAGATCGTTCAGGCCGTCGGCGCTGTCAGGCCTCGCGACGATGTGGTTCTCCAGGTACGCGTCGGCGTTGCGACCGGCGGGGTCGTGGTTGGCGACGTCGTGGGCGAGGGCGCGTCGCAGGAGCGGGCCGTACTCGGTGAGACACCCAACCTCGCGGCGCGACTGCAAGGGCTGGCAGAACCCGATTCCGTTTTGATCAGCGCTGCGTCGCAGCGACTCGTGGAAGGGCTGTTTGAGTGTGACGACCTGGGGCCGCAACACCTGAAGGGGGTCTCTGAGGAGGTTCGCATCTTCCGGGTTTGTGGAGAGAGCGGTGCACCCTCGCGCTTCGAGGTGTCGGCGAGGAGAGGTCTGACACCGCTGGTGGGGCGCGAGGAAGAGGTAGGGCTTCTCATGAAGCGCTGGCAGCAGACCGTGGATGGCGAAGGCCAGGTAGTGCTGCTCTACGGGGAAGCTGGGCTCGGAAAATCACGGATCTCGAGAGGTCTGCGCGACCGTCTTGAGGGGGTTGCCCACAACCGGATTCTGTACTACAGCTCGCCTTACCATAAGAACAGCGCGCTTCACCCGGCCATCAACCAACTCGAACGCGCCCTGCGGTTCGACAAATCGGATGACGCCGAGCGGAAGCTGGAGAAACTTGAGGCCACGCTGGCCGGGCTCTCCGTTTCGGTTGGAGAGCCCGCGTCTCTTCTGGGATCGATGCTGTCTCTACCGGTCGAAGGGCGCTATCCGCGGATCGAGGGAAGTCCCCAGCTCCTGCGGAGAAAGACCCTCGAAGCGCT
This sequence comes from Acidiferrobacterales bacterium, assembly GCA_046760105.1. Lineage (GTDB taxonomy): Bacteria > Pseudomonadota > Gammaproteobacteria > Acidiferrobacterales > SPGG2 > JBHIDJ01. The sequence continues at coordinate 3,591 of JBHIDJ010000200.1, read as the reverse complement.
TGTGCAGGTCATTGAGGCAATGGCGGTCCAAGCGCCCGTCCTGATGCTGGTCGAGGACGCCCACTGGATCGATCGATCAACGCTGGAGATGCTGGAACTGCTGATTGAACGCCTAGATACAACCCGCGTTCTGCTCCTCATCACCCACCGACCGGGATTCGAGCCGCTTGGTGGCGGTCACGCGAACGTCACCGCGCTGAGGCTTTCCCGACTGAGCCGGAAGGAGAGTGCCCTGATGGTCGCCCGAGTCGCGCGCGACAGGACCTTGCCTGACGAGATGGTCACACAGATCGTCGATCGTACCGACGGCGTACCGCTATTCGTCGAAGAACTGACCAAGGTCGTGCTGGAATCGGGATTGCTCAAGGAACGGGGCGACGGGTACACGTTGACGGGTCCCCTGAAGCCCGTTGCCATTCCGGCATCCGTGCAGGACTCCCTGATGGCACGCCTTGACCGCCTAGGACCGGTCAAGGAAGTGGCCCAGCTGGCAGCGGTGCTGGGCCGGACGTTCAACCGCGGTCTGCTGGCGACCGTCTCGCCGCTCGGCGAGGCGGAGCTGGATGACGCGCTTTCCCGGCTGGTGGAGGCCGAACTCATCTATCGGCGCAGTGTGGCGCCCGAGATCTCCTTTGAGTTCAAGCACGCGTTGGTTCAGGATACCGCGTACCAATCGCTGTTGAAAAAGACCCGACAACGGCATCACGCTCGGATCGCAAGGGTCTTGGAAGAGGAATTCCCGGAAACGGCTGAGAGCGAACCCGAACTGTTGGCGCGCCACTACACGGAAGCCGGCCTTGCCGAGCCAGCCATCGATCACTGGCACGGAGCAGGTCGGCGGGCCATGCAGCGTTCCGCCAATATCGAGGCGGAAGAGCACCTGAGAAAGGGACTGCAGGTGCTCGATAGCCTGCCGGAGACGCCGGAACGTCGGCAACGGGAAATCGCGCTTCTAAACACCTTGGGCGTATGCCTGATGCCGACCAGAGGTTTCGGCGATCCGGAGGTAGCCGGAGCGTTTTCCCGGGCGGCAACCATTTCTGACGAGGAAGGTGATGCTCGCGGGCTTTTTGTGGCGCTCCGCGGCATGGGGCAATACCAGATGATCTCGGGAGACTTGCACACGGCCCGAGAACAGGCCGGTCGCATCTTGAATCTCGCCGAGAATTTGGACGATCCGGGTATCCTCATCGAAGCCCACCACCTCGGGTGGAGTTCGCTGACCTTTACAGGGGACTTTGCGGCTGCCCGCAACCACGCAGAGACTGCCATCGGGCTCTACGATCGCGAGCGCGACCACCACTTGACCTATGTCTACTCCGGACATGATCCGGGGGTCTGCTGTCGCTCTTTCGGATCCCTTGCCCTTTGGCAACTGGGCTACCCAGACCAAGCGTTCGCGGTGTGCCAAGACGGAGAGACGCTCGCGAAAGAGTTGTCCCATCCTTTCTCCGTGACCGTTGCACTCTGGGCCACAGGCATGCTCCATTTGCTTCGCGGCGAGACGAGTGCCACGCTCGAAACCGGTGAATCCATGATCAGCCACTGTAACGAGAAAGGCATCCCGCCGTTTGTTCCGCTGGGCAAGATCTTTCGTGGCGGGGCGCTGGCCGAGGAAGGCGAGTTCGCGCAAGGCGTTGCGGAATTGCGCGAGGGCATCTCTGGAATGCGCGCGTTAAGTACAGAGTATACGTTGCCATTGTTTGTTGCGTGGCTAGCTGATTTGTGCACGGCAGGTGGCCGGGTAGACGAGGGACTCAGCGCGATAGAAGAAGGGCTGGCGATGTGCGAGAAGAGCGCGGATCGGTTCAGCTTGCCTGAATTTCACCGGGTCAAGGGAAAGCTGCTGCTCACCCGCTCAGCGCGGAACAAGGCTGAGGCCGAGGCCTGTTTCAAGCAGGCCATGGGTATCGCCTGCGCACAGGAGGCGAAGTCGCTGGAGCTCAGGGCGTCCTTGAGCTTAGCGCAGCTCTGGGGCGAGAACAGGAAGCACGCCGAGGCCCGCGACCTGCTGGCCTTGGTCTACGACTGGTTCACCGAAGGCTTCGACACCGCGGATCTGAAAGACGCGAAGACGCTGCTTGAACAGTTGTCGTGAAGTCTAGGCTCTACAGGAACCAGAGATAGTGGTTCGCGGCCCTTCTCGATTTACACTTTGACCAAACGGTCTGACAGTGTTTGTCCGATCTAGTCTCTGAGCTACTACAGTTTTCGTTCAAGATACCGTGCTGTGACTCTCAGGGTGTGAAGATAGACGCGCTCCCTGAGGCGCGCTGTTACGCAAATTCTCTTACATCTAGAACATCACCGTTTTGTTGTCCTTCGACGCTTTCCTTGTAGGCCAGTGCAACTTTTTCCGCGGGCATCCCAGTGGAACTGTCCATCCCCATAGCTTCCATCGTTTCTTTCACAAAGATCGGACTCACTATATTGACGCGCACACCGTGCTGCATCTCTAATACTTCCTGGTTGAGCATATCGATGGCATAGCCGGCCTCCGTTAGCGATGGATGTTGGAGCGAGTTCTGAGGTCGCGATAAATCGGGAAGCGAATTCGCGCGGAGCCTGTTACATAATCAAAAGACAAACCTCACGAAGAGAGGGTAAGGTCACATTTTCTGTTAACACGGAGTACACCATGAGCACGAGCATCCCAGATACGATGACCGCCATTGAGATCGCCGAACCCGGAGAGCCGGAAGTGCTGCGACTGACCGAGCGGCCGGTCCCGCCGCTCGATCGCGGTGAGGTGTTGCTGAAAGTCGCCGCCGCCGGTATCAACCGCCCGGACGTCATGCAGAGAAAAGGTATGTACCCGCCGCCGCCCGGTGCTTCCGACATCCCGGGCCTTGAGATTGCCGGGACCGTCGTGGCGTTAGGAGACGGTGTAACAGAGGTTAACGAGGGCGATGCGGTCTGCGCGCTGGTAAGCGGTGGCGGTTACGCTACTTACTGTCCGGCTCCGGCGTCGTTGTGCTTGCGCATACCCAAGGGCTTGAACATGATTGAGGGAGCGGCGCTGCCGGAGACGTTTTTCACGGTGTGGACAAACGTATTCGATCGCGGCCAGCTCAAGGCAGGGGAAACCTTTCTGGTGCATGGCGGATCCAGTGGTATCGGCACTACCGCGATCCAGCTCGCTAAGTCCATGGGAGCGCGAGTCTTTGTTACCGCTGGGACAGCCGAAAAGTGCCGCGCGTGCGAGGAGCTCGGCGCTGATGCTGCGATCAACTACCGGGAAGAGGATTTCGTTGAACGCATCAAGGCGCTCACCGACGGCCAAGGTGTCAATTTGATTTTAGACATGGTGGGCGGCGATTACTTGCCACGCAACCTAGCGTCTCTGGCAGTCGAGGGGAGGGTGGTACAAATTGCGTTACAGCGTGGTCCCAAAGTAGAAATGAACCTTTTGCCTGTTATGCTCAAGCGCTTGACCGTTACCGGCTCAACGCTGCGTCCACGCACGGTCGAACAAAAAGCGGTTATTGCCGATGCGCTACGAGACAAAGTTTGGCCGCTGTTGGATGCGGGAAAGGTAAGGCCTTTGATCCATGCGACCTTCCCCCTTACCCAGGCGGCCGAGGCCCACCG
>JBHIDJ010000199.1:0-4983 GCA_046760105.1 Acidiferrobacterales bacterium | reverse complement strand
TCCGCTGCCTTATGCATGAATTGTGCCGGGTCGGTGGCTCAGGAAATGAGCTAGCCCGCGGTGGGAGGGTTAGGGAGACGTTTAGTCGCCCAGCTCAGCAACTGAAAGGTTTCGACAGATCTTGGCAGCTAGCCGATCCGCAACCTCGGTATGGCGTGGTACCGCCTCGACGGCGCCAGTTGCAGGATTGCACCAAAGGGAATGAGAACGACCTTCCCGCTTTAGGTAACACCCGTGACGGCGGAGGTGTCGGAGCAGCGCAGTGCGCTTCACTCCACGGTCACCGTGCCTCGCTCGGCATCGGGAGGGATGCCCCGTAGGGCGTCTTGACGACGATCCTCGAGGATGAGAGCTATGGCGTCAGCCAAGCTCTTACGCGCTTCTTCTCTAGTACGTCCTTGACCGTTCGCACCGGGAACCTCTGGAGAATAGGCTATGAACCAGTCCCCGTCGCGTTCAATGATGGCAGTAAACTCGTTGTGCATCAGTGATCCTTCCAAGAAGCGATGATTAATTAGATTACCCTTTCGTTTTACCGGTGTCCATTTCGACGGCTACGTAAAGGAGGCTAGAACGTTTGACTGCGGTGAAAAGCTAACTGCATTAGTATTGTGACAATGCGTTCTGCAGCGCTTCGGTGACGCGGTCACACAGGCTGGCCGGCGCCAACACCTCCACATCGGAGCCATACTTAAGAATGTCCATGACGAGCTCGCGTTCGTCCGTGTACGGCACGTGGAGGATGTAATACCCCTCGGCATCGAAGGAGTTTCTTTGGTCGGGATGCCATTGCTCGCTTGCCACCCAGCGCGCGCGCTTTGGCGTAAAGCGGAGCATGGCCGTTTCCGTCTTCTTGCCCGCAAAAATTCCATAGCCGCTGCCAAGCTCCGCGTCCAACACATTCTCGGCCATGTTGGGTGCCGTCCTATCGAGAAACTCGGCGTCATGAATGCTTTCAACGGCAAAGCTGCGCAGCGCCTCACGCCAGTGACACCACGCATCCAAGTACCAGTTGTCGCGGTAATACACGAGTCGCTGCGGTGAAACTTCGCGCGTCGTCTCGTCGTCACGCTCTCGGCTGTAATGTGTGATACGCAGGCGCTTACGCGAAAGCAAAGCACGGCTAATAACCCCGAAGTGCTCAGGCACCACCCGGCGCGATCCCTGCGCCAGCACCCGAATGCGCTTTCGCACCTCTGCCGCAGAATGGTCAGCACTATCAAGCAACGCTTCGATGCTCGCTTTCAGGGACCTGATGTATGCGGTGAGAACGCCAGGCTCGATGTTCTCAAGCAGGTGTTGCATGGTGAGTAACGCATGGGCTTCGGAGGCGTTAAACCAAATGCCCGGTAACTGGAACCGCGGACCACGCGAGACCCGGCTATCGAAGCGGTACCCGCGCTTCTGGCGGTCCCAAATAATTGGTGCATGCAGCCGATCGCGCATGTACTCGAGGTCGCGTTTGAGCGTGGCAAGCGAGATCCCGAGCTCCTCGAGCAACTCCTCACGCGGGACGACGTTGCGCGCGTCCAGCAGCTGCGTGATCTTGTAGAAACGTTCCGTACGGTCCATGGCTAAGCCTTCGAACACCGGCGAGCAATAACGTGCAACTTCCGTTCCAAAGACCGTGCAGAATCGAGCTATTATGGCAGAAAGGAGGAGGCCGTAACCGCCAACAACAAAGAGAACGGTACGCAGCGTTACTCTGGCAGGCCGACCTTACGGAGCCCGGCAATGTATTGTTCGACGAACTCCATAGGAAAGATGCGCGATTTGCCAAAAAGGAAGTCAGCCTTTGCGAAGGAACAATTGTACTCTGGCTTTCTCCTCAGGAGCTCGTCCACGATGGGCCCTGCTTCTTCTGTCTTGTTCAGATTACCTAGCACAGAAGCCAAGTTTGCAAAGGTCCAGTAAGTTACATTCGGTGCTCGTGCTGATCGCCAAAAACAAGACTCTGCGTCCTCGAACCTTCCTAGCCGGTAGTTGGCGAGCCCTTGCACGTTGAAAAACGTCCAAAGGTGCGGATCGTGTGGACTTAGCGCAATGGCTGTATCGAACAGAGGAAGCCCTTGCTCGCTTCGATCGGCAAAACAAAAAGCCTGCCCCAATCCAAAGTAGGCTTGGGCAAAGCTCGGATTTAGTGCGATGGCTGTTTCCAGCTCGGCGATCCCTAGGTCGTGTTGTCCGTGAAGAACGTATGCTCGGCCCAAGGCAAAATGGCCGACAGCGTCCCTTTCATCCAACTCTACCGCACGCTTCGCGGCGGCCAGTGCTTGCCCGAGATACGAGTCGCGCGATTCGTGCGGCCCGTACCAGACGTTTTGAATATGCGCGTACGCCAGTCTGGCGTAGGCAGGCGCAAACTCCGGGTCCAAACCGATGGCACGTTCGAAAAGGGCCTCCGCCTGCGCGAGCCCCTCAATCGTAAACTTGTACATGTGCCAGAGTCCCTGGTGGTAACAGTCCCAGGCATCAAGGGTCTCCGGGGCTTTCGCCCTCGACCGCCGTCCCTCGATGGCGCCAAGCTCAGGCTCGATCGCTGCCGCAATGCTCTGGGCGATCTCTTCTTGAACGTCGAAGATGTCTTCGATCTGCTGGTCGTATCGTTCGGCCCAAAGATGTTTTCCTGTGTCTGCGTCTGTGAGCTGCGCACTTACCCGAACCCGGTCACCGAGCCTGCGCACACTCCCCTCAACCAGGTACCGAGATCCAAGTTCATTCGCGATTTGTCTGACATCAACGGTCTTGTCCTTGTAGACGAAGGTCGAGTGCCGGGAAACAACAAGCAGCCAGCGGTTGCGGGCGAGCGCGGTAATGATGTCCTCTGTGACGCCGTCGCTGAAATACTCCTGTTCGGGGTCGCCGCTCATATTGGTGAACGGCAGCACGGCGATGGAGGGGCGTGCGGTAATGGACCGTTCGTCGCCCGTCCTGGGTGCCGCATCCTGGAATGGCCTGCTTGCCACGCTCGCGGCTTTCCTCTTCCCAGCTGGAATGTCTACCGGTATCTCCTCCTCCGTACGCTGCGCTGGACCTTTCCCACTATCGCTTTGCGCAGCGGGCTTCGGTTTAGCACGTTCCTTGAGGATCGCATCGTAGAGCTCGACAGTCTCGGGTTCGGGCTCGACCCCGAGCTCGCGCTTAAGCACGTCTCGGCAAAGCTCATACTGCCTGAGCGCCAGCGCCCGCTGCCCCTGGCGTGCGTGCAGGCGCATGACGACGCGGTGCACTGCCTCGTCAAGTGGATCGAGGGCGAGCAGCCGCTGCGCGGTGTGGGAGGCGCGCTGCACCCGCGCTTCAGCCTGGTGGTCGAGCAAGGTCCGCAACGCCCCGAGCGCAAGCGTACGCAGCCGCTGCTGTTCCTGGAACAGCCACTCCTCGAAGGCCGGATCCCGCACGTTGACGCCCGCCAACAGATCCCCGCCGTAGAGGGTGACGGCCGCTTCCAAATCCTCCGGTCGGCTGCTGGCAGCAAGCCGCTCGAAGTGGTCCACATCGGTCGCCACCGCCGCCGGGTTCAGAGCGATGGTCTCGCTATCCACCACCAAGGGCGCCGGGTCCACCGCCTTCAACGTATCGCGTAGGCTGAACAGGGCCTGCCGCAGGCTGCTGCGCGCCTGCCCCTCTGAGCGCTGACTCCAAAAGAGCCCCATGAGTTGCTCGCGCGGATGTGCCTTACCCGGGGGGAGCGCAAGGTAGGCGAGCAACGCGCCACTTTTCCTGGCGGGGACATGAACGGGCTCGCCCGACTCAAGCCGGGCCTTGAGACCCCCGAGGAGCGTCAGTTGAAGAGAGGTCATGCTGTCCGAACCCCGCGGAGTGGCGGGCGCCTGGTGCGAGTTTCATCATTTCTAACACTTTTCTAACGGCGCGTACATCTTATGACGTGCTTTCTGACGGACACGAAAACGCCCGCTTGACGCACCCTGTGGAGAATGTAGGACGAGTGGTAACGGTCTCGTTTCAACTTAACGACAGCTACGATAGGAGGCTTCGTGATGAACACAACCCATACAACTACCGTCGTTTCCTTTGATGAGCGTGCCTTACTCGACCGAGTTTTTAACCTAGCGCGCCGCGCATTGGACACGCTGTTGACCTGGCAAGAGCGCGAGATGCAGCGTCGGCATCTGATGGAGCTCGACAACCGGTTGTTGGCCGACATGGGCATGAGTCGGGCCGACGCGGCCGGTGAGTACAACAAGCCATTCTGGCGTCCCTAGGTTCCACGGGGCCGCCGGGGGTAACACACTGGCAGCGCCGCACTGGGAACGGTACCAACACCCTGCTCGCCCCGGCGAGCAGGGTTTATTATGGAGTGCCTTTTAAGTTCTAGTCAGGTCCCCTTAACTCAAGCCGAGCGTTTATTCCCTGCGGTACTTACTAAGGATCGCTCTCGCCATGTCTAGGGCCTGTGTGCGCTGACGAAAGGTCAGTTGCGGTTCAAACAGCTGCAGCGACATCGCCGCGAAGTTCGAACCGCCGTAGGCAGCAACGCTCCACCAGGCACAGGCCGTGACAATATCGTGTGGCACACCTTGGCCATCGGCGTACATCTGACCGAGATTGGTCTGCGCGTCGACATGCCCCTGTTCCGCGGCTTTGCGATACCACCGGGAGGCCTCTGCGTAATCCCGCGGCACACCTTGTCCGTTCGCAAACATTAGACCGAGAAAGAACTGCGGCGCGGGGTCACCTTCTTCGGCAAGGACCCTGAACGCCTGCGCCGCCGTAGCGAAATTGCCTGAATTATAAGCGGTCAACCCGTGCACGAAGTCTGCCGCGGAGGCTTTGGATGCAAAGAGCAGCAGAACAACCGTGACAAGGTGTTTGTTCATAGGGCGAGCCTACCATAATCGCGGAACTCACTGGTTTTTGCGGGCGAAGGCGCGATAGTTTGGCTCACTTTTGCCGCTCCTCGACCGCTGTTTCGGCAACTGCTCCTGCGTTGCTCTACCTTCCTGCGTCCCTGCAGGTCGCCTG
>JBHIDJ010000198.1:0-4991 GCA_046760105.1 Acidiferrobacterales bacterium | reverse complement strand
CTGTAAGCGAGATGATTAAGGTCGGCATTATCGGTGGGACCGGGTATACGGGCGTCGAGCTGCTACGCTTGCTGGCGGTCCATCCACACGCAGATTTACAGGTCATCACCTCACGCAGCGAGGCCGGTCGGACAGTGGCGGAGCTCTTTCCCAACCTTCGCGGCCACCTAGACTTGACATTTACTGACCCGGACACTAACGCCCTTTGCGCGTGTGATGTTGTGTTCTGCGCAACGCCTAACGGGGTGGCGATGACCTATGCACCAACGCTGCTCAAGGCGGGCGTAAAGCTCATCGATATTGCGGCTGATTTTCGCCTTAAAGACGCAACCCTCTGGGAGCAGTGGTACGGTACGCCGCATGCCTGCCCGGAGCTATTGGACGAGGCTGTCTATGGATTGCCTGAGGTCAATCGCGACAAAATCCGAAAGGCGCGGCTGATCGCTAACCCCGGGTGCTATCCGACGGCGGTACAGCTTGGCTTCCTGTCGTTGTTGGAGCACGATCTCGTCGACGCGACGCATTTAGTGGCCGATGCCAAGTCTGGCGTTAGCGGTGCAGGCCGCGCCGCCGAGGTGACAAGCCTCTTTTCCGAAGTCGCTGACAGCGTTAAGGCCTACGCCGTACCCGGCCATCGTCATACGCCCGAGATCTTGCAGGGTTTGCAAGCCGTTCACGGTGGACCTGTGGGTCTGACCTTTGTACCGCATTTGACCCCCATGGTTCGCGGCATTCATGCTACCTTGTATGCGCGCCTGACGACTACGGAGGTGGATCTACAGGCGGTATTTGAGCAGCGTTTCGCGAGCGAACCCTTCGTCGATGTGTTGCCCGCAGGAAGCCACCCTGAGACGCGTTCCGTCAGGGGCGACAACACTTGCCGGCTGGCGGTGCACCGTCCGCGCGGTGCCGATGTTGTGGTGGTTCTGTCCGTTATTGACAACTTGGTCAAGGGCGCTGCCGGCCAGGCGCTACAGAACATGAACCTCCTGTTCGGGCTGGAGGAGACCCTTGGCCTTCATCTACCGGCAGTATTGCCATAGGCGTTGTCACTTGCTATGGGTTTATTAATGTTCCCTGATTGTTAGCAGCCCTGTGAGGGTTATAATCTCGCATGGTGGCTGCAGATTTAGGTACCTAGCTTGTTGTTCAAACAGAAGAAAACAGGTGAGCTCGTTGTCAAGCCGCGCTACTCGCCGCGCGTGAAATTGTTTATCATCGGCCTCGTTGTGATTATATTGCTGGTGACCGGTGGCGTGATCTACAACCACGGTTTGAGCATGGCCGGTTTTGAGCGCGTGTCAGCGACACAGCGACAACAAGATCTCCGAAATCAAATTGCTACACTTAAGGGAAACAATCGGTCTTTACGTGAAGCGCTTGCGCGCGCCGAGCGCACATTACAAATGGATCAAGCCGCCTATCAGGAATTAGACAACTCGCTCAAGGCCTCAGGTCGCGAAATCACGAAGTTGCGCGAGGAACTCAACTTCTACCGAAACATCATTTCACCGCCCAATAAGAAGAGCGGCCTGCATATCCAAAGCATGAAGCTCGAGTCGGCTTCGGATGAGAATAATACGTACAAGTACAAGATGGTATTGATTCAGGCGTTAAAGCACGATAAGAAGATCCGCGGTAAGGCGCGGTTTGAGGTCAGCGGCCTACAGGGCAGTGAAAATACGGTACTGAGGTTTCCGCAACCAACGGACAAGCCCATTCAGTTCAGTTTCAAGTATTTTCAGGATATCGAAGGGCAAATTACGTTGCCAGATGGTTTTAAGCCTCAGTGGATTAAGGTTAATGTCACAAGCCGAGGGCGCAACGCTCAGGCTGTGGAAAAAGTTTACCCCTGGCCCAAGGCTTGATTTGCAGAGCGACTGGGAGCCAAGTAAGGTAGAGAACGAAGGCGGAGGTAATCATGCTCGGTAAGAAGTCGAACGAGAAACCCTGCAACACGATTGATACCCTAATCGGGGCGAAGGCCGAATTGAAAGGAGACATAGACTTCACCGGCGGGCTCCGTGTCGATGGCAAAGTGAAGGGTAATATCACCGGAAAGGGCGGGGGCAACAGCACATTAGTTCTAAGTGAGCACGCAGAAATCGTGGGCGACGTCGCCGTTCCTCATATGATCGTTAACGGACGAATCAAGGGAAATGTACACTGCTCGGAGCGCATCGAGCTTCAACCCAAGGCCGAGATTGTTGGTGAGGTCCATTACAAGGTCATCGAAATGGCGCTCGGGGCGGCCATTAACGGCAACCTGGTACACGAGACCGGACAGGCTGTGGAGAAGGGGGAGATAACCAAGCTTAAATCCGTAGCCACATCTGCCAGCACTGACACTGGGGCGGACAGCGATAGTTAATGGGGGCGTTGAAATTCACGCTAAAGAGACCCATAATTATATAAGAGTTCTCTGATATAAACATTCAACCGATTGGATGTATGAGTTATGACTGCACCGATGCCCGACATGCCAACGCCCCTTAACGTTACCGACAGCGCTGCGAAGAAGGTGAAAGAGCTGCTCGAGCAAGAGGATAATCCCGAGCTCAAGCTGCGCATATTCATCCAGGGTGGCGGTTGCTCCGGCTTTCAGTACGGTTTCACCTTTGACGAAAACACGAATGAAGACGACACGCGCGTTGAAAAGGACGGTGTTACAGTGCTGATTGATCCCATGAGCTTTCAGTACCTGATGGGCGCGGAAATCGATTATCAGGAAGGCATTCAGGGCGCGCAGTTTGTGCTTAAGAATCCCAATGCGAGCACCACCTGCGGCTGTGGTTCGTCATTCAGCGTTTAAAAATAAGTAGCAAGCAGCAGGTTACAACTAGCAAGTCGGAAAGGAGGCTTGCGCCTCCTTTCTTTTTGTAAACCCCCTAATCCTCTTCAACCTTAGTACTCGGTTCGAGCTTCCTTGCTACTTGGAACTTTTAACTTGCTACTCGCATTTAGGCCTTATATATCGCACCCAACACCACTTCGTCGCGGGCACCGGTCACGCTAGGTATATTGCCCATTTGTCTTTCCCGCCCGAGGGGATTGACACGACGGCGGCATCAATAGCGTTCATGCTGGTGCCTGATATCAGCCCAATGTAGTTCATAAGACTAGTTTCGGGCTTAAGTGCGGCCGTATCAAGTTGTTTCGGGTAGCCTGTTCGCGTGTGTTACCCTTGTGTGCCGCAAATAGGGTGCTCCCACGTCGTACGTCGAGATGCGCCGGGCTGAGGGGCAGTAATAAATTTCACTTTAGACCGTTATTATGTCTGATCTCCATGAGCAGCTCCGCGTGCTTAAGCGTGGAACCGAAGAAATCCTGCTAGAGGTTGAACTGTCGCAGCGTCTTGCTTCGGGCAAGCGGCTCCGCATAAAAGCCGGTTTCGATCCAACTGCCCCCGATCTGCATCTTGGCCATACGGTCTTGATAAACAAGATGCGCCAGTTCCAGGACTTGGGACACGAGGTAATGTTCTTGATCGGTGATTTCACCGGCATGATAGGCGATCCAAGCGGGAAGATTTCTACTCGACCACCGCTGACACGGGACGAGGTCATCGATAACGCCCGCACCTATGAGGAACAGATTTTCAAGATTCTGGATCCGGAGAAAACTGTTGTCATGTTCAATTCAAGCTGGATGAATGAAATGAAAGCGTCCGATCTCATCCGGCTCGCGGCCCAGTACAACGTGGCACGCATGTTGGAGCGGGACGACTTTCGTCAGCGCTATACGAACGGTCAGCCGATCGCCATTCATGAATTTCTCTATCCGTTAGTGCAAGGCTACGACTCGGTGGCCATGCGGGCCGATGTGGAGATGGGCGGGACCGATCAGAAGTTCAACATGTTAGTCGCGAGAGAGCTGCAGAAAGACTACGGTCAGCCGCCGCAAGTCGTCATCACCGTTCCGATCCTGGAGGGGACCGATGGTGTTAACAAGATGTCGAAATCGCTCGGTAACTACATCGGTATAAGCGAACCGCCCGGCGAACAATTTGGCAAGTTTATGTCTATCTCAGATGAGCTGATGTGGCGTTATTTGGAGCTGCTCTCGTTTGAGGACATGCGCACCATCGAGCAGTGGCGACGGGACGTCGAGCAGGGCCTAAATCCTCGAGATGTCAAAGTCCGTCTAGCGAAGGAAGTGGTTACCCGCTTCCATGGTGCGCCAGCAGCAGACAAGGGCCATAAGGATTTTATCGCCCGGTTCCAAAGACACGAGATCCCCGATGATATCCCGCAAAGGCAGGTGCATTCCGGCGGGGTAAGCCTGTCGATTTCGGCCGTGCTCAAGGCGTCCGGGCTCACAAAGAGTACCTCGGAAGGTATTCGCCTAGTTAAACAGGGCGGTGTTCGCATCGACGGCGAGCGTGTGGGAGATCCCAAACTGGAAATCGCAGCTGGCCAAACCTATCTTTTTCAAGTTGGAAAACGCAAGTTTGCGCGCGTAACCGTCGTCAAAGCATCGTAGAGATTTCTCCTATCCGCCCAGCGGTTGCGGGAAGACCGGAGTAAGGTCACCCATAATATGGGCCTATCCACGTTTACAAGATAACTTCTTCCGCTCGGCAAGAGCACGATCGAGACTGTGCCGATATATCAGTACCCCCTCCCGGCCTCCCCCACGAAGCTGGGGAGGCCGGGAGGGGGCCATAAGATCTTGAATCTTGTGGCTAATTTGCGTTTTGCGCGGGCATAGCAAATTGTTACAATATCTGGTTGACCATTAGCCGCGGGTGCGTATAATGCGCCGGCTGCCGAGGCACGATGAGTGCCTTGCTCGTTCTTTTACAATGTGGATCAAGTGATTTGTGTGGGCGCTTTCGTCGATTTGGGTCCAACCGGTTCGGGTCGAGGCAGCGGCGCAAGCCGTGGCCACGGCCAACAGCTTTTGTCCCGTCTCACGGGACCCGAAATTTAAATCGGAGAGTTTGATCCTGGCTCAGATTGAACGCTGGCGGCATGCTTAACACATGCAAG
>JBHIDJ010000197.1:0-5008 GCA_046760105.1 Acidiferrobacterales bacterium | reverse complement strand
TCACGAGTCACCCGCGAGCGAAAGATAACGTTCGTGTAGTCGCGCCACTTGCGCTTCGAGATGCTTGAGATCGCCGTCGTTCGAGATCACATCGTCCGCATGGCGTAGGCGTTCGTCGCGAGCGAGCTGCGCGGCTATGATTTTTCTGATTTCATCTTCACCGAGCGCGCTGCGTTCGGTCACGCGCCGCATTTGTAGCTCTTCGGCAACGTCGATCACCAGGACGCGGTCGACGAGATCCCGCTGATCGGCTTCAATCAAAAGCGGTATAACAATGATGCAGTAGGGTGCATCTAAACGCTGTAACTGATTCTGAATTTCGGTATGCACGCGCGGGTGAACGATCGCCTCAAGACGTTCGCGCAGCCTCGGGTCGTCGAATACCAGCTCGCGCAATCGGCCACGATTGATGTTGGCGTCTTCGTCCAGGATACCATCGCCGAATACCTCGACAATGTCGCGAAACGAGGGTTGATCGGGAGCCACCACTTGTCTCGCAATCTCGTCGGCATCGATCACCGGCGTCCCACATTTGGCAAACATGTCTGCTGCCGTGGACTTGCCGCTGCCGATACCTCCTGTGAGACCGATACGTAACATGACCGCAGACGGTTGTAACGTGCTCACACCGTGAGCCGCGCAAATTGTAGATAGAAGCGAGTTATCTCATTACCCCAAAGCAGGGCGATCCATGCCGCGGCGCATAGGAACGGCCCAAATGGAATCGGTAAACGGCGGTCACGGCCTAAGGCGATAATAGTACCCACGCCCACCACCGCACCGACAATGGACGCGAGCAGGATGATCAATGGTAGGCTCTGCCAGCCAAGCCATGCCCCGAATGCCGCAAACAACTTGAAATCTCCATAGCCCATCCCTTCTTTTCCCGTAAGCAGCTTGAACGCGTGAAACACTAGCCATAGCGACACATAGCCGGCCACTGCTCCTATGACCGCGCTTCCTAACGGTGCAAACAGCGGATGAGGATACAGATTCACTATCAGTCCTGCCCATATGAGTGGCAACGTGATGGCGTCCGGTAGGATCTGATGGTCCAGGTCGATCACGGCAAGTGCGATCAGAGCCCAAGTGAGCCCCAGCGCAGCGAGGCCGGCCAGCGAGAAGCTGAAATGCCACACGACCACGATAGACAGGACGGCGGTCAGAAGCTCGACAATGGGATAGCGCCACGATATAGCTTGTCCGCAGGCGGAGCACTTGCCCTTCAACCAGATAAAGCTAAGTATCGGGATGTTTTCGAATGCGGTTATGGCGTGCCCACAGTGCGGACAGCGCGAGCGCGGTGCAACCAGGTTGAACGCTTCTTGGGTGTCGGTATCTGGGTGATCAGCACTGGTCAACTCCCGACAATGGCGCACCCAGTCTCGTTCCAGCATCAGTGGTAGGCGGTAAATCACCACATTGAGGAAGCTGCCGACGACCAGCCCCAATACACCAGTGACAAAGAACAAAAATCCCGGGTTGATGTCGAGCCAAAGTTTAACGGCGTTCATCGGAAACGAACTTATACCGCTGCTGGTTAGCCGAGGCAGCGACTGGCGGGAACACTAGACGGTGGCAGCGATCTTGAAGATAGGCAGGTACATGGCGATAACCAGGCCGCCGATGACGATGCCCAGAAACGCCATAATGATCGGTTCGAGCAGACTGGCTAATCCGGCGACGGCGTCATCCACTTCTTGTTCATAGATATCCGCCACCTTACTCAACATAGTGTCGAGCTCACCTGATTCCTCACCAATAGCGACCATCTGTACGACCATGTTGGGAAACAGCTGAGTTGCGCCCATCGCCGCTTGCAGCTGTGTACCGGTGGTGACATCAGCCTTGATGTCCATCGTCGCTTCGAAATAGACGCGGTTGCCCGAGGCACCTGCTACCGAATCCAACGCCTCAACCAGTGGTACCCCAGCCGCAAACATGGTGGCGAGCGTGCGCGAAAAGCGGGCAATGGTTGCCTTTCTGACGATTTCGCCAATGACAGGCGCTCGTAGAAGCAGACGGTCCAGGGTGTGCTGCATCCGGGTCGATCGCTTGTACGAGTAAGAGAAGAACATTACCGAACCTATGATGACGCCAAAGATAAGGTACCACCACTCTTGGAATGTTTTGGATATGTTTATGACTAGCTGGGTGAAGGCTGGCAGGTCTGCACCAAACCCCTTGAACAGGCTTTCGAATTGCGGGATGACGAAGATCATCAACACGGCGGTGATAATAAACGCAACCACAATGACCGCAGTCGGATAGAACAGGGCCGATTTGATTTTACTTTTGAGAGACTCGATCTTTTCTTTGTAGGTGGCGAGCTTATCGAGGATCGTATCGAGGATACCGGCCGCTTCGCCCGCGGCGACCAGGTTGCAATAGAGCTCATCAAAATACAGCGGGTGCTTGCTGAGCGCTTCGGTCATGCTAGTACCTGACTCGATGTCCTGTTTGACGGCGCCCACGAGTTCGCGCATGCTGGGGTTTTCATGCCCCTTTCCAGCGATGTCAAAGGCCTGCGCGACGGGTATACCGGCGGTGATCATAGTTGCCAACTGGCGCGTAAATACCGACACGTCTCTCGGCGTTATCTTCTTCTTGACCGAAAAAAGGGGCTTAGCACGCTTGCTGACTTTTACCGGGTTAATGCCCTGACGGCGCAGCATCGCATTGACGAATGCCACGCTCGCCGCGTCCATTTCGCCTTTGATCTTCTTTCCCTTCTTGTCGACCCCTTCCCATGTAAAGGTGTCGAGCTTCGGTTTCTTCGCAGCTGCCTGTGCCATAGCTATTGATTGGTTACCCGTTCTACCTCTTCGAGGCTGGTGACACCCTCACGCACCTTGTGAAGACCAGCTGAGCGCAGATCAAACACGCCCTCTTTCTTTACCTGTGCTTCGATATCGAGTTGATTGCCACCGCGCATAATGATATTGCCGGTTGCCTCGGATATAGGCATAACTTGATAAACGCCGACGCGGCCTTTATATCCTTCGCTGCACCCGTCGCAGCCGACCGGCGCGTACACGGTAAGTCCCGCGAGCTCCTCCTTCTTGTAGCCGGCCTTGAGGAGCGCCGGTTCTGGGACGTCCAGCGGTTTCTTGCAGCCCTCGCATAAGCGGCGTGTGAGGCGTTGGGCAATGACGAGGTGCACCGAAGAGGCGATATTGAACGCCGCAACGCCCATATTGAGCAAACGCGTTAGCGTCGAAGGGGCGTCGTTCGTGTGCAGGGTTGACAATACAAGGTGCCCGGTCTGTGCGGCTTTAATCCCGATCTCCGCTGTCTCGAGATCGCGGATCTCACCGACCATGATGATATCTGGGTCCTGACGCAGGAACGCCCGTAGTGCCGAGGCAAAGACGAGGTTGGCCTTTTCGTTGATATTGACTTGGTTTATACCGGCGACATTGATTTCGACCGGATCCTCAGCGGTGGAGATGTTGCGATCAGGCGTATTAAGGATGTTCAACGCCGTATACAACGTGACCGTCTTACCGCTTCCCGTTGGACCCGTAACCAGGACCATCCCTTGCGGGCGATGAATCGCTTCAATAAAGACTTCCTTCTGGTATTCCTCAAAACCAAGCTTACCTATCCCAAGCGTCGCCGACGTAGGATCTAATATACGCAAAACGATCTTCTCACCGTAGAGCGTGGGTAAAGTGCTGACACGAAAATCGATGGCGCGATTCCGCGAGATCCGCATCTTGATACGACCGTCCTGCGGGACACGGCGTTCAGCGATATCGAGCTTGGAAAGAATCTTGATGCGCGCACCGATTCGGCCTGACAGTGCTAGCGGCGGTGAAGCGACTTCGTGCAAAACCCCATCCTGACGATAACGCACACGGTAGGTCCTCTCATAAGGCTCAATGTGAATATCTGATGCCCCGCGATTGATCGCGTCCATGAGAACCTTGTTGACAAACTTTACAATTGGCGTGTCGTTAACACCTTCCTCGTCATTGCCCGAGGGTTTATCGTCCTCATCGGCCAAGATTTCCAAGTTATCTAGGCTGTCGTCATCGGCGAGATCGGAGAGCGTTGTGTCACTCGCCTCCATAACTTTATCGATGGCTTCCGAGAGCTTGGCCTCTTCGACCAGGATCGGGTCGGTGCCGAGCCCGGTGTGGAACTTGACTTCGTCGAGCGCCTGTATATTGGTCGGATCGGCGATGGCGACAAAAAGCCGCGTCCCACGCTTATAAAGCGGTAGCACGCGGTGTCGCCCCATGATCTTTTCGCTTAAGAGCTTGACTGGGGCCACCTCGAGGTCAAGCGCGGAAATGTCAAATAGGGGGACGCCGAACTCATCGGAGGCGACCTTGGCAACAGTCGCACTGTCCAGCTTTTTGCTTTGGACTAACTGCGTAACGAAGGGTACCTTCTGCGCGGTGGCTTCGGATTGAATTCGCTCGGCGTCGCCTGTGCTCAACAGATTGTCGCGCACAAGCCGTAGCGCCAAGCCGCCTATACTCGTTGCCGTGTTCGGGGTTGCCATAGTTGTTTGATTTGAAAAAGGATTCGCGTTATAGGCAAACAATAATTGTTCACGGCGGCCCCATAGCCGCCTCTTTAAGATATTAGTTGAGATACACTGGTTCGCCAAATCCTTTTTCTCCACTGGCTGTCGGCGCGCCTCCACCATCGATCCGGCAGCGGCAAAGCGACAGCGTAGTGCCAAACAAGATCGGTCTAGCGCGCGAGTTTTACCATATGTTGACACCGCGCCGGCTGTAGATTTAGAATTGTTCTAAATCGGCAGTATCTGGAATTTAAATAAAACTATCAATAACTTACGATGGCACTTATCATGGACTTGAAAGGCAGCAACACCGAACAAAACCTAAAAGATGCATTTGCCGGTGAATCCCAGGCGAACCATCGTTATCTATACTTCGCCGCCAAAGCGGATGTAGAAGGTTACAATGATGTGTCCGCCGATGAGGCCGAGGTGGTCTACTGGGGCCGCTGTCCCGAGTGTCTCGCGGCGGCT
>JBHIDJ010000196.1:0-5083 GCA_046760105.1 Acidiferrobacterales bacterium | reverse complement strand
TACCGGTTTCCGCTATGCCCGCAAATGCACCGGTGACGGAAGCGCGGTCTTCGCGCTTGGCTGCCCGCTTTTCGATTTTCATGTCGGCCAACCAATCGATCTTCGCCAGCAATGGGTCATTGGCCATGACGACTTGCGAGAGCATGGAATGTAACTTTAGGTAATCTTTCACGGCGCGCGGCACTTGGGCGAATGAGGACACGCGTGTCACACTCCCAGAGACCGCTTCCAGTTTGGCGACAAACCGTGTGACCAGATCGCCTTCAACCACCGGCTGCACGTGTACCTCACGACCGGCCAATCTCGCCGCTAACATCGCCGCCACGCTGTGCTCAAGCGGACCAGTGCGCTTAAGCGACTGGCGAATACCCTCTAGTATCTCTTCACGCGCGCTTTTCATCGACCACGACTCTGCTGGGATCTTTTCCACGCCGATTGAAACGTCCGGCCCTCGGGCACGGGCATGTCACGCACACGCGTCCACCCGCTTGCAAACGGCAGGCGTCTGAAGCCCCCGCGTGCACCCCCGAGCCGGCCGAGCACACCGGCGGCTGCGGCCGTAACGTGACGATACAACCGTGGACGCTTGGCGAGAAAGGCCCAGGTAGCAAGGCCCCAACGCACACGTGGTGGTGTCAAGCGTTCCTCGAACTCGCGCACCCGCAGTTGGCGTAACAGTTTGGGCAGCGGGATGCTCATCGGGCAGACCTGCTCGCAACGCCCGTTGAGGGTGCAGGCGTTCGGCAGATTCCCAGCCTCCTGGAGGCCGATCATAAGCGGTGTGAGCACCGAGCCCATGGGTCCTGAATACACCCACCCATACGCGTGCCCGCCGATCGAACTATAGACGGGACAATGGTTCAGACACGCTCCACACCGTATACAGCGCAACATCTCGTGAAACTCGTTACCGAGCATGCGCGAGCGTCCGTTGTCGAGGATCAACACGTGAAACTGCTCGGGCCCATCGAGGTCACCGCGCCGACGCGGCCCGGTGGAGAAGGTGGTATAGGCTGACATCTCTTGACCGGTCGCGCTTCTCTTTAAGACACGCATTATTGTCGTCACATCCTCAAGCGTTGGCACCACCTTTTCTATGCTCGCGGTGACCACGTGCACCCGGGGAAGCGTGTTCGTCAGATCCCCATTACCTTCATTGGTGACGATGACGGTCGAGCCGGTCTCGGCGATGAGAAAGTTCGCGCCGGTGATGCCCACGTCGGCGCTCAGGAACGCCTCGCGTAGTACCTGGCGGGCCTCGTTTACGATCGCCGGTATTTCGGTAACACGCTTGTTGAGGCCGTATTTGCCGTGGTATTGGTGGAACAACTCAGTTACTTGCTCACGGGTCTTGTGGACGGCCGGCGCAATGATGTGGCTTGGTGGTTCCTTGGCGAGCTGGATAATGTACTCACCAAGATCGGTCTCGATCACTTGGAAGCCGGTGCTTTCCAGGGCATGGTTAATACCCATCTCCTCGCCTACCATTGACTTGCCTTTGGTAATACGGCGCGCACCGACTTGGCGGCATATGTTCACTACGATCTCACATGCCTCTTCCGGCGTCCGCGCCCAGTGCACGTGTCCGCCCTTGGCCACCACCTTGGACTCAAACTGCTCAAGGTAATAGTCAAGATGAGCCAACGTGTGCTCCTTGATCTCGCGGGCGACTGTGCGCAGCTGTTCGAATTCCGGTAGCGCATCGACCGCGGCCCGACGCTTGTCGACGAAACCGCCTTTCGCTTTGGCGAGCGCCTTCTGTAGCTGTATATTCTTCAGTGCTACGCTCGCATGCGCCTTAAAGTTGTGTGCGGTCGATTTCATGCCTATTTTTTGCCCTCGCCGATCGCACGTACGTCGGTCATGCCGGCCAGGACCTCGGCAACGTGATAGACCTTAATAGAGCTGCCGTTGCGCTTCAGGCCGCCGGCGATATTGAGTAAGCAGCCAAGGTCACCGCCGAGCAGAGTCTTGGCGCCACTGGCGTCGATGTTGGCCATCTTTTCCGCGACCATCCGTCCTGAGATGTCTGGGTATTTGACGCAGAAGGTGCCACCGAAACCACAACACACGTCGGCGTCACGCATTTCCGACAATGTAAGACCGACCACTTGTCCGAGCAGCTTGCGTGGCTGATGGCGTATGCCGAGTTCCCGCAACCCCGAGCATGAGTCGTGGTAGGTAACGGTTCTTTCAAATCCAACATCGATCTTTTCGACTCCCAGTACGTCGCTCAAGAAGCTCACAATCTCATGACAGCGGTCAGCCAGCACATGCGCCTTTTGCTGCCAACGCGCGTCGGTGTCAAAGAGTTTCGGATAGTGCAACTTCAGCATACCCGCGCAGGAACCCGATGGGACAACCACGTAGTCGAAATCTTGAAAAGCCGAAATCACCTGTTTGGCGATCTCGCGGGCGTCTTTCAGATCACCGCTGTTATACGCAGGCTGACCACAACATGTCTGTAATTTTGGCACCTCGACGGTGCAGCCGGCCTCTTCCAGCAGCTTAACGGTGGCAAACCCTATATTGGGTCGGAATAGATCGACGAGGCAGGTTACGAACAGGCCCACGCGCAGTCGACTCGCTTGACTTGCTCCTTGCGCGTTATTCATAACTTGGGGCATTCAAATCAGTAGTTCCTGTCAAGCGCGCTCCCGCATGGAGCCACGAACAAGGCGCGATGAAGTATACCATCGAACGACGGCAAACATGGGTTGTGTTGGCCGGCGCTGGTAGCGCCGCTCTACTCGCTGTCCTGAAACAGCTTTACCCGCTCCGTCGTGGCAGGATGAGACGCGAGATAATCGTGCACCCCACTTCCTGACGGTCTGTCTCTTTCCAGACGCAACAAGATGTCAGCAAAGTAGCCGAGGCGAATATTGTGTTCACGCAAGTAACGCAGCGCAAACTGATCCGCTTCGCGCTCGAAATCCCGCGAATATTTTGCCTCCGCTAGCATCGTTGGTAACGCGGCTGACAGCGATGTCAGTGACGCTACATCCCCCGTGATGCTGACAATGATCAAGACCACAGCGGAATTCTGTAACAAGCGCCGGAGAGCGTGACGATGAACCACGTGCCCAAACTCGTGAACGAGGACGGCTACCAGCTCATTTTGATGTTCTGCAAGCTGTACCAGTTCATCAGTCAGCACGATGATGCCGGACGGCAGTGCGAATGCATTCGGCCCCACGCGATCACCTCTGCGAAACTCCAAGCGAAAGTTATGTTCGTCACTTAACCCCTGCGCTATGTCTCCAAACAGCGCATGTAGTTCTTGCTGCCGCTCGTTACTCAGCTGCGATGGTGTGAACAGGGTGTGATCCAAGACGGCCAGGCTTTCTCTGCCCAGGACCGCATCGACCGATGCGGGCAATGCATAGGCGGTTCGCTTTGCCAGTGCAGGTACACCGTATTGAACAAGCCCCCACACGATAGCAACCGTAACGACGAGCGCGACGAAGACATAGACCAGTCGGCTTTCGAGCTTATGTAGAAACGCCTGCCAGCCGTCTTTTCCTCTACGCCTTAGAAACGCATCGACCGCATCGTTATCCAGTGTTTCACATTTGGCACCATCAGGCAGGTAGATGCTACGCGGAATGTTTCCAACCCGTGGTGAGATCCGTAATGCCGATAATGGATAGGTGAGCTCTTTCCCGAGACCTTTAATCGACAGCTGCCCGGTCGGCAAGAGCTGGATCGTCACCTCGGACCTGTGAGACGTCTTGCCATCGTAGAAGGATGCCTTGAGCTCCGTCACAGTCCGATGTCGATGTCAAAGAACTCGCTGATCTCTTCGCCGGCCGACGCTACGCGCTGTTGCTCGCTCGCGATAAAACCATCCAGATCGCCGACTGCCAACAATTGCAGATTCTCCAGCCGGTACCGGGTCATGCGGACCTGCGCCCAAGGGATCAACAGCCCTATGGATAGGACTATGGCTATGCCGTTTGAGAGATACAGCCAGGCCATTCGGAACGTCTCCAAGGTGCTCCGGAAGCGATGATCACCAGACTTTGCATTATTCCACACAAGGTTGGTGATTGCGGTCTCCAGGTAAGCGTGGATTGCGAGTAGCACGAGCGGTGCGAGCATGATGAACAACAACGGTGACAGACCAGCGCTCGCTGCTTCGGAAGAGATCGGTGGGGCCCAGCGCAAGGAGTTAGCAATCATTCCGAAAAGCAGAAAAAAGGCGATGGCGAGCAACGCTGCCTTGAGGTATACGGCGTAGAACTGTTTTACCGGTCCAGCAAATGTAAACCGCGTCCTGCCGTAACCGCTGTTCGCGATCAGAAACTTGCTACGTCGGTACGTGTAATACGGGTACGCCAGCCCAAGCGTTAACACAGACAGCAATGGTAGACCGATATAGACCCTGATCGCCTCACCGTAGTTTGCTCTGAAATCAAAGCGAATGTTTCGATACGAAGAATAGCGAGCATTAAAAGCATGCGCCTTGATCACTAACCACGGAAGCACGATTATGAAAAGCAGTCCGAAGAGCGCCTCTACTAACGGCACGAAACTGGCCAAAACCGCGTAGACCACAAAGATTCCGAAAGCGATCAAGCGACCCTTTAAGATCTGAACGGGCTCGGCGAGATACTCGAACGTGCTGTTCTGCAACCGCGTGTTGCCATAGAAGTAGCGCTTCCTACGCACCTTAGCCCACGCCGAGTAGATTCCCAATGTAAGAATGGTGAGCAGAATATTGACTATCCAAATCTTAAAGTACTCACTCGCCTTCCCGGTGAACTGAAACGGAATCGCGGCGACGGCTGAGGTCTTTCCCTCTGAGCCAACGTCGCTTTTCGCGGTTTCGACACTGGTTGCCATGATTCCTCCCTAGCTAGCCGCACGACCTGGGCTTGTGCTGAGCATGTTGCCGATCTTCAACCAAGATTAGCACTTGTCCCCGTGTGCGTGGGCTAACAAACAACAAGCGTCAAACAACGAGTTACAACTCGCAGCTTGCTTCTTTGCGTTGAATCCTCACAATGGAGCGGCTAGTGACCGGACTCAGAGCCGGCCATCGTAGGCGTGCTGTGGGATACGGCAGGCAATAATAGTAAAC
>JBHIDJ010000195.1:0-5094 GCA_046760105.1 Acidiferrobacterales bacterium | reverse complement strand
TCCGCCAACGACTTCGAGGTCAAGGGCTGGTTCTTCCGGGTGCAGGGGGTGTACTGAGGGCGCTAGTAGCCAGGTACTACGCACACCCCACTTGCACAGTGATAAGCGGCCTAGGCAGGTAGCAAACAGCGATGGCGTAAACGTTGCAACGAATAGACCTTTTGGCTAGAACGGAATATCGTCGTCAAAGTCGTCTACTGCCTCGGTCGTCTTGGCTGGACCGGTGCGCGTACCTTCTGTCGCCTGGGAAGGTTCGCTATCGAAGCTTTCATCGGGAGCACCCGCACCAGCCCGTGATCCTAGCATTTGCATATCATTGGCCACGATCTCAGTCGTGTACCGATCGAAGCCCTCCTTGTCCTGCCATTTGCGCGTTTGCAGCCGGCCACCAACATAGATCTGCATTCCCTTCTTTAAGTATTCACCAGCGATCTCCGCTAGCCGGCCAAAGAACACGATCCGGTGCCACTCTGTGCGTTCCTGTTTTTCACCGGTATTTCTGTCTTTCCAGGACTCTGAGGTAGCAAGCGTGACGTTGGCGATCGCTTGCCCGTTCGCCGAATAGCGGACGTCCGGATCGCGCCCAAGATGCCCAATAAGGATAACCTTGTTGACGCCTCGTGCCATTGTTTTCTCCAGTTCGTCGATGTCACGGCGTACTCGAGCCATAACGATTGTATTCATTGACGCCGTGATAGTGGTGGAACGCCTATCTTAGCCAGATTGTTCCCATGGCTCAACGCGGGATATGAATATGGGAAGATTCAGCGTGTTAGCGCATCACTTTATCTGTCATAAAGCAGTATAAATCTCTCTAGCGCCTCCTCATCGAGGCGGCTACGGTCCACCTTGAGATAGGCAACGCCCTCTTCGGCGATAACAATTGCCTCGTTTACGCCAACGATCATACCGAGTTGCTGCGCGAGTACCTTGGCTTCCGATGGTTGCCGACGCCCGACTCGCACCAGGCGAGTGGTGACATTGTCTGGCTCCGCCATCGTCAGCGCAACCAAGAACCAGAGTAACAATGTTGCTGCCGCAAACTCAAACACCGCAGCCATACCGTACTTCTCATATAGCCAGCCGGCGAGAGCGCCACCCACAAACGCACCGAGAAACTCAAAAGTGCTGTATACACCAATCGCCGTTCCCTTGTAATTGACTGGCGCCGTCTTGGAAATCAACGAAGGGAGTGCCGCCTCAAGAAAACTGAACGCCAAGAAGAACAGAAACAACGCTAGCGCGATCTGTATCAGAGATTCGTGACCCTGTATCAACACGCCTTGTGACACCGCCAAGATTAGGATGGCGCCAACAAATACCAAGCGAAGTTGGCGTTTTCCTTCCGCCAACAGTATGGTTGGAAACACAACCAAAGCGCATAGCAGCATCACGGGTAGATATAGCTGCCAATGCTGACCTAAAGGTAGATTGGCGTTATCTACTAAGGCAATTGGTACCACTACAAACAATGCAGTCAATACGCAATGTAGAACAAATATGCCTAGATCGAACCGCAATAGATGTCTATTGGTCAGGACCTCGGCGAATTGGGCAGGTGCCGGCTGAGCATCGACGTGATGACGGCTATGCACCGGCGTGGGCACCCAAACCAACAGCACGCCGATAGCGATCAATGTTAGCCCTGCGGTCAGCCAGAAGATGCCACGCACACCGATGAGCTCGTTAAGTACGGGACCAAACAGCAACGATGCAACAAATGAGGCGCCGATCGTCACACCAATAAGTAACATTGCCTTCGTGCGCTGTTCTTCACGCGTGAGATCAGCAATCATGGCGATAATCGCCGCCGCTATCGCCCCTGCCCCCTGCAGTGCCCGCCCAACAATGACTCCGGCGATTGAGTCGGCCGTCGCCGCAACCACGCTACCGACGCCGAACACCAAGAGCCCGCCGACGATGACGGGCTTGCGTCCCACTCGATCGGAGAGCATGCCCAGGGGAATCTGAAGGATGGCCTGGGTAAGACCGTACACACCAAGGGCGAGGCCAGCCAGGAACGCGGTGTGTCCGGTGAGACCTTCAGCGTACAACGCGAACACCGGCAAGATCAGGAACAGGCCTAACATCCGCAACGCAAAGATACCGGCTAGACCACCGACGGCACGCCGCTCGAGGGAGTTCAGAGGCTGGAATTGACCACGCACAGTCGGGAACGAATAGTCGTGTAGGGCCAGAATTGTCCGCTCCCGCTCGTTCAAGATTAGTTTTGCGTGCGGGATTAAAGGCATCGTATAGTAACAGGTTCACCGAAAGTCAGGAACTACGATGGACGCTATACGTATACGCGGCGCGCGCACCCATAACTTGCAGAATATCGATGTCGATCTGCCGCGCGACCGGCTCATCGTAATTACTGGATTGTCCGGCTCAGGTAAGTCCTCGTTGGCCTTCGATACCCTGTATGCCGAGGGCCAGCGCCGCTATGTGGAGTCGCTGTCGGCCTACGCACGTCAATTTCTCTCGCTCATGGAAAAGCCGGACGTCGACGCCATCGACGGTCTGTCACCGGCGATCTCTATTGAACAGAAATCAACCTCGCATAATCCGCGATCGACGGTCGGCACCGTCACGGAGATCCACGACTACCTACGCCTGCTGTACGCGCGGGTAGGCGAACCGCGTTGTCCACAACACGGTGTCACGCTTGAGGCGCAAACAGTGAGTCAAATGGTGGATCACGTCATGGGTTATCCGGCGGATACACGGCTTATGTTGCTGGCACCGATAATCGAAGACCGCAAGGGTGAGCATGAACACATATTGGAAAACCTGCGGACACAGGGCTACGTGCGTGCGCGGATCGACGGCGTGGTGACAGCATTGGATGAAACGCCCAAGCTCAAGCGGTACTACAAACACACCATCGAAGCGGTGGTCGACCGCGTGGTGGTGCGTCCCGGTCAGGAACAGCGGCTCGCCGAGTCCTTCGAGACCGCGCTCAATCTGGCGAATGGGCTCGTGCGTGTGGTGACCGTACTAGAAGAGGGACAAACGGCACACGAACAAGTCTTCTCGGCACGTTACGCGTGCCCGTATTGCGGCTACAGTCTAGCAGAACTCGAGCCTCGGTTGTTTTCCTTTAACAACCCGGCCGGCGCATGTCCGAGTTGTGATGGACTTGGTGTGAAGGAGTTCTTCGATCCCAATCGTGTGATACGCGACCCCACCTTAAGCCTTCCCGGCGGTGCCATACGTGGTTGGGACCGACGCAATGCATTTTACTTCCAGATGCTGGAATCGCTTGCCAGACACTATCGTTTTGATCTGGACAAACCGTTTGGAAAACTCCCAAAACGCATCCGCGATCTCATTCTCTATGGCAGCGGAAATGAGCCTATTACTTTTACGTACGCGGGTGAGCGCGGCTTGAAGTACCGACGTAGACACCCGTTTGAGGGTGTGATCCGCAACATGGAACGCCGCTACCAGGAGACCGAGTCACTCGCCGTACGCGAAGAGATTGCCAAATACATCAGCCAACAACCTTGCGAGGCGTGCGGGGGAAGTCGCCTTCGTGTAGAGGCACGCAACGTCTTCATAGTCGACAAACCACTGTATGAGATTACGCAGATGCAGATGGGTGCGGCACTCGATTTCTTCACATGCCTAAAGCTTGAAGGCAAGCGGGCAGAGATTGGCGAAAAGATTATTAGCGAGATCAAAAACCGACTCGGCTTTTTGGTCAATGTCGGTTTGGATTACATCAGTCTGACACGTTCGGCGGAGACGCTTTCCGGCGGCGAGGCGCAACGTATTCGCTTGGCCTCGCAAATCGGCTCGGCGTTGGTCGGCGTCATGTATATCTTAGACGAACCGTCGATTGGTCTGCACCAACGCGATAATGCCAGGCTCCTCGAAACGCTGCGTCGGTTGCGCGATCTAGGCAACACCGTCATCGTCGTCGAACACGATGAAGGGGCGATCAGGGCGGCGGATTTTGTGCTCGACATTGGGCCGGGCGCGGGTATACATGGTGGTCGCGTGGTGGCACAGGGAACCCCGGCGGACATCATTCGAGACCCGACTTCTATTACGGGACAATACCTTAGCGGTGAGAAGGAGATCGAGATTCCGCTTAACCGCAGCCGCATGGACACCGAACGACAACTGGTCATCCGCCAGGCCAGTGGCAACAATCTGAAGCGCGTGGATGTCGCCATCCCGATTGGCCTATTTACCTGTGTCACCGGCGTGTCCGGCTCCGGTAAGTCGACCCTGATCAACGATACGCTGTACGCGTCAGCGGCCAAACGCCTCTATGGAAGTAGCATAGAGCCTATGCCGTGCGCGGCCATTGACGGGCTAGACGAGATGGACAAAGTGGTCGACATAGACCAAAGCCCGATTGGACGCACCCCCCGCTCCAACCCGGCCACCTACACTGGTCTGTTTACACCGATACGAGAACTATTTGCTGCTACGCCCGAGGCACGTGCACGCGGTTACAGCCCCGGGCGTTTTTCATTCAACGTGCGTGGCGGGCGCTGTCAAGCCTGCCAGGGCGACGGGTTAATCAAAGTGGAAATGCACTTTTTGCCTGATATCTATGTACCCTGCGACGTATGCAAGGGTCAACGCTATAACCGGGAAACACTCGAGATTCGCTACAAGGGCAAGAATATCCACGAGATACTCGACATGACCGTGGAGGAAGCGGCTGAATGCTTCCACGCGATTCCGGCCGTCAAACGCAAGCTGAATACCCTAATGGATGTCGGCTTGTCCTACATCACCCTTGGGCAGAGCGCGATAACACTATCCGGCGGTGAGGCTCAACGCATCAAGCTCTCGCGCGAGCTATCCAAACGTGACACCGGCCGCACGTTGTACATCCTCGATGAGCCTACGACGGGACTACACTTTCATGATGTCAAACACCTGCTGAAAGTGCTGCATCGCCTACGCGACCACGGGAACACGGTTGTCGTGATCGAGCATAACATGGAGGTCATTAAGACCGCCGATTGGATCATCGACCTCGGCCCGGAAGGGGGTAATGCAGGAGGCACCGTGGTGGCAGCCGGCATGCCAGAAGATGTGGCCGCGATACCAAACTCGTACACCGGGCAG
>JBHIDJ010000194.1:0-5134 GCA_046760105.1 Acidiferrobacterales bacterium | reverse complement strand
GTAAATTGTCGGGACTTGGCACAATACGAGACCTTCGTGCCGCGTTTGCGTGCGAGCGCTATCAGGATATGACCGGATGTCCCGCCCCAGCGGTTGCTGGCGGTCGAAGTGCCGACAAGGATGACGACTTATGTGCACGACAAGCCATTGCGCACGAACTCGGTCACGGCCGCGTCGACGTCATAGCAGCCTATGTCGGATCATCGAAGTGAGTGGCTCGAGCAGTGCATCGCAAGCAGCGCACGCCATTCAAGTGATGCTGAAACGATCACTATCGGGATCGCCAACATCGGTTCAACAACATCTGGGGCGTGCCCGCCTGATTGCCGAGGCTATTTGGCGGCGCTGGCATGTGGGGCCGTGGCAGTGGCGCTTGAAGCACGTGCGGTGGTTTCTAGAACGTTGCACTGCGCATCTTGGACCGTGGGCCCGTCACAAGTATTGGTTGACTATTCTGAAGATCCTGCAAGCGCGAAAGAAGGCCGACGCATGGCGGCGCGCCCTGGATGGGCCGTGGACCTCGGCGAAAGTTGCCAGGCGGGTATGCCCAACAAACCGCGCCAGACTTGCTCGGATTCAAAGGGAAAGCAAGTGAAGGGATCGAGCGAAATGAAAAGGGCGCAGTTAGGATATCCTCCTAAGCAAACCGCTAGAAAACGGCTCGGGCCTGGTTTTCATTCTCGAGGAGCATGACGAGAATGGCCGCGTTACCTCATGTTCAGCGCAGTGTGCTCTCCGCCTTGGTCCATTTCGCAGCTCGACCTTTGCCCATTGAGGCGATGAGTTTCTCGTCACGCATCTGGCGCAGAACATTGCGAATCATGTCACGGCTGATCCCAGGGCAGTCGGCTTCGATATCTGAAATCGAGAAGGGACCCACGCGTCGGGTTACCGCCTCACGAACCCGTGCCGTCTTTGAGCCGCGACCGGTCCTGATCGTGCCCACGCGCTCCTCGAACTCCGCGTACGCGCGCAGCAGCATGCCCCAAAAGTAGTTGAGCCAGGGGTGGACCTCGTGTCGGCTTTCGTGCCAGTGTTGGGAGCTCGCCTCTAGGGCCTCGTAATAGGTCTCCCGGGTCTCCTCATACACGCGCTCGATACTGATGTATCGACCCACTTGGTAGTCGAAGTGGTACAGCAGCAGCAGGGTGAGCAAGCGCGCTATCCGGCCGTTACCATCCGTAAACGGATGGATGCAGAGAAAGTCGAAGACCGTAAGCGGCACGATGACAAGCGGGTCCTGGAGACGGCGGTCGATCGCAGCAACATGGCGGCGCACCAGGTTCGCCATGGCCGATGCGGTGAGATGGGCCGGGGTGGGCGAGAAACGCACACGGCGGATCGAGCCATCGGGGTTCTTTTCCACGATGTCGTTATTCGTCTGCTTCCAGCCCCCGCCTGGCATTGGCAGGTAGCGGTACATCATGGTATGGAGCTGCAGAATGATGTTGATGTTGAAGGGCATGTCGCGCCCAGACTCGTGGATGAGCCGCAGGACGTCGCGGTAGCCCGCGACCTCCTGCTCGGAACGATTCGTCGGGGCGGCACTGCGGAGGACCAGATCCTCGACGCGACGATGCGGGATCACAATCCCTTCGATACGGGGCGAGGACTCCGTCGATTCAATCGTGGCCACGCGCCGCAGTGTCTCCAGGACCTCTGGTGACTGCTGGAAATACAGCGCCTGCTTGCCGCGGTACTCGCCAAGGCGACGCAGGGTGGCGAGCTCCGTGGCGTCGAAGGTGAGCCCGGTGAGGAACGCTTCTTCCAGTGAATGCATGGCCTGTTGTCCGGAAATGGGGTAATTTTCGGTGCTAAATGGGGTAATTGCAAGCTGTAATTACCCCATTTAGCTACGTATTACCCTATTTCTCCATACACCCGATTCATACGCCGGGAACCCAAGGGTCCCCGGCGTATTTCTAGGAAATCCCGAAGGACGCAACGCGCCCTTCGGGATCGTGCGCTTAGGCTTGAGTCTCAGGCACTTCGACGTCGCTGAGATCAAGCGCGACCCCATCGACCATGGCGAACTCGATTTTCAACAGCCGTGCCTTGATCGACGTACCGGGCTCGCCCTGTCTGGGCCCGACTCTGTAGATAAACAACTCCGGGTAGACATCGCCTATCTTGAACCGCACCAGCACCGGTTTCCCGGCGTCGATGGCCGGCATCAAGCATCGAATGACCGCCTGCGCTTGGCGGCCCGAGACGGTGCAATCGAAGTACGTGTACTGATGCCGCTCCCGGCGACCCCGTAGGGCGGCGATGGTGACGGCCAGATACGCATTGCCGTTATCCAGCGTGACACTACGGGCACGGCGCAGATAACCAATGCCCGTGGCGTGAAGGTCAAAGTAACCGGACGTCTTTTTGTCCGGGGTTGGAGCAGGATGTTTGTCAGCGTTTTGCATGGCGCTTTCTCCTCAGATGGAATCGGTCCAGAGAAAGCGCCCCGGCCGGGGACTTTCCCCGAACCGGGTTGATAAAAAAAGGCCTGGGCGATTCCTTATATAGGGAATCGCGACAGGCCGGAGTAGAGAAGGGCTAGTTCTTCCGAACCAACCCTTCGCGTACGGCTACCCGGTTACTGACAATAACGAGACCGAGTAAACCGCACTGAGCGTGAACTTGAATCTATGAACTCCCAGACGAGAGTCGATAGATGAAAAGTTATGATAAATACACTATGGACCGACGATCCGAAGATCGTTACGCCTATTGCACGGCCCGGCAAGGCGCTTTAAGGGCGCGATCCGAAGATCGCAAGGGCGCTACGTTTTAACCGATATAGCGGTGGAACAACTGCGACGCACGGTAACGCAATGCATTATCAAAGATCAAGTACCCCCAGGGCGCTGAATACTCTTATCCCGCCGCTTCAATTACGGCGGTCTGAGGTCGAGCTAAGCCATTCACACACACTAGCAAACAAGGGCAAACAGTCCCTTTGGTGTTTCACAAGTGAGGATAGACTAGTTCTTTACAAGCCTTGATCATACGGGCTAGATTGTCGGGCAAGCGGCGACACGAGCCGGGCAGGCGCCGCGTTGTCCAACCGGTCATCGGTTCACCTTTCACTTCAACTCCTCATCTACGAACGCGCCGTTTGCGCGCTAGTGGTACACAAGCTCGCCGGGTGTGCCAGCACCGGCTCAAGCGTTACCAACGGTAGCGCATTTCTTTCCAACTAAATCTACGAAGGGCGGGTTCGTGCGCTTTGGGGTCCCGGCGCTAACCAGTCCTTGACAACGTCGCAGAGACCGATAACGAGGAGCATGATCTTTTGTGTGAACGCATTACCAAATGAAGACCTTGGGCTTACACGAGGCGGCGCGGTTCCTGCGGATGAATCCGGAGGCGCTGCGGCAGAAGGCAAAGGCCGGGCGCATCCCCGGTGCAAAGCCCGGTAAGTGTTGGGTGTTCCTGGAGCAAGACCTTGCCGAATACCTCCGCTCGCAGTACGCTTGTCCACGGCAAGCGGTGCGAGTGACAAACGTTCATGAGGAGGCAATATGTCACTCTACCGTCGCAACAAAATGTGGTGGATCCACTTCATCACGCCGAATGGAAAAAGAGTGCAGGAAAGCACTGGGACTCGAAAGCGAGTAGAAGCACAGGAGTATCACGATTTGCGCAAAGCCGCCGAGTGGCGCATCGCTAAAATGGGCGATAAGCCGCGTCGCAGTTGGGATGAGGCGGTGCTTCGCTGGCTCCAGGAAACGGAGCACAAGGCGAGCCATGCGGAGGACAAGCGTTACCTCCGTTGGCTCTATCCCTACCTTGGGGGCAAGTATCTGGATTCGATCACGCGGGAGGTCATGGATGAGATCACCCACGCCCGCAAGGCCGAAGGGGTGAGCAATGCCACCGTCAACCGCACGATTCAGGTCGCGCGGGCGATCTTGCGACGGGCGGCCCTGGAATGGGAGTGGATCGACAAAGCACCGCGTATCCGCTTCCTCCCGGAGCCCAAGCGACGGGTACGGTTCTTGACCAAGGCGGAGGCCGAGCGTCTGCTCCAATCCTTACCAGAGCATTTGGCGGAAATGGCACGCTTTACCTTGGCGACTGGTCTGCGGGAGGCCAATGTGGTGAAACTAGAGTGGAGTCAGATAAACCTTACAGCGCGACTCGCCTGGATTCACCCGGATCAGGCCAAGGCGCGGAAACCGATCGGGGTGCCGCTGAATGAATGTGCCTTGACCGTGCTCCGGCGTCAGATGGGTAGGCACCGAACGCGGGTATTTACCTTTCGTGGCCAACCGATCAGGCACAAGGCCGGGGGTAACGCCTGGCGCAAGGCGCTCAAACGGGCTGACATCGGGAATTTTCGGTGGCATGATCTGAGGCATACGTGGGCCAGTTGGCATGCCCAGGCGGGCACGCCCCTGAATGTTTTACAGGAGCTCGGCGCCTGGGAGTCGGTGGAAATGGTCCGTCGCTACGCGCATTTGGCGGCGCATCATCTGCAGGCGCATGCGGCGCGACTGGATTCTTCTACAAATCTGCTACAGTCGCCCAGCGAGGGTCACGTAAGTCATTGACGGGGCGTAGCGCAGCCTGGTAGCGCACCTGAATGGGGTTCAGGTGGTCGGAGGTTCAAATCCTCTCGCCCCGACCAAATTTTTCCCCAATCGTTCAAGCACTTCCCGAATGCGACTGAAGGTGATTCTGCTTCAGTACCACCAGTGCGGGACTTTTGCGGGACCTTGTCCCGGACACCTGATTAGCGGCGTCGATCAGGTTGCTGAGCTCCGCGCCCGAGTAGTGGGTAGTGATGCGCCCCGACTTGTGTCCGAGCAAATCCTGACGATCTTCGAACGACACACCGGCCGCGCGCAGGCGGCGGCCGAACGTGTGCTTGAGATCGTGGACCCGGACACTCGGCAGTTGCACCAAACAGCGCGCTCGCTTCCAAGCGCTGGCACCCATCTTCTTCACCGGCCGGCCGCGATACGTGAAGACGAACTCGGGATGGATACCGCGCATGGCGTCGATCACCGATCGCGCAACATCGTTCAGCACCACGAGCCGGCACTCACGGTTCTTAACGCGTGCTTTCGGTATCAGGAAGATGCTCGTATCGAGCTCTGGCACTTGCACTTCCCAGTCCCACCGTAAACCGCACACT
>JBHIDJ010000193.1:0-5139 GCA_046760105.1 Acidiferrobacterales bacterium | reverse complement strand
AATGCGCCGCCCCCCGGGCCGGGATGCGAGAGGCGAATGGAGTCCACGGCTGCCATGCACGCTACGTCAGAGCACTACTCCAGCACGAAGCAGCTTTCAACCGCTGTTTGGTTAAAACTTTCCTCTCTCGCCAGTATCTCGTACTTGAACTCCTCGCCCTGAGCAATGAACTCCGGAGGAACTGTCACTGACAACTCCCCGGGCGGGAGGACGACGTGAAGCACGGAGGTGAATTCCTCCCCCCCGTCCAGCTCCACGTCCACCTCGACGACGACCTCGTAGTTGTGAATCACGATGTCCCCTGAACGGGGTGAACCCAGGTCGGGGTGTGAAGTCATAACCTCGGCCCACGCGATGGTGACAGTATCGTCGACCAGTGTCACTGCCGTCGGGCCGAACAGGTCACTTTCGTCGTCACACCGTTCCTTCATGATCGGCGCATCCGACACGCCGTTAAGGGTAATACCGCCTGCCGGGGCCGGCATCGTGTGCGTGAGCTCGGCAATGCTCTCTAGCTCGACTCCGTCAAGCGTCCTGCCCTCGATCTCGTATTCCCCTTCCGGGAATCGAGCGAAGAAGTCTGCCGGCGCCAGCTCGTCGAACGTCGGCTCCGCACTCTCGAAAAAGATCTCGGTAAGACCCTGCCGCCGCAAGCGCCCAGCGACCCAGACCAACAACATCCTGCGCTCGTTCGGATCCTCGATCTCGAGCTTCTTCCAGCCTTCTCCATCGATCAAAGCGTGAATGCCTAAGTCTCCATCCGTGTTGTTGAGCTCGAAGAAAAGCTCCGCTTCGTCGAAGGGGATCTCATCCCCGTCGTCGTCGTGGGCCCAACCCTCCGGGATTGCCGCCCCCAAGACAAGAGCGACCACTGCTACCAGAAAAACGCGCAACAAGCGCATGTGTCTCGTCACTCCGATTACTCCCGCTACAATGGTTTTGTATTTCATGATGATCTCCTTACTACTTCCGTTTATCGGGAGACTCATGCTACCCGGTCAACCTGACCGCAAGATGTTCCGAACATGGCGATTCGGCAATGTAACGCGGTCAACCTGACCACACGGTTGTCGGAACATGACTATTCGGCAATGTAAGGCGGGAACCCTTATCAGTGACTAGACAAGCCGCAGGCTGGTCTTTTAAAGTGAAGCTACCGGCACCAGGCGGCGCGGCATTGCGGCGGGGAAGGTGTTGAATTGGCGAGATCCAGCGCTCGCTGTGTCAATGTGTTAGCAGTAATTGGCGCGCAGTTTGTAGTGCCACTTAAAGAGAAAAGCGTGCTGTCCAACCATGCGCCTATTGTTAATCGAAGATGATTTCAAAATCGCCTCCTTCGTTAGCAAGGGGCTGAAGGAGGCTGGTTTTGTCGTTGAACATGCGAGCGACGGTAAGACCGGGCTGCAGATGGGCCTCAACGCGTCTTACGACGCGGCCGTGATCGACATCATGCTGCCTGGGTTGGACGGTCTTGCGATCATTGACGAGCTGCGGCAGCGGCGCATCAAGCTGCCAGTTATCATCCTGAGTGCCAAGCGTTCGATTGACGAGCGTGTCGAAGGACTTTACGCAGGTGGCGATGATTACCTCACAAAGCCCTTCGCTTTCTCCGAGCTGCTGGCCCGTGTTCAGGCCTTGATTCGTCGCGCGAGCGATACGCCCGAGCCCACGGGGATCACCGTTGGCAATCTCTCTATCGATCTACTCACGCGCCTAGTCACACGCGCAGGCAAGAAAATCACCCTTCAGCCGCGGGAGTTCTCCTTGCTCGAATATCTCGCACGTAACGCCGGGCGGGTGGTTTCGAAGACGATGATCATGGAGCATGTCTGGGACTACAACTTCGATCCACAGACCAATGTTGTGGAATCCCGGATCTGCAGGTTGCGCGACAAGATCGACAAGGGCTTTGATACACCCTTGATTCATACCGTACGCGGGATGGGCTATGTTCTTAAAGAGACTTCGTAGCTTGCATCATACGCTGGCGCTGCGCCTAACGGTTTGGTATGCCGGCATATTCGCTGCCTCCTCTACTCTTGCCTTTATGCTTGTCTATGCGTTGATGGTGTCTGTCGTACAAGAACGAACCGATGAGGATTTAGAAGAGGACATTGCGGAGTTTGTGTCTTTTATGCAGTTGGGTGGACTCGACCGCGTCAAGGCCGAGATGACGCTGGAAACGCAAGGCGAGGAGGCAAGTGACGTTTTCTTTCGTCTATGGACGCCCGACGGTCAGCAGCTCATGGCCACGGACCTTTCGTCGTGGCCGGGATTGGACGTCCCGCGAGAAGATCTACTACAGCTCGACAGCAGTGATGAGCCGATACTGCAAACCCTCACGCTGCCGCAGCGCGAGCACTCAGTGCGCACCATCTATGGAACCATCGCGCCGGGCTTCGTGCTTGAGATGGGAGAATCCCTGGAAGACGACGAAGAGTTTATCGAGACTTTCCTGAAGGGGTTTCTCCTCACGCTTGTGGTCGTCATCGTGCTCGGGGGCCCAATCGGATGGTTCATGGCGCGGCGGGCGTTGCGCGGCGTGGACGAAGTCACGCAGACGGCGACGGAGATTGCGGACGGCTCGTTGGACCGGCGCGTAGCAGTTCGGTCTCGAGGCGATGAGCTCGACAGGTTAGCTCAAACGTTCAACATGATGCTCGATCGCATTCAGGCACTGATCATCGGGATGCGTGAGATGACCGACAACCTGGCGCATGACCTCAGAAGCCCGCTTGCGCGGATCCGCGCCTCTGCCGAGATGGCCTTGACCGGTGACGGGTCTAAGAAAGAATGGGAGTCGCTGGCGGCCAACACGACCGAGGAATGCGATCGCCTGAGGCAGATGATTAACGCCACCCTGGATATTGCCGAGGCAGAATCCGGTGCAGCCAAGCTGAAAGTTACCGAGATCGACCTGGTCGATGTCGTTCTCGATGCCTCCGACCTGTTTAAGACGGTAGCGGAGGACAGGCACATAACAATCGCTACCGATTTGCCGAAGCAATGTCGTATCCAGGGCGATCTACAGCGGCTGCAACGCGTAGTCGCGAATCTTCTGGACAATGCTTTCAAGTACACGCCAGCCGGAGGGACCGTGACGATAAAGTTGAGCGATGAGGGTGAGCTGGTCAAGTTATCGATCGAGGATACGGGCGTTGGAATATCGGCGGATGAATTGTCTCGTATTTTTCAGCGGTTCTACCGCTGCGATCGGAGTCGCTCGGAACACGGGAATGGGTTGGGTCTGAGCCTGGCGTTGGCGTTCGCGCGGGCTCACGGTGGCGACGTCACCGTCAGGAGTACCTCCGAAGAAGGCAGCACCTTCACCGTTGCGCTTCCTCGGTCGCGCCATGGCCGATACGTGCAACAGTAGGCCACTGTGCTCCGTTCGTGAAGGTCTTGCTGGCCGAGCGGAACTACGTTTACTCAGCCAGACACACGCCCTTGCGCACACATCAGCCGATAGGACGCGCGTATATCCGGACGCTCGGTAGCTTCTCGCTACTAGTGGTTGGTCTCACTTCTGCCAGCGCGGCTGGCGACATAGCCAAGTATCCACGGATCCGCGGACACGGGTCGAGTCTACACTATGGTACGACCCACGTGGATCCATCAGAGGCAAGGGCCACCTGCCTATCCCGCCCAGCCGCCCCCGTGCGATCGCCGCCAACCACCATCGACCCGGCACTCGATTGCCCGGACACCGATACGCTCGCCATTACCCGTCGCCTCCCTGAAACCTTCCAAAGCGGCGATGACGAAGTCGAGCCGCATGTCCTCGTAGTCCGAGCCGAGAGCCGGGAGCGACGCCGAGCCAGACCGGGCGAAGAGGAAGGCGCTGAAGCAGATCTGGAGCCTTCTGCCGAACCGGGACTCGAGTTCGAAGGCGAGTTCGAGTTCAAGGTGGATTGGCTAGAAAATATTGCCCTGGGGCAACGGTCGCGAGACGACCTGCGAGAATCGGAGCAGGAAGTCCAATTGGGGCTGTCGTATCGGCGCGAACAGTTTTTGGCGTTCGGCGAGATCAAGTTCGTTGCCGACCAAGTCGTCTTTTCCGACGAGACGCCGCGCATATCCGAAGAAGCAATCGAACGCGGTGAAACCTGGCTGCTTTTCAGGCGCATCTCCGACAGCGGCTACTCTGTTCAAATTGGTCGTCAGAATTTCATCGAGCCGCGGCTCTGGTGGTGGGACGAAGATCTCGACGCCGTCCGCCTCTATTATGCACGTGAACCATGGCGTCTATACGTCGGTCTTGCCGAAGAGGTCGCCCGCGTATCGACGAACGAGGACTTCATCGATCCAGAACAGGAAGATGTGCGGCGCCTGCTCGGACATGTGAACTGGGCGTCGTCGGAGAAATTCAATCTTGGTGGGTTCTTCTTACACCAGCGCGATAATTCGGACGTCCCACCCATAGACAGTGTTGTTGAGACCGTGCGTATAGATGAAAGCGATGCTGATTTAACTTGGGCTGGGCTGCGTGCCACCGGCAGACTTGGCCTATCGCGAGCGGGCACACTAATATACCGGGCAGACGCTGCCGTCGTATCCGGTGACGAGATCTTAGTCGAGTTCGAAGACGACGTCCCGGGATTGAGCCGTGCGACCGGAATACAGAAACAAGACGTGCGCGGTTGGGCCGTCGACGTAGGCGTTGGCTGGACACTCCCCCTGCCGCGAGAACCGATCCTGAAGCTGACCTACGACTACGGGTCCGGTGATAAAGATCTCAACGACGACACCGATCGCACATTTCGTCAGACTGGCCTTCAGGACAAGGATGAAGAATTTCGCGACTACGGGGTAGTGCTGCGACCTGAGCTATCGAATCTACGCATCGCGACCGTAGCGCTCGCGCTTCCAATACACACCGGTACCCGCTTGACGCTAGGTTACCACCGTTTTCGGCAGGTGGATCCAGCTCCTTTCTTGCGCGGCTCAGCCCTCGACATAGAGCCGACAGGCGAAAGCAAGGATATCGGTGACGAGATAAGTCTCGTGGTAGAGTTGCGGAAATGGGAGGATCTGGAGATGGATATAATCGCTGGTAGCGTCAAGGCGGGGAGGGCCTACGGCGCGGCGGCAGGCCAACGGTCCAACAGATTATTCTTCAAAGTGATTTACGAGTTTTGA
>JBHIDJ010000192.1:0-5149 GCA_046760105.1 Acidiferrobacterales bacterium | reverse complement strand
TAAATCAGCCTGTTAGCCGCCACGGCGGGCCTCCCCTATTGACGTTATTTGCTCAAAACTGACGCTCGGTGTCGGTGTCCGGAAGATACTTTTTTCCTGAATTATCGTTGCACCCTAAAAATACAACGTCATACCGCTCCTACGTTGCACCCCTCGACCCCTAGAAATGAATAATTAATTGATTTCAAAAGACAATATTTCATAACCGTTTAGTCAAGGCAAACCTGGCACGCGGCTTGCGTCTATTATTATCGGTGTACCCCGCCCTTGGGGCGGCCTGTTTTGGACTTAGTCTATGGCCACAGTTCGCAGAAACGTCCACATTTGCGCGTTAGCGCAGCATTTTGCCGCCCGCCGGGCAGTGAAGGCTTGCGCCTACCTGCTTGTTACGCATGTGCGGGTGCCGTGCGTCACAGACATAACCTCAATCGGTCATCCGTTCAACCCGCTTTGCTCTCAGATAATGGGCCCTCTGCTACCGGCTAGTTGGTAACACGGCAGGGAACACAGTAACGCAACAGGAGACAGGAAGTATGACAGTCGCGGTCCAAGCGGAACATGAACAAAGCGTGTGGTCGCACAACCTGCGCAATGTCGCTGCGGAGCTTCTCATTGCAGTGCTCATCGTGCTGTTCTTCTTCTCCATCCTATTCGGGGTCACCAATCTATATTTGCCAATTGGCACAAGCGTCAAGGATCTTGCCCAAAGCATCGGCAGATCGGTCTCACAAACAGCATCGCGCGAGCCGGCTGTCGAACGCCCGGAAACCGAAACCTTGCAGCCGCTGGCGGCCATGCTTACCGAGATCAGCAACAAAGTGAATATAAAGCCCGCACGAGACATTGCCTGGTCAACAGCACAAACCGGCATGGCGTTGCATCACCGGGATGCGGTACAGACCTATGAACGCGCGCACGCCTTGATCGAGTTTAATGAAGGAAGCTATCTGGATATCGGTGAGAACTCACTGGTCGTCTTTCAAAGCCTGGAGTCGGGTCTGTTCGCAAATAAGGCGCGTACACTCCGCGTGATGGTCGAAGGCGAGCTGCGCGGGAAGCTGTTACCGTCGAGCAGCGGACCGAGCAGTCTGCAGG
Organism: Acidiferrobacterales bacterium; assembly: GCA_046760105.1. Lineage (GTDB taxonomy): Bacteria > Pseudomonadota > Gammaproteobacteria > Acidiferrobacterales > SPGG2 > JBHIDJ01. Next base: position 4,054 of record JBHIDJ010000192.1, on the reverse strand, counting down.
TAGCCGTACCCGGCTCGGAACTGCAGGTGTCGCCAGCCGAGGGAGGTGGTGATGATGTTGAATTCAAAGTGCGCGTTAACCCGGACAAAACGTCAACGCTGGCTGTGCACAAGGGCAAAGCACAAGTGCTGGTGGGTGGAAAACGTATCCGTTTAGAGGAAAACGACGGTCTTACACTAGACGTTGATGGACAGCCGGTACCGTTGTCGCTGCCAGCAGCGCCGATACTAAAGGCGCCACACAATAGTCGTGTCGCCTATTACCGCGACCTACCGCCGAAGATCGTGTTCTCATGGAAGCCATCGGGGGTTGTCGACGGTTACCGATTTATGCTGGCACGAGACCCGGAATTCCGCGATCTGGTTGTCGACGAGGAGTTGGACAGCGCGCGCTTTAAGCACGGTAACTTAAAAAAAGGCCGCTATTACTGGCGCGTCCATGCGCTTGCCGACAAGTTAGAAGGCAGGCCAAGCGAAATACGACAGTTGAGCCTGATGCAGGACCGCAAACCCCCGGTGCTTCGCCTCCAGCCTCCGCCAAAAGTAGTACACAGCGACACCGTCACCTTGCGTGGGACAACCGAACCGGGTGCGAAGGTCTACGTGGAAGGCAAACAGATAATAGTCAACGGCCAAGGTATTTTCAAACACCGGCTGCGCATCAAGCGCGGTGCGAGTCTCATCGTGATCGAGGCCGTGGATCCGGCGGGCAATGTCGCTTACGCAACGAAACTGGTAAACGGAAAGTATTGAGTGTAAGGATCACACGATGGCCACACGAATGCGCTTCCCCATTCGCCTTAAGATATTGATAACGTTCTTATCCGTTATCACTGCGGTGGTGAGCCTCATCATAATGGCCATGGCCAACGCATTCAATTCTGACAAAACCACTTACATCCGCGATCTCACCTCGGTCATTGCGCTTCATGTGGCAGAAGAAGCGGATTCATTGTTAAAGAGCTATCACGAAAGGTTGCGCGTGTTTGCCGAGTTAATCAATGACCAAAAGCTCAGTGCGGACCGTAAAACGGAGATTGTCGGCGACCTGTTTAAGAACTTTACCGACTTTGTGGCGGTTAGCGTGCGTCGCGAAGGAAATGAACCGATTATGATCTACGATGCCAAGACGCTCGAAACGGCAGGTATGACGAAGAAAGACCTGACCGGTTATTTACAACAGCACCCGTTGTCGCCAGAGCGTATACAGTCAGTTCCGGTCTATGTGGAGAACGCTACCATTAAAGCCGAGCTGCCCTTGTTGTTAATTGCCACGACCCACAATACCACGAAGGATCAAAAGCCGGCTGTAGTCACGGCGATGGTTCGCCTTGAATCACTGTTGCGTCTGGCCACGCGACCATCGGCATTTCAGATCTTTATCGTGGATCCAGACGGCGTACTGATCGCGGACGACGATCTGCAGCACGTTGTACAGCGAACGGTAGCGGATTGGATACCGGATCTCGACCACCTGGTGGGCCAGCAGCATCTGTTAGGCACGACCATCGAATATGAAAACGACGGTGAAGCCATGATTGGTGCTTTCGCTCAGCTCAAAAGCAGCGGGCTGTTGGCGGGTGTGCAAATTCCCAAGGCCGTCGCCTATCTGACCGCACGGGAACTGCTCAACAATCTGATGTTACTAGCGCTTGCGTTGCTTATTGCAACCGGGCTGATCAGTGTTTTTCTAGCGCACCGACTCACGCGACCTTTAGAAAGATTGACCCACGCCGCACGTGAAGTCGGTAAGGGATTTTTTGACATATTCATCGAGACAAAATCTAAAGACGAAATCGGTCTTTTATCCTCCTCGTTCAACCAGATGGCGTCCGAGTTAAGACAGCGACTGGAAGAACTCCGGAAAGCACAAGCCGCGCTGGTCCAGTCAGAAAAGATGTCGGCGTTTGGTCAGCTGAGCGCCGGTATCGCGCACGAGGTGAAAAACCCGCTCGCGGGGATATTGGGTCACGCTCAACTTTGTCTAAGAAAAGTGAAGGAGGATGACCCACTACATAACTACATCACCATCATCGAGCACGAGACCAGGCGCTGTACCGAGATTATTACCAATTTAATGAAGTTCGCGCGGCAGGAGAAGATGGAATACGAACCGATCGACCTTAACGAGGTTGTTAAACATGCGATGGCCATTGTCGATCATCAGTTGTCCATCAATGACCTAAAGGTACAGCTAAATCTGGCAGACAATCTGCCAGAGATCACTGGCAATGCCAATCAGCTGCAGCAGGTGCTAATGAACTTTGCCATTAATGCGCAACAAGCCTTGGAGGGCAGACCCGGTACAGTGCGCATCACCAGCAGTAAGCAGGATAGCGGGCAGGTTTTATTGGTGTTTGCGGACAATGGACCGGGAATACCGGAGGATATACGGGAAAAGATTTTCGAGCCGTTTTTTACCACGAAAGCGGCCGGTAAGGGTACGGGGCTGGGGCTATCCGTAACGTACGGAATCATAAAAGATCATAAAGGTGAAATCAGAATCGAAAGCGAAATCGGCAAGGGCACCGCTTTTATCATGACCTTCCCGGGACTCGTTGACGAGATTGTGATGACAAGCTCCGCCGCATAGGTTTGATAGGGTTAAACAAAGATATAGGGTGGCACTGATGAAAAAACGTATATTGGTAGTTGATGACGAGCAAAGCATTCGCGGTATGGTGTCGCACGTCCTTACCGACGAGCGCTATCAGGTTATCGAGGCCGCGAGCGGTGAGGAGGCACTTTCAACCTTCGAAAGTAGTCCTGTTCCCGTCATATTTACCGACATCCGCATGGGCGGTATGAGCGGTCTTGATCTGCTTAAGAAAGTTAAGCGGCTCAATCCGGAGACTAATGTCATCATCATGACGAGCCACGGCACGATGGATGTAGCGATCAATGCAATTAAGGGTGGGGCGTACGATTTTCTTACAAAACCGTTTGAAGACCTGGAACTGGTCGCCAATGTGGCGAGACGCGCGATGCAGAACTTCGAGCTTGTGCGGGAGCGGCAAAAACTGGTCGACACGCTGAAAAGCAGAAATGAAGCTTTGGCAAATCTAAACAAGGCTTTCAGGGCGTTGACTGTCACATTAAAGAACAAGAATCAAGCCTTGGAGAATCTTAACAATGCGTTTAAGGCACTGGCTATTCGCGATCAACTAACCGGGCTGTTCAATCGCCGCTACTTCGACGAGGCGATAACCAGTGAGGTAACGCGCGCCACACGCTATGGTCGCAATCTGTCGGTTATCTTTCTTGATGTGGATTTCTTCAAGAAATACAACGACCAGTACGGACACCAACACGGAGATCTAGTACTCAAAAAGATTAGCCAGATCGTCAAAGATAATATTCGCGAAATCGACATCGGTACGCGCTACGGCGGCGAGGAGTTCGTCATCATCTTGCCAGAGACGCCGAAAGAGGATGCCCATACCGTGGCGGAGAAAATACGCAAAGCGGTCGAAGACAATGCCGCCATCGCAGTCGGCAGCCAGGCGCCCACAACGATTACCATTAGTGCAGGCGTTGCTACCCTTGGGCCGGATGGCACAAACGCCTCCGAACTGATCGCGAAGGCCGATCAAGCAGTCTATCAGGCCAAAAGCCACGGGCGTAATGCGGTACGTCTAGCAAGCTAAAAGGGGCGGGAACCCTCGAGCTAATCAAGAAATGAATCGAGCTACTGTTTCTTGCGATGAAGAAAAAAATCAACATTGAAGACCTCGTGCACGGAATGTGGGTCTCCGAGCTGGACCGCCCGTGGCGCGAGACCTCGTTCCTCTTTCAAGGCTTCGAGATCCAGTCGGACGAGGTCATCGAAGAGATCAGGAAGTACTGCAAATACGTCTACATTGATACCGACATCTCGGTCGGTGTCCCCTACACGGGGACCCCAGGCGACGACGCACAGCCTGGGAAAACACCCTACTTGGATAAGGCAAGTATCGAAGAGGAAATAGAGACCGCCAGAGAAATCCATCAAGATGGTACAGACGCGATTGCTGAGCTTATGGATGCTGCTCGATTGGGCAAGAAGCTCAACGTTG
>JBHIDJ010000191.1:0-5155 GCA_046760105.1 Acidiferrobacterales bacterium | reverse complement strand
CCACTCGTAAGTCCGTAGGCCCAAAGTGTGCAAACGCTCAAATGGCAATACGGCTGAATCGACGAAGGATGAGTGTGAGGTTTTCGGCCTTGAAGATGAGATGCGTCAAGAGACCTCCCCATGGGCTAACGGTATACTTGGTCGCCGCCCAATGACGAATAACTATACAACTGAGGACCCATCGTCCGTGCCTGCTGCTGAGCGCGAGTCTACTGCTCCCCAACACATTCCACTCGTGGTCTTTCTTTCTGGCCGCCGCCGTGGGCAGATGGAAAAGCTCGATCAGGAGACCCTTCGGGTTGTCAGGGGCCCCGACGCAGACATCCGATTCCTACCTCCGGATGATGAGAAGGCACGTGAGTATCATGCAACCCTGCATCGAGCGGGCAGCACATACGAGATAGCGGTAGCACCTGAGCGCAACGTCTGGGTAAATGGTGAGCGCGTAGACGAAAGCCGGGTGCTACAGTCAGGCGATCTATTGGAGGTCGGCAAAGTCGGGCCTGTCGTTCGCTATCGTTTATATCCACCCGGCGCGACGCCGAAGAAGTCCATTGCGGACTCGCTTGCCGATTCTTTTGACGGCGCGCGCGCGGATGGTCGGACAAAACTGGGCAAGACCACCCGCTTTCTAGCTAACGTCACCCGGGACCTGGCGACGCAAACATCCCTGTGGTTCCGCATCTGGGTACTGGTTCTCCTCACCGCACTGGTCGTCAGCGTGGTGCTGCTCGTTGTACAAAACCTGCGTCTGCAAAAACGCGTGGCGGTAGAGGGCGTGCGCATCGAAGGCATTGCCGAGATGCTCGAGAGAACCGGTGCCCAGACCATGACCCGTGAGGAGCTGCTAGCGTTACAGGCGGAGATGGAGACCCGTCTGGCCGCCGCCATCGAGCGCCTGGAAGCGCTGGAAGCCCGCTCCGAGGTTGCGGCCCGGGTGATAGCGACTGCCAGCCCGTCTGTCGCACTCATTCAAGGAGCCTTCGGATTTATTGAGCCCGAGACCGGGAGACCGCTGCGCTCTATCGAATCGCCGGAGGGCCTGGTTCTATTTACCCTGGAGGAGACCGGGAGAGTAGTGGAGCTCACCTTCACAGGGACCGCGTTTGTCGTGTCCGCAGAAGGCCTGCTCTTGACCAATAGACACGTGGCCGAGCCCTGGCTCGACGACCAGCGCACGGAGCTTGCCCGAGAGCGTGGACTGACACCTGTTATCCAACGCCTTTTGGCGTTTGTGCCCGGTGTAAAGGATCCGCTCGGAGTTGAGCTTTTGCATGCCAGTGACGAGGCGGATTTGGCCGTGTTACAGGTGAGTGACAAGATCGAAGGGCTCGCCGTGCTCGAACTCGATCCCCGCGCGCCTCGGCCTGGTGAGGAGGTCTTGGTGCTGGGATATCCGACGGGTATGCGAGGGCTGGTCGTGAGGACCAGCCCCGAGTTTCTCAAAGAGATCACACCGGACGGCGATGCCGACTTCTGGTCTGTGGCTCAACGTCTTTCTGAGGCAGGCTACATCAAACCACTCGCCAGCCGTGGAATTGTCAGTCAAGTCTCGGAAGAGGTAGTCGCCTACGATGCTGAAACCACCGTTGGTGGCAGCGGTGGACCGGTGATGGATCTAAGTGGCCGTGTTGTCGCCATCAATGCGGCTGTGTTAGTAGAATTTGGGGGATCCAATCTCGGCGTGCCAGCGCTCCGTGCGCAAAGGTTGCTTGCCCAGTTGCCACCCAGTGAAGATTGAATAACACATGGACTGGTGACATCTCGTGATAGTAAGACGGGAGAATTTTGCGTCCGCGAAGGGTCCGTGTTCCCTTTTTTAACTGACTCTCGTCTACGCTGATGTCCAAGCCGACCGCTCGACCCTGGCCTTTCCCCGGCTCACCCTACCCGGACCAGTAAAAGACAGGTTTACATCAATCCGTTGTAGGTTTTTTTTGTCGCAGGCGCGCTATAGAGTCGAACAGCGACATGATGCCACCAGCCCGATTTTTTGGGGAACCCGAAACGGTTGTCGAAGATCCACGACGCTGCGTGAGGTCCCTCATGACACTACCACCAATGGAGTTCTGGCCAGCTTTCTGCGCACGGCTGAGGTACTTCTCCGCGATTTGGATGAGCTTGGCAGGCTTTTTCGCTTTGTTTGACAGCGTTGCTATGCCGAGACAGATGGTAATAGGCACCTGCGTGCCTTCGAAAACAAAATCGTGGTTTTTGATGGTCCGGCGAATCCGCTGCGCAACCACCGCTACCTCCGTGTCGCCAATATCACGTGCCAGGATCACGAACGCCGTGTCGTCGTAGCGGGCAAAGACGTCTTCCGCGCGCAGTATGTGCGTAACAACGCGAGCCAGCTCCTTAAGAATGAAATCGCACGCCGAGTTCCCGTAGGTAGCTCTGATCTCTTTTAGGCCGTCGGCTTCAAACATGAGCAGCGCGAACTCTCTCTCGTGTCGCTGGGCATAGGCGTACTCAGTGGAAATGCGGTCCAAGAAATACTGTTCGGTGTAAATCTCGGTGATCGGGTCCTTTATCGCACGATCAAAAAGCTCCTGCCGGGCGTTACGTTCGGCTTCGTCCTGGTAGGAAAACTTAAGAAGAGCATTCGTTCCGATCTGGATCTTGTCGCCATCTTTTACTGGTTGCTGTTTAATGCGTGCGCCATTGACGAACGTCCCGTTGCTACTGCCGAGGTCTTCGAGGAGACCTTGGCCCTTCGCTACGATCAGCAGCCGCGCGTGGCGCCGGCTTATACGCTGATCGTCAAAACGCACGTCAGCATCGAGCCCACGGCCAATAACCGTCTCACCTTCGAGAGATAGAGTGTACGTGGTACCGACAGGGCCACCGGCGATGACCGTAAGGCACGGTTGCGACCCGTGTCCAACACCGGCCTCCAACGGCTCACGCCCTTCCTCTTCTATTGTCCTGTCTTTGGTCCGTTCACCCATGGCTGTACCCAAGGCCCTGAACTTCTGTCGAGAAAACCGACTGGCAAGGCGTGTCCTCTCGGCGAAACCCTTTGCCAGGACGCCGCGCGCTGTCATATAGCAGCACCCCTGTGCGGCCGTGGTCGCATAGGGGAAAAACACGGGCCGCACCCTATACCCTAACTTCTGCAAGTTTTATGCCCGCGGACGACCCATTTGCGTGAGCGGGGGCCACACGATCAGGCCTTGAACCTAGATTCGGCCTCCATTCCCATCTCAGGCAAAGGCGGTTTCAGGCGAATGGTTGATTTACCGCCGCCAGCGCTATGTTCTTAGCTTGCGTATGCTTTACGCTTGGGGCTTGCTGCCCTGCTCCCTACGATGGCTTCCGAGCTCTAGCTAGGATTGTTGCTGACGCGAATTTACGCGTCTGCTGGCATGGCCTGATAGAAGCCGTTTTCGGTGACAAGCTTGATCGGGGTATCGAAAAGATCGCTGAGGTTGTCATCGGTAAGGACCTGCTGTTTATCCCCCTGTGCAACCACTTCTCCACTCTTAAGCAATATCACACGCGTGACCTCGGGTGGAATGTCGTGCAGGTGATGGGTGATGAGAATGACTGTTCTATCCTCCTGCATCAGCTGGCGGATAATGGCGAGGTACGTGAATGTCGCCTTCAGATCGAGACTGGTTGTCGGCTCGTCGAGCACGAGGGTATGGGGTTCATTGATAAGTGCCCGGCCAAGGAGAAAACGACGCTGCTCGCCGGTCGACATAGTGGCGAACAACTTCTCCTTAAGGTGCGTAATACCGAGCATGGCCATGATTTGTTGCGCATGCTGTAGTCTTTCGGCGTCGAACGCCTGGTAGCTGTAAGTGCCAATGCTGGAATAATAGCCGGACAGGACGACGTCGAGGCCGCGCACATGGCCCGCGTATTCGTGCTGTAAATCGTGGCTGACGATCCCAAGTTGCGAGCGCAGCTCCCACACATTCCAGTTATCGCGGCCGAGAATCCGGACATAGGAGGCGTCGCTCCAGACTGGATAGATCTCCCGCGACAACAGCTTTAAAAGGGTTGTCTTTCCAGCGCCATTGGGACCGATGATGGCGGTGTTGTTGCTTTGTTCGATCGCTAATGAGAAGTTTTCAAACACCCGGGTGTTACCACGAAAAACTGTGGCGTTCTTAATCTCGATTATTTTGTCCGTTGATGACATATAGCCTCGCAATGACGGTGATCGCGTCACAGGTCGACGCACGTGCCGCCAGCGTTAGAATACAGTGCGACGGGTGTCGAGGTCAGCCTCGACTCACTGCGCATCAAGAGACCTTAGCAACCAATGAGCGCGGCGAACCGCACTGACTAGGTACCCTGGGCAAGGCATACGATGAGCGAAGCTCCAGACATTCCGCTGCGGACCGCGCCCAAACGCGCACTAGCCGAGGAGTGGGCGCTCGTGCTTGTTGCTGAGGGCCTGTCCCCGAGCATCTGGCAGGACAGTAGCGGCTTCGTGCTCGGCGTGCCGTCCGAGGAAGCCGAACGCGCGGCCGCCGCCCTTTCGGCGTATGAAAGGGAAAACCCGCCAGCGCCGCCAGAGTACGACGAGCCTGCCGGGCTGGCACATCTATCTGTCGCGCTTGGCGTTTCAGCAGCACTGTTCGGCTTTTTTTTGGTCACGGGCCCGTGGAACCCGGCCGTGCCCTGGTTCGAGCACGGAGCCGCGGATGCGGCACGCATCCTTCTCGGCGAGTCGTGGCGTACAGTGACCGCGCTCACCCTGCACGCAGATTTAAAGCACGTGCTGGCCAACGTCATTGGCTGCACCCTATTCTTAACCGCCGTGTGTCGCAGCCTCGGTCCTGGCCTTGGCTGTCTTCTCGTCTTGCTTGCGGGCGCCGGCGGAAACGGGGTGAACGCGCTCTTTTATGGCTCACTGCATGTCTCGGTAGGCGCCTCCACCGCCGTGTTCGGCGCGCTCGGCGCGCTCGGCGGTCTGGGTGTTGTGCGCCGCCGCCGCCGCGGTGCGCGCGGGCGACACGCGTGGGTACCTATCGCCGCGGGTCTGGCGCTGCTTGCGATGTTAGGAGCAGCGGGCGAGCGCGTCGACCTCTTGGCGCATCTATTCGGTTTTCTGGTTGGCGGTGTCCTGGGAACTATTGTCGCCTTCGCCATGACTCGTCGACCGAGAGAGGGCATTCAGTGGGCGCTCGGCACCGCCGCA
>JBHIDJ010000190.1:0-5200 GCA_046760105.1 Acidiferrobacterales bacterium | reverse complement strand
GCAATTTACAATTCAAGACTCCACTCCACTGCCCCGTTGCGACGGTCTGGCTTAATAAATGTCATGCTTCGACCCGTTTCGGTTTACATACAGTTGTGTTCGGCATTATGCCACTTTCCTCGGGCAGCGCCTTTCCTGGCGAACGTTTCTCTTTCGGTCGGCTCACGCTCCGATGTCAGCGGTCAGATATGAGGAAAGCGGATTGACCCGATATCTGAGTTTGGGAAGTTGCTCGAGGGTAACGAAGCCGGGCTTGCTGTTAATAACGTCCGGGATGCGGTTCACCGGCTGGCTGGCAGTGGTAAAGCCCGGGGACAGCTTGTCGAGCCGGATATTAAGATCCGGTTCGCCGCGAATACTCCACACCTTGTATTCCTCTTCGTCTTCGGCGCAGACCTTGAGACTATATTCGCCGAGCATCGTTATCCCTTCTTGTGTGGCAACCTCGATCCGCTGCGCGATGCCGATGATGCGACCAGCACTAACCGTCGCGTTGAGGCTCGTGCACACCAGCTCTCTCTCGCCCACCAACGGTTCCGTGTTCTGACGCACGTCGGTGATCTGCAATCCCAGATCGGCGCTTAGGTTATCCCAGAAGGTGGTATACACACTCAGGGGCTGCTCGTGTGCGGTAATCGCCCTTTCGTCATATGTTTCGCGCGTCTCGCCGACGTGAGCGATTTCGGCGACTTCCGGACCGAATGCGTTCACATCCGTGAGGCTTCGGTAGGTGATAGCGTCGATACGGTGGCAAACGCCGGAGGCGAGGCTCGCGACATTGACCATGAAGAAGTCCTGGTTCCCACTGCCGGTAATGGTGACCTTGTGTGTCTTGGCGAGCCGGTCCAGCGTCGCCGTGATCTCCGGGGCGATACGCCAGGGATACGAAGCATGCGCCCCGACAGATATGACATTGAGGCCGTGCTCTATGCAATTCTTGTAGATTGGGAACATGCGCTCCATATCGTCGTAAACACAAACAAGCACCACGTCCGCCGCCGCTTGCGACAGCACCGCGTCCGCGTCATCGCTTACCGTAACGTTGAGGCGGTAACCGAGTTCGGCAACCTCACCCAGATCTCGGTTCACCTTTGGTCCCGCGCGGTTGACGGCGCCCACGATCTCTATACCTTTCTCCACCATAAGCCGGGTAGCAAGCTTGCCGACCCGGCCGACCCCATAGACTATCGCTCTGATGCCCTTCATTGTTCCTCGCCGTGATCTCGATGTCCCGCTTTTCCCGCCGTCAATCAACCAAACCGAAACAGTCTCGCCGCGTTTTCATACAGAAATTTGGATTTGGATGTTTCTCTCAAGCCCAAGGCCTCGATCTGCTCCAGCGCTTCCTGGTGATCGATAAGCGGGTAGTCAGTACCCCATACGACCTTGTCCTGGCCGTGTGAATTGATGAACTTCACCAGCTCTGGTTTCCAGTACTTGGGCGCATAGGCGGACGTGCCGAGAAAGACGTTGGGGTGCTTCCAGGCAAGGGCGATTGCCTCTTCCACCCAAGGCCAACCGGTATGCGTACAGATGACGGCAAGGTCGGGGAAATACAGGGCAATGGTATCCAGATGAATCGGCCGCCCCGGTTCGATGGGCATGAGGTCGAGCGTATGCCCCATCGAGATGATGGCCGGCACGCCGAGCTCCTGGGCCTTGGCGTAGTACGGAAAATAAAACGCGTGGTTCGGTGGCAACCCGTAGCCGTGGGGATGGATATGCAACCCCTTGAAGCCATGTTCCTTCACCATGCGCTCGAACTCCGCTACTCCCTTCATGCCAGTGTGCACGTTTACGCCGTAGAGCCCATAGACCCGACCGGGACATTGCTCTGTGATGGCGATGACTTCTTCGACAGTCGTATGCTCGAGCAATCGTTGCTGATAGAACGACCAAGTCTTGATGGCGCACACGAGCACCTTCTCCACGCCTAGTGATTGCATACGCGCCAGAAACTCCGCCGGCTCATAGGCCTTGAAGTTTCTCGTGCGCCCGACCTGGGCGAAGCGGCTGAACTCTTCCTCGTTTTCCAGGTAGTTTTTGCGGATCCCTTCCGGGGTGAAGTCATTACACAGAATATCGATCGCGCGCATTGTCTTGGCTCCTCGTCTTGCTGCTCGTGTACCGGCTACGTAAACTCGTGGCATTCTTATGCCTGCCTCCGACGGGAGTTTCCCGGGAGGGGGTATGTCTTGTCGTCTATCATACTGGAGAGCCCGTCGGATGGCGTATAACGGCTTACGCGTGCTGGATAGCGATCTCCACGTGCTGGAGCCCGGAGATCTGTGGCTCAGGTACATCGATCCGAAGTACAAGGATCAAGCCCCGGTGGGCAGCAACGAGTTCTTTAATGACATGTATCTGCGCCATGATGGGCGCGTGATCTCACGCTCGGGTGAGATTCCGATCAAGGAGGAACTGACCCTCGAGCTCATCAACCAGGCCGGTCGGATGGAGAAGTTTCGGGAATACGACAAGCGCGGCTGGGGAGCGGATGTACAGCTCGAGGCGATGGACGAGGAAGGAATCGACGTTGCGGTGTTGTTTCCCACGCGCGGGTTTTATGCCATCGGCAAGGAGTACGAAGACGATGGGCTCGCCGCGGCTATCGCCCGCGCCTACAACGACTGGCTGGCGGAGTTTTGTGCGGTCGCGCCCGACCGCCTGTATGGCACCGGACTCATTGCCCCACAACATATTCCATCGGCGGTGCAAGAAGTGCGTCGCTGCAAACAGGAGCTCGGCTTCAAGGCCATCTATCTTCGCCCGAACCCGGTGCGGGGACGCAACTGGCACGACCCCGCCTACGATCCACTATGGGCGGAGTGCGAGAAGCATGGGCTCGCCATCGGCTTCCACGAAGGCTGGCCCTGTGAACTGCCGGTCGCCGTCGGCGAGCGCTTCGATGGCCGCTACGAGGATCTTTGGCTGACCGAGCACGTCGCTTGTCACCCGGTGGAGATGATGTACGCTTCGCTTTGCATGATTGCTGGCGGCGTACTCGAGCGCTTCCCGGGATTAAGAGTGGCTTTTTTGGAGGCGAACTGCAGCTGGGTACCCTACTGGCTGTGGCGCATGGACGAGCACTATGAGCACCGTGAGAAGTATATCAAGGCGAAATTACCGCTTGCCCCGAGTGCCTATTTCAAGCGCCAGTGCTGGGCCTCGATCGAGGCCGACGAGACGACCGGGAAATACGTCTTGGACTGGCTCGGTGACGACAACATCGTCTTTTCCACCGATTTCCCGCACGAGGACAGCCGCTTCCCGCGAGCGGTAGAGACTTTCTGTCTGCAGCCTTACCCAGAGGAAAGCAAGCGCAAAATTTTGTGGGACAACTGCGCCCGGCTTTACAGCTTCGACTAATGTCACGCGCTGACAGCGTCGCGCCTCATTCGCGACTCTTCGGGGCGCTGCTCGCTTTGGGCTTTCAGTCAACGACTTATCCCGAGCGGCGCGAACCGGTTGGTTCGAGAAAGCCGAATCGATGGCGCAGTATTCGAGGCAAGTTTGCTGCGTGTGAGGAATTCGCGCCAGAGATAGATCGACTCGGATCGAAAATCAGTGATTCATGTCGCGCCGGTCAATAAGGCAGCGTCGAAAACGGCTGACTCAGGCTAACTGTTAGTCTACCCGGTGGTGATTAGGAATACGTCATTGCGCATAGTCGGGCTCTTCCCGGTCGAGAATGCGCTTGAGCGCCGCAAAGTGCTCCGTCGCTGACCACGCCCCGTGGCTCCATTGCTCGGCCGTCTTGCGCGCGGCCTCGTCGGACATGGGCTTGAGCGCTCGCCCCGTCAACATCGCCCGCACCTGGTGTTCGCATGCGCGCTCCAGGTAGTACAACGCGTCAAATACCTCGGCCACGGTTGGTCCCACCATGGTCACGCCGTGATTGGCCATGAACAGGATGCTCTTGTCGCCTAGCGCCCGGCAGATTCGATCGCCTTCGTCATCGCCGAGCGCCATCGTGTTAAAGCTGTCGTCGTAGGCGATCTGTCCATAGAATCGGGCCGAGCTCTGATGGACCATCTCCAGGCGTCCGCCTTCGATGGTCGTGAGCACGGTCGCGTAAGGCATGTGTGTATGCAGGACGCATCGTGCATGCGGCAAACGGGCGTGCATCGGCGCGTGGATGCAGATCGCGGAGCGCTCGGGTTTGGCATCACCCGCGTACACGTGCCCCTCGCCATCGACCAACAGCAGATCGCGCGCCCGAATCTCGGAGAAGTGCAGCCCCCACGGGTTCACTAAGAACCGGCTGCCGTCGTCTGTGACCGCCAGCGTGAAGTGATTGGCGATGGACTCGTGGTAACCAAGACGGGCCGCCCAGCGAAACGCTGCCGCCAGATCGATCCGTCCCTGCCGTTCAACGTCGTTCATGGGTGCATTTCGTGTTTAGAATAGGTCGGTTTGGATCATACGGAGAGCCGCGCACAATGTCAGAATACAAGGACATCGTCTATACAGTCAAAGACCAGATTGCCACCATCGCCATCGACCGACCCAAGACCCTGAATGCATTTACCCAGGAGACCATCCATGAGATGGAGGACGCGTTTCGCAAGGCAGAAGCCGACCGCAGCGTCGGGGTGATCGTGATCACTGGCACCGGCGATCGCGCCTTCAGCTCGGGTGGCGATATGCACTGGGAGGCGGAAGGCGGCGCGGAGTACGAGGAATACAACCTCGCTCATATGATCGTCGACTGTCCGAAGCCCGTGATTGCACGCGTGAACGGCTACGCGATCGGCGGCGGCAATCATCTGGCGTACTTCTGCGACATCACGATCGCCGCCGAGCACGCGATCTTTGGCCAGAACGGGCCGCGGGCGGCTACATGGTCTCGCATGCGGCCAACATCGTAGGCCACAAACGGGCGCGCGAGCTTTGGCTGCTTTGTCGGCGCTACACCGCACAGCAGATGCTCGCGTGGGGCATGGTGAACGCGGTCGTGCCCATGGAGAAGCTCGACGAAGAGGTGGAGAAATGGGCGAAAGAGATGCTGGCCCTCAGCCCGACTTGCCTCAACGTGGTCAAGGCCTCGATGCGGCACCACATGGAACATATTATGACGCTCGAGATGGCCGATCTCGTCCGTAGGGTCGCGCCCAATTACTACGACAGTGGGGAGCAGCGCGAGGGGGCACGGGCCTTCCTCGAAAAGCGTGCCCCGGATTTCAGCAAATGGCGCTAA
>JBHIDJ010000189.1:0-5226 GCA_046760105.1 Acidiferrobacterales bacterium | reverse complement strand
AGGGATGTAGGAAGGTAGAGCAATGCAGGAGCAATTGCCGAGATGTACCTTGCGCGGACCCTCTGAGGCGACTGAGGCGCGCAGGGCATCCGCGGTTTTTGCGGGCGAAGGCGCAGGCGCGATGGCTTTGGTGGCTTTCGCCGAAACGAAAGTCACCCGTCGTACGGGGCGGAACCCCGTTAGTAAATTGTCGCCGGCAGCGACACATCCTGTTCTCTTAATCGCGATGTTCCTTATCTAACTCAAACACCACCTGACCCCCAACCAAGGTATGGGTCACTCGTCCGCGAAGTTCCCAGCCGACAAAAGGCGTGTTGTGTCCGCGGCTCACGAGCTTGTCTGCAGTCAACGTCCACCACGCCTCGGGATCGAAGATGCAAAGGTCGGCGGTGGCCTCGACGCCGAGATGTCCGGTGTCGACACCCAAAATTTCTGCCGGCTTGCCCGTGATACTTGCAATCGCTTCGTTCACGGTGAGAATCTTTTCATCGGCAAGTTTCAACGTCAGCGGCAGTAGGCTTTCGAGCCCGGATATCCCCGGCGCCGCATCCGCGAACGGCGCGAGCTTGGCATCGGGTTCGTGTGGTTGATGATCGGAGCACACGGCAGAGATCACACCATCTTTAAGCGCTTGTCTTAAGGCCTCCCGATCACGCGAGCTACGCAGGGGTGGCAGCACGTGGCACTGCGTATTGAAAAAACCGATGTCATGTTCGGTCAGATGCACATGATGAGCGGTGACATCGGCCGTTACCGACAAACCGCGACTTTGCGCCTCGGCCACCATCGCTACTGCACGCCCGCTCGATAGTTGACAGAAATGCGCTTGGACGCCCGTTTGCTCGATGAGCGCAAGATCGCGCGCCACAGCTACGGTCTCCGCCGCCTCGGGGATACCGGGCAGACCTAAGCGCGTGCCGACCTCGCCCTCGTGTACGCAACCGGTGCTGTGCAACCATGGGTCTTCTGAGTGCAAGAACACCGTCAGATCGAAGCTGGCCGCATACTCCATGGCGCGGCGCATCACCTGAGTGTCTTTCACCGGCTTGAGGGCATTGCTCACGCCGACGCAGCCGGCCTCGTCCAACGCCTCCATGTCGGTCAAGCGTTCGCCTTCGAGCTCCCGTGTGAGGGCCCCCAGTGGATGGATGAAGGTCAAACCAAAACGCCACGCACGGTGTTGAATCATCTGTGCGACCGCAGGTGTGTCGATGACGGGATCGGTGTCTGGCGGACAACACAGGGTGGTGATACCAGCGCTTACCGCTGCGCGCGTCTCGCTCTCCATGGTCGCCTTGTACTCAAGGCCGGGTTCACGTACGCGCGCGCGTAGGTCGACAAGACCCGGGCACACGATCTTGCCACTTGCATCTATGGTCTTAGTGACGTCGAAGCCGGCAGGCGTCTTTCCAACAGCGACGACGAAACCATCGTCGTTAATAAAAATATCGTTTTTGCCGTCTACGCTGTTGGCTGGATCGATAAGGTGGCCGCCATGGATCACGAGACCCATCAGGCGCGCCTCCTTATGGACCGTTTCTCGACACTTTCTTGCTGGGCTTTGCCACCCATGATGATGGCCATGATGGCCATGCGTACGGCGATGCCATTAGTCACCTGCGGAAAGATCACAGACTGCGGACCATCGGCGACGGAGGAGTCAATCTCCAGACCCCGATTCATCGGACCTGGATGCATGACGATGGCATCCTTTTTTGCCATCCGCAGTTTGTCGGCGGTGAGCCCGTAAAGATTGAAGAACTCCTGCTCACTTGGAATACGCGCACCCTGCATGCGCTCGCGCTGTAAGCGCAGCATAATGACCACATCGATGCCTTCGATGCCCGCCCGCATGTCGGTATACGCGTGCACACCCAAGCGCTCCACCGCGGTGGGTAACAACGTCTTGGGCGCGATCACGCGGACTTCGGTCACCCCGAGCGTCGTCAGCGCGTGGATCTGCGAACGTGCCACGCGCGAATGCAAGATGTCGCCCACAATGGCTACCCTGAGATTTTCAAAGGAGCCTTTATAGCGGCGGATGGTGAACATATCGAGCATGCCCTGGGTAGGATGCGCGTGGCTACCGTCGCCCCCGTTAATAATGCGTACATGCGGCGGTACATGCTGTGCCACGAGGTAGGCCGCACCACTCATGCTATGGCGTATGACGAAGAGGTCGGTACGCATGGCCTCGAGGTTCCGAATCGTGTCGAGGAGCGTTTCCCCCTTAGTGGTGCTCGATACCCGGGTATCAACATTGATAACGTCAGCCGATAGCCGTTTGGCGGCGATTTCAAAGGTTGTACGTGTACGCGTGCTAGGCTCAAAGAAAAGATTGACCACGGTCTTGCCACGTAGAAGCGGAACTTTTTTTATCTCCCTCTCGCCGACGGAGATAAAAGATTCTGCGGCGTCGAGAATCTGAAGAATGGTCTGACGGCTCAAGCCCTCGATTGTCAGAAAATGGTGTAGTTGGCCCTGGCTATCGAATTGCAGGTCTCCCGTCACCCGTCGACCTCCTGAACTTTCAGTTCTAATGTGCCTTCACCGTTAGATGAATCGCTTGTCAGTTTTACGTGCTGCCCTTGTTTTAGGTCCATGTGCTGCCCGACGACATCGGCCTGGATCGGAAGTTCGCGTCCATTGCGATCGACCAAGACAGCGAGCGTGACTGACGCCGGGCGGCCATAGTCAAAGATTACGTTTAGTGCGGCACGGATAGTGCGACCCGTATGCAGCACGTCGTCTGCCAGAATGACATGGCGTCGGTCGATGTTAACCGGGAGATCCGAGGCCTTGACCTCGGGATTCATACCGATGCGCGTGAAATCGTCGCGGTAGAAGGAGATATCTAACGTGCCGAGTGGCTCCTCGAGTCTCAGCAGGGCCCGGAGGCGCCGGGCGATCCATACACCGCCTGTGTAGATGCCGATGAGAGCCGGCTTGTGTGCCAACAGCGGGCGGAGTTCATCCGCCATGCGCGCCAAGGCCTGTTCGATATCAACGCCCCCGCTCAAGGCCGCTCCTGGAACGTTCATCGAGAAAGGTTTGCAAAATGACTTTGGCGGCGAGCCTGTCGAGCTTTGATTTGTGATGTCGTGGAGGCACGCCAGATTCGGCAAGACTCGTTTTGGCAGCGACCGTGGTCAGGCGTTCGTCTACCATGTGTACCGGTAGATTGTAACGGTCGCCGAGGCGATTTCCAAACTGCTGGGCAGCGCAGGTCATTGCGTTTGGTGAATCATCCATGTTCAGCGGCAACCCCACAACAAGGGCTTGCGGCTTCCATTCTTCGATCAGACGTGAGATGTGTGTCCAATCAGGACCGCTGCTGCTGGTCGCGACGGTCGTGAGGTCCTGCGCAAGCCCAGAGTGTGCACTACCTACGGCAACGCCGATGAACTTTGCGCCGTAATCGAATCCCAAAAAGGTCACGTGCTATGCGTGGCCGGCTTCCCCTGACAGCGTCGACAAGTCAACGCCAACCAGCTTTGCTGCATTTTGCCAGCGGTGTTCGACGGGTGTGTCGAAGATGATCTGCTGGTCGACCGGTCCATTTAACCAGGAGTTCTCGGCGATCTCGCGCTCGAGCTGGCCCGCGCCCCAGCCAGCATAGCCAAGTGCAATCAAGCACCTTTTTGGGCCGCGGTTTTCGGCGATTGCGGCAAGGATATCGCGAGACGTGGATACGCCCAAGGTCTCTGTTATCGGCAGCGTTGATTCCCACTTGCCAAGTGGCTCGTGCAAGACAAAACCGCGGTTGGTTTGCACCGGTCCTCCGAGATGAACCAGCATATTGCGTTTTTTGGTGTAGTCCGCGTCGATGCCCATTTGTTGCAGTATATCCCCGAGGGCGAGCTCGGTCGTGCGGTTGATGACGATGCCCATGGCGCCCTCGGTACTGTGCTCGCAGATGAGTGTCACCGTGCGCGAGAAGTTTGGGTCTGCGAGCGTCGGCATCGCGATAAGAAGTTGGTTGGAAAGCTTAGTGAAGTCACCCATGGCGTTCCCTAGTATCTTGCAGCGGGCGCCTGCTTGCAAGGACGGCCCAAATTCAATAGGCAGCGGAAATCGATTTTAGTTCCGGCTGCTTAGAGCGCCATCATTGAAGCGCCAGGTGCGCGTAATGTGGAGGATATCGGTTTCTGCTCGTATATTCGGCGGAAAGGGCGCAAACGGTGCCGCCAAGTAGACGATGCGTTTGGCAGCGTCATCCAGCAATGTATAGCCAGACGACCGGCGAATGATGATGGCATAGACAGAGCCATCTGCATTCAGCGCCACGTCCAGGCGGAGTTGTCCCGAGAGTCCGCGTCGCTTAGCCTCCTCGGGGTAGTTGAGGTTACCAATGCGTTCCACTTTGGCTTCCCAGGCCTTCATATAGGTCGCGTACTTGTACTCGCGTGTGCGCGCGTTTAGGAATTTGTGCTTTGGGCGCTGCTGGTATTCGTTCCACACTCGGTCGATCTCGGCGATCAAGCGCGTGCGCTCTTCGGCGGGATCCGGGCGGCTTTCGAAACCCAGGCTTTCCGGCGCGGTCTGTGGGTCCATTCTTTCGGGTTCGGATTCATAGGCCACTTTCTTGCGTGCTTGGTCTTGGGACATGAACTCGGTTGCCTCCTGCGGCGAGGAGACCTTGGGCTGTGGCGGCAGCCGCATGACTGGCAGCTCGCGACTCACTTCACCGATTTCCCGTACCGGCAGGGGGTTGCGAGCGACCTCTTGGTTATCGCTGGTTCCTCCGCCTGCTTGGTTTGCTTGCGCGAGAAACTCCGCGTCAGTGGGCGCCTGTTCACTTTCGGCTTGCACCAGTGTGATCTCGAGAGTGGGCAGGCTGTACATTTCCCTGACCTTCGGAACCGTGAATGTGACCCCCAAGATAACCACCAGATGCACCAGTACGGAAGCGAAAAAGCTGAGCCCCAGTTGGTCGCTATTCGAAAATTCAGCGGTGGCCTGTGCTGCTGTCAAAACCCCAAAACCGTTCGAGAAAAGGCTGATTGCTGGGGAAAGGCTGTCAACCGCTCTGTCCCGTAGCCCAGCCCGGTGCGCCGCACCGGGGGCAATCTCCGGAAGCACAACCCCAGCCCATTAGCATAATTATAGAGGTTTATTTGCGTGCTACCTCCAGTTAACGATGCAATTGCCTGATTGGGTTAGGTTTCAGTGTCGCCTGCGATGTGCAGGAAGCGCAAGTGCCGCGGGCGCAGGGCAAGGATTGTT
>JBHIDJ010000188.1:0-5294 GCA_046760105.1 Acidiferrobacterales bacterium | reverse complement strand
GGGCAAAAAGGGCCGTGGCGCAGATGGCGGAGAGTGTGATTCGTAATCCTGATGCGCTCGTGTGTTTTGCCCAACTCAAAAACAAGGATGAATATACTGCCTTGCACAGTCTTCGGGTGTGTATCCTGGCTCTCGCCTTCGGTCGCCACTTGGGTTTTGACAGAGAACAACTGAATATCCTTGGGATCGGCGCTTTATTGCAGGATGTCGGCAAGATGAGGATACCTGCTGAGATATTGAAAAAACCTGGGGCCCTGACGGCGCAAGAGTTCAAACTGGTTAAGAGCCATGTGCCTCGTGGCGTAGAGATCCTGGCGAGTGCAAAGGACATACCTCGGGGCGCGATCGCACTTGCCCAATGTCATCATGAGCGCTTTGATGGCTCCGGTTACATGGATGGTCTCAAAGGTGATCAAATCGGGAACTTCGGAGTGATTGGCGGCATGGTCGATTGCTATGATGCCCTTACCAGCGACGGGGCCTATCACGCCGCCGTCCCCGCACACCTTGCCCTGAGGAAATTTTACGAGTGGCGCAACAGAAAGTTCGAGGGCAATCTTGTCGAACAGTTCATCCAGTGCATGGGTATCTATCCGATCGGCAGTGTGGTCAAGTTGAACACCGGCGATGTGGGAGTGGTGGTAACCACAAACCGTGTTCGCCGTCTAAAGCCGAGAGTAACGCTCGTACTCAAAACGGACGATACCCCATATACGAATTTGAAAACTGTCGACCTCATGTATCAGACCGCCGGCAGCAGTCCTCCGGCCGAAATTGATCAAGTGCTAGAGCCTCGCACCTATCGCATTGATCCCACTGCGTACCTGCCGCTTCCTGCCGCTCTCTAGTCCACCCTCTCGTCCTGCTTATCTGAAAACTCAGGCCCGGAGCACAATGCTCTTGAATCCGTGATGCCCGTGCCACAAAGCGATCATCCACGGCTCCGAGGGACTAAGGACTTAGGACTCCAGCCTGTTCAACAGTGCATCGAAGCCAGCTTGCGCTACAGTCTCATCTTGGTCCGGGTGGCCGGAGCTACATCCTATACCGCCCACAATGTGATCGTCTACGAAAATAGGCAAGCCACCGGCAAACACCATAAAGCGCCCTTGATTGCTCACGTGAATGCCGTAAGAAGGTCCTCCGGGTCCACTGGTCTCGCCGTATGCTCGAGTGGATTTCCGTGCCGCAGCCGCCGTAAACGCTTTGCTGATGGCAATATCGATACTCGTAACACGCGCATTGTCCATGCGGTGGAACATCAAGAGGTTACCGCCATCATCGGTGATAGCTATATCCATATCCACGCCAATCTCCCGCGCTTTCGTTTCCGCAGCATCCATGATTATTCGAGCGTCATCCAGTGTTAGCTTTGGGACTGTTCTCATGCAGTGATACCTCGCAGGCGATCAACGTTTTGCGTCGGGTTACCTCCCCCTGATCGATGGTGAGACAACGGGAAGGGCGAATGGCAGACTACGAGACCTTCCACGGTAACGCAAGCGCCCTTAACCGACGCCGAACAGGACAAGCAGAAACGACACGGTGACGACCGATAGTACAGTCGAGAGCAGAATGCTTGCCGATGTCGGCGCCACGAACACCTGATAGCGCTGCGCCAGCACAAAGCAGGTTGCTCCTGCTGGCAGAGCGGACACGAGGATGGTCACCATGGCCCACAAAGGTTCCAATTGGAATAGACCGACGATCAGCAGCCAGGTTACCAGTGGGTGCACGATGAGTTTTATGAATACCAAGAGGCCGGCGTCTCCCAGGCCCTCGCGCAGGGACTGGCCTGCAATAAACAAACCGATGGCAAACAAAGCACAAGGCCCGGCGGCACTACCTAGAAGATCGCAGAAGCGCTCCACGGGTGCGGGCAGGGGGAGGCCAAAGGCGGGCACCAGCACCCCGGCGGCTACGGGCAGGATCACCGGATTCTTCACGAGCGCTAAACTGACGTCACGCCCGATGCTGACAGCACCTACCTGTTGGCTTAGATCGGTTTCTATCAGTGCGATCGTAAGACCCATCACGACAATACTGAGAAAGACCGTGGCCATGATTGCGGGTAATGCGGCGGCCTCACCAAAGGCCGTGATTGCTAGCGGGATGCCCATGTATCCGGTATTGGCGAATGACGCGTTCATCGCCCGCAGGGTGAATACAGCGAGACGGTCGCGGTACGCGAAGTGGCCAATTGCCGCCGTTATTGCAAAGGTTAGGGCAAGGCCGCCACCCCAGGCGGCCAGAAATGGTCAGTAGAAAATCCTTTCCAGCGGCGCCCGCGCAACGAAAATGAAAAGCAGCGCGGGGAGCGCAAAGTAATAGACGAACCGATTCAGC
This sequence comes from Acidiferrobacterales bacterium, assembly GCA_046760105.1. Taxonomy (GTDB): domain Bacteria; phylum Pseudomonadota; class Gammaproteobacteria; order Acidiferrobacterales; family SPGG2; genus JBHIDJ01. The sequence continues at coordinate 2,948 of JBHIDJ010000188.1, read as the reverse complement.
GCCTCGCTGCTTTGTGCACCAAGGACACGAAAGCGGCCGGCAAGGTAACCACAAAAGATCAAACCGAATACTGGGAGCGAGACGGTTAGCAGCGCTTCCATTGGTTTTCAAAGAAATCGCAAGTGACAAGCAGCAAGAAAACGGCTGGAGAAGGTATGCAAGATCTACAACTATCTATTTGGCTACTACAGTGCTTTTGGCGCCAGAGCAGATCCGGGCAAGCTACCATATAGCCATTTGGCGGCATGAGTGTCCGCAATATCGCGCATAACCTGGTTGAGGCCGAATATCTCTATGAATCAGGACAATTCCGAACCCGCTACCGGCCGTCGGCGTGGCGAGATAGGCGTAAAAACTGCCGTCTTTGCTGTCGACAGTGATATCGGACATGAGATCCTCCCTAACGGTTTGTGTTGGAACGTGTTGAACGCGATACCATATCCTAGGACATGGTGGGTGTCACGAAGGCTGGCAAATGAAGAAGTCTGGAGCACTGATGTCGGAGCGGCAAGCCGCGGAACTCCTGGGAAGACGAATGCGAGCGGCAAAGCTTGCCGCGCAGGCCGCGCGCAAGGCGGAAAAACACAAGACCGCGGTTCGTAAGGTATGGGATGACCTGTTGACATTGACCCGGCTGCTGCGCGCATGGGCGCGGCGCGAATACACAGTTGTCCCCTGGCAGACGCTCATCGCGGCAACCGCAGTGCTGATTTATTTCGTCAACCCGTTCGACCTGATCCCCGATTTCCTGCACGGCGTCGGGCTCGTGGACGACGTGGCGTTCATTGCTTTGGTGGTTAGCGCGATCCGTGATGATCTAGATCAATTTCGGGCTTGGGAGAATGCTCGAACAGGCTCAGACAGGAACACGTGATCTAAGCACGTGTACACCATCGTGCGAGGTGGGCGGGTACGCTCACCTCGTCAATGGCGCTTGCACTGTAACGGATTCAATCTTTTCGTACTCTGTCGGCCAAGAACGTGTCTTGGGCAACCACATCTTACTGGTTTGCTGAGAACTCTTGCTCGAGCACAACTAACCGCCTACCACACGCCGCCGACCCGAAGGACTTGTTGCGCTCGTTGTCGTAGCAAGCTTCTCTCCACTTCCGTCTGGTAGTCCCGGCACCGGAAACCGCGCGCACAGGTGGTGGACCTGTTGGCAGAGATGCTTCGTTACGTCGATGTCGCCCTGCGATTGCAAAGCCGAGCCGATCCAACCCGCCAACTGCTCCATCTCCGTTTCTCTCATCCCTCGCGTGGTTGCCGCGGGTGTGCCGAGGCGAATGCCGCTCGGGCTTAGCGGTGGACGCGGGTCATCCGGGATCAGCTGCTTGTTAACCGTGATTGCTATCGCGCCCACGGTTTCTTCCGCGGTGCTCCCATCCATGTCAAAACTCTCAACGGTATTCACCACCATCATGTGATTCCTTGTACCGCCGGTTACCAACTTGCAGCCCCTTTTCTTCAGCGCGTCGGCGAGTGAAGTGGCATTTTTCAGCACTTGCCGTGTGTAGACCCGAAACTCAGGTTGAAGCGCTTTCTCTAGGGCGACGGCGATACCGGCAACGGCGTTCATATGAGGTCCGCCCTGTAAACCTGGAAAGACCGCTTGGTCTATCTTTTTCGCATGCTCCCGCTTGCTCATGATCATGCCGCCGCGGGGGCCACGCAATGATTTGTGCGTCGTGGTCGTGACGATATCGAAACCATCGTCAAACGGATTGCGCATGGCGCCGCCTGCAATTAGACCGCCAATATGCGAGACATCTGCCATCGCTAGAGCGCCAACCTTATTGGCGATTCTCCGAAACTCGGCGTAATCATAGTCGCCTGGGTAGGAGGAATAGCCACACAAAACAATCTTGGGTCGCGCCGCTTTTGCAAGAGCCATAACCTGGTCAAAGTCGATTTCACCCGTTTTGGGGTCAGTCTTGTAGCGAACAAACTTAAAGATTCTGCCCATGTGTGAGACTGGAGCCCCATGAGTCAAGTGACCTCCGTGACTCAAATCCATTGCCAAGACAGTATCGCCTGGATCGAGAAACGCCATGTACACGGCTTGGTTCATCGGCGAGCCGCTCAGTGGTTGCACATTGGCATGCTCGCAGCGAAACAGTTTCTTGGCCCGCTCGATAGCTAAGATCTCGATACGGTCCGTGAATTCCTGCCCACCATAGTAGCGACGCCCCGGGTAGCCTTCCGAGTACTTATTTGCGAAGACACTGCCGTTGGTGCAATAGACCTCAGGGTAGGTGTAGTTCTCGGAGGGGATCAGCTCAATGCCGTGGCGCTGGCGCGCTTCTTCCCCAACCAGGGCGTCGAACATCTCGGGATCGGAGTGCTTGAGTAATTCTCGATGGGTGTGCATGCCGTTCTCCTTGAAGTTGCGTTCCTCACACCTCGATGTGAGTGCCCAGGCGAACGGCATGACAGTCGCGTGCTCCCCGGTGGTTATCCACCCGCACTCGCCAGTTACACGCATTATTTAGAGTAGCCCACTTAGCGCGGACACGCAATTAGCCGCATCATTTGCAATACGCCAGACTACGGCCGACGCTGTCGAATAACCGCGGACGTCACGGGTTTGCGCCATGTCTGGTTTCAATAGGTAATTGGTCATCCTTCGTCACCCCTTTCCGCACTGCCCGATTGTGCTAGTGGTCCAACGACGATCGTTTGGCGGCGCCAGGTTCTGCCGCTGTCATCGCGGTAGAGGTCGTTGTATTTATCCCTTTGAAACAAAAAGTAGAACAGTTCTGCACGTATTCGCCGACTGCCGGAGTGGATATCAGGGCCTTTACGTTTGAGCCATCAACGTACACCCGCGAAGCAGCAGAACGAGCAGTGTTAACGAAATCAATTTACACTTGTTGCTTGAATAAATAAAATAGAGACCGATGTGACCAAATCCCACCTTAAACTGAAACCATAACAATCTACAGAGC
>JBHIDJ010000187.1:0-5323 GCA_046760105.1 Acidiferrobacterales bacterium | reverse complement strand
TTAAGGAAAGCGGTCGTGTAGTCACGGCCATTGCCGAACGTGACCGCTTCCTTGATGTACGGAAAGAACTTGAGCTTGTTCTCGATGTACTTGGGGGCAAACATGGAACCATCATTGAGCTTGCCCACATCCTTAGCGCGGTCGATGATCTTCAGGTGACCGTCTTCGTCGAAGAACCCGGCATCACCGGTATGGACCCATCCGTCCTCGGTTTTGGTCTCTGAGGTCGCCTCGGGATTTTTGTAGTACTCACGGAAAACTCCCGGACTGCGGTACATCACTTCGCCGTTATCCGCAATCTTGATCTCCACTTCCGGTGCAGGGGTACCCACGGTATCCGGCTTGACCTCACCGTCCGGTTGCATGGTGATGAATACCGCGGCCTCGGTCTGGCCGAAGAGCTGTTTTACGTTAATCCCAAGCGCGCGGTAAAAATCAAAGATATCCGGCCCAATCGCCTCCCCCGCCGTATAGGCAAGACGGATGCGGGAGAACCCCAAGGTATTTCTGAGCGGCCCATAAACGAGTACATTGCCGATGGCGTACAGTAGCCGATCTTTGAGAGAGACTGATTTGCCATCAAGTATCCTGGTACCCGCCCGTCGCGCAACGTCCATAAAGTAGTGAAACATCTTGCGCTTGATCCAACCTGCATCTTCCATGCGGATCATCACCGTCGTGAGGATGTTCTCGTAAATTGCCGGCGGTGCAAAAAAATACGTTGGGCCCATCTCGCGGAGATCGGTCAGGACCGTTGCACTACTCTCCGGGCAACTGACGCAGAAGCCAGCGACGTAGGACTGCCCATAGGAAAAGATATGATCACCAACCCACGCCATGGGTAAATAGGCCAGGACTTCCTCGTTCTGCGTCAGGCTGTCGAATTCGATACTGTTGCGGGCGGTGATCAACACATTATCGTGGGTAAGCATCACACCCTTGGGATTGCCGGTCGTACCAGAGGTGTAGAGGATAATCGCGATATCCTGGCCGTGACTTTTGTCGACTGCGTCGAGAAAGAAGTCCGGATGTTCGCTGTCGAACTTACGCCCTAGGGCCTGGAACTCTTCAAAATCGTAGAGATAGCCCTGGTCATAATTGCGTAGACCGCGCGGGTCACCGTAGACCACCAGTTCCAGCTTGGGACAACGGTCCTTGATCTCCAGCAGCTTGTCGACTTGTTCCTGATCCTCCGCAATCGCGAAGCGCACCTCGGCGTGCTCAACGACATATTGAAGCTCCTTTGCGACCGAATCCTGATACATCGGTACTGGGATCCCACCGAGGCACTGAGCCGCACACATGGACCAGTAGAGACGTGGGCGGTTGTCCCCGATGATGGCGAGCTTGTCGCCTCGCTGGAAGCCCTTGGCCGCGAGGCCGCAGGCAAGCGCACGTACTTCTTTCTCTACCTCGCTCCAGGTCCAGGTCTGCCAAATTCCGTAATCCTTTTCGCGGACGGCGGGTTTGGTGCCAGACCGCTTGGCGCGATCCTGAAGGAGCTTTGGAAACGTATCCAACTCCGCCGGTTGCGCCGCGGCAGAGCTAGCGATCTGGCCAGGCACAGCGTCGTTCATGAAACCACCTCCCTCGAGCGTCAACACGACGAGCAAATCGAAAAACGACAGAGAAGCGTTTAAATGTTGCTGATTTGTCGTGAGTTTGCAATAGCCCCGCCAGTCGCTCCAGCCGGGCGGCCAACCGATCCCCAGGGCACATCCCGGGGTTACCAACAAGACCGAAAAGTGTGTGACACCCTTTCGTCGGTGCCATTGTTGACACTACCCAGCGATCTTGTTACAAAACAAACGATCGTTTGTTCTATGTCTTGCTATGTCCGTACAAGCGGCAACCGCCACTCCCCGACAAGACAATCGACGGCAGCGCCTCCTCGATGCCGCCGCACGATTGTTCCGTTCGCACGGCTATCACGCGACGTCGATGCGCGACATCGCGAAAGCCGTCGGCATGTTACCTGGCTCCATCTATTACCATTTTCCATCGAAGGACGAGTTGCTCGTTACCGTCTACAAGGAGGGGGTCCGGCGCATCACCGAGAAGGTCGATGCCGTTACCGGCCGCGAAAACGATCCCTGGCGGCGACTCGAAGCGGCCTGCATCGCCCACTTGGAAACCCTGCTCGATCATAGCGACTACGCACAGGTAGTTATCCGCGTCCTGCCGGATGATGCCGGCCCGGTCAAACCCCGACTGATTGCGTTGCGCGACCAGTACGAGGCGCGCTTCAAGCGACTGGTTGAGGAGCTCGATCTGCCACCACAGGTAGACCGGCGTTATATGCGCCTGCTGTTGATCGGGGCGCTTAATTGGTCGCAAGTGTGGTACCGGCCGGGCGGTGATTCACCCCGAACCATAGCCAGGCGATTCTTGCAGGCGCTTCACCACGGCGCAGAGATCAAACAAACATGACCATGACCGAGACGCCCGGCACGACGGCACGTCCGCCGAAGGTATTGGTTACCAAGGTCGGCTTGGACGGTCACGACCGCGGTAGCCGAGTGATTGCAGCGTATCTACGCGACGCCGGCATGGAAGTCGTTTATACCCGCCCTTGGCAAGAGATACTGGCGGTCGTGAGACTCGCGTTGGAAGAAGACGTCGACGTTATCGGCATAAGCTCACTCGCAACCGATCACCTGCTGGTGCCGAAGCTGATGGAGGCATTGCACGCAGCAGGCTTGGCACACATCAGAGTGATAGTCGGCGGCATCATTCCCGATGAAGACGAAGCCACTCTGATCGCGGCCGGGGTGAGCAGAATCTTTCATCCCGGAAGCAAGCGTGACGATATCGTGTCCGAGATCGCAAAGTTGGCGGCCGAAGCACGGTCCGCGCAACCAAACGTATGAAGGAGAGCACGATGAGCCAGCAACCGGTACAACTTCCTCTGCCTGGATTCGAGCGTGCCCGCGCCGACTGGTGGCAGGCGTATGCCTCGCACATGGGCGACAACGATACCATCCGAAATCGGTCCGGTATCGAGATCAAACCGCTGTACACGCTTGCGGATTGGGACAGCGGGCGCTATCTCGAGGAACTTGGATTCCCTGGTCAGTTGCCGATGACGCGCGGCATCTATCCCACCATGCATCGCGGGCGACCCTGGAGCCAACGCCAGCTTATCGGTCTTGGCATCCCTGAGGACTATAACCGCCGGCTTCAGGGCATATTGGAAGCCGGCGCTTCCGCGATCAGCTTGATTCCGTGCAACTCCGTTTACCGCGGCTATGACTGTGACGAGGTGGATCCACTGCTGCTAGGCACATGCGGCACGATCGTGAACTCAGTCGAGGACATGGACCTGTGCCTGCGAGATATCCCGATCGACAAGATCTCTACCGCCATGAACGATCCATTACCGTTCACACTGCTCGCCTTATTGCTGGCCGTCGCCCAACGTCGCGGTATACCGTGGTCAAAAATCACGGGGACATCCAATCAGAGCGATTACATCTCGCACTTCGTCGCCAACCACATGTTCTTCCGTGTCGCCCTGCCCGGGTCGCGCCGCCTCCTTGTCGATCACATCGCGTTCGCCAACAAACATGTGCCTAACTGGAATCCGGTCTCGGTGGTTGGCCAACACGTGCAACAGGCGGGCGCCACGCCGGCCGAGGCAGTGGCGTTTACGTTGTGCACCGCTATCCAATACGCCGAGGACTGCATAGCTCGCGGTATGGCACCGGATAATTTCTTGCCACGCTTTACCTTCTTCTTCGACCTGTCCATCAGTTTTTTCGAAGAGATTGCAAAGCTACGGGCAGGGCGACGTATTTGGTCTCGCATCACACGCGAACGTCTTGGGGCGGAAGACCCGCGTTCCTGGCGTTTTAAGTTCCACGCGCAAACCTCCGGCGTCGATCTGACGCGGCAGCAACCGCTCAACAACATCGCGCGTGTCACCATACAAGCCATTGCCGGACTGTTCGGCGGTCTGCAATCGTTGCATACAGACGCCTATGACGAAGTCCTGAGCACGCCCAATGCGGAGGCGGCACGCGCTGCCGTGAGCACCCAGAATATCCTGCGTGAAGAGGCCCACCTTGCCGACGTGATCGATCCGCTCGGCGGTTCTTATTATCTGGAGACGTTAACCAACCAGATGGAGGAGAGAATCGAGGCACTCATCGCCAGGATCGATGCTGCGGGTGGCATGTACAAAGCCGTAGAAAGCGGGTTTGTGCAGACAATGATTGGCGAATCCGCTCTGGCCTTTCAGAAACAAGTGGACAGCGGAGCGCAGAAAATTGTCGGCGTGAACGCTTACCAAGTCGATGAAGACTCGTCCAGGCACCCACCGCTAAAGCGACCGGACAAGGGCAAGATCGATGCTCAGCTCGCACGCCTCAAAGCATTCAAGGCGGCGCGCAGTCAAACTATGGTGCAAGCCGCACTCGACGCCTTAGCCGCAGCGGCCAATAGCAAGGAACAAAACGTCTTCGCGCGTGTCGTGGACGCGGCCGCGGCGGGCGCGACCCACGGCGAGATCATTGGCTGTCTGCGGCGCGAGATGGGATTCGGCGAACCGTTGGTGGTTGTGTGAGCAAGGCTCCGGTCTCTAAAAAGTAGATCGTAGCGCGAAAGCTACCAGAACCGGAGCCGGGCGCCGATCGTGCCTATGCAGGCATATTTTCCTTTACTCGTTCGAAAACCGCCTTGACGGCGTCCATGTCGCCCGGCCGTAGGCCCCAATTCATCTTGAGCTCATCGCCAATCTTGCGTGGCAAGATGTGCATATGAAAGTGGAAAATCGACTGGGCCGCACCCTTGCCGTTAGCCTGCACGAGATTGATGCCGTCCGGGGCGAGCGTCTGGTTTACGGCCTCGGCGACCTTCTTCACCGTTTTTACGGTCGACGCTATCAAATCCGGCGGAATAGCGTAGACATCCTCCCAGTGTTCCTTAGAAATCACGAGCGCATGGCCTTCATTCCCCGGATTGATGTCCATAAACGCAATCGTCTGATCATCTTCGTATAGCTTGAAACACGGAATCTCGCCCGCGACGATCTTGCAGAAAATACACTCTGGATCAGTGCGCATTGTTTGTTTCCGTGACTAGTAACTGGTAATTGGTGACTAGGAATGCAAGCGATGATAAGGAATTTCTGGTCACCAGTCACCAATCACCGCCTTTTCCCGGTGACTGGTGATCGGTAGCTAGTAATTCAAAGCATCATAAGAAATTTCTTGCTACCAGTCACGAGTTACGAATCACTAATCACGAGTTACCAGTCACCACCTTTCTCGCGTTGCGGAGAAACGCCTTCATGTGGAACCGCGCCTGCGGCGGCGGATATTGA
>JBHIDJ010000186.1:0-5444 GCA_046760105.1 Acidiferrobacterales bacterium | reverse complement strand
CTAACGAAGCACCGGGCTGACAGTTAGTCTTTGACGAACAGCTGACGCGGAAAATTTGCGAAGGTCTCCGCTCCATTTTCCGTGACACGGAAGCATTCGCTGACTTCGAAACCCCAGTCATCCATCCAAACCCCCGGTATCATGTGTAAAGTCATGTTTGGTTGCAGAACAGTTTTGTCCCCCGGACGAAGACTCAGCGTGTGCTCACCCCAGTCCGGTGGGTAGTTGAGGCCTGCTGAATAGCCGATGCGGGACTCTTTGACGATCCCATGCTTTTCGATGGTCCTGCGCCACGCCGCTTCCACCTCCTCGCAAGTAACGCCAGGTTTTGCAGCCGCAAGTGCATTGTTTAGACCTTCGATTACCACTGCTGCTGTATCGGCAAGCTTTTTCGGCGGCTTACCGAGGTGTACCGTCCGCGCCATGGGACAGTGGTAGTGAAAGCGCGCGCCGCTTAGCTCCAGGATGGTTGCCTCGCCGGTCACAAACGGCTGATCCGTCCAGGTCAGGTGCGGCGTAGAGGTCCCGACACCGGTCGGTAGCATCGGACAGATTGCCGTGTAGTCACCACCGTACTCGGCGGTGCCGCTGATCTGTGCGTGATAGATAGCCGCCACCGCGTCGCACTGCCGAACGCCGGGGCGGACCATGTCCACACCCACTTGCATCACCCTTTCAATAATACGGGCGGCTTGCTTTATATACTCAATTTCCTGTGGCGATTTGATGACGCGTACCCAATTGACGAGCGTCGTGCAGTCCTTGAAGCTGGCGTTTGGTAGACTGCGCTTTAATGATTCGTAGCAGGCAGCCGTGAAGTAATAGGTATCCATCTCCAGGCCGATCCGTCGCCTGTCCCAACCCTTCTCTTTGAGTAAATCCGCGACATAGTCCATGGGGTGTTTAGTCGTCGACTGCACGTAATCGTCCGGATAGCTGTGGATATTATCGTGCCGAAGAAAGGTCGTGACCTTTGCCGCGTTGGCATCCATACCACGTCCGATCCATACGGGCTCGTCTTGATCCAGGGTGACCACCAGTAACTGGTGAACATAGAAGGACCACCCATCATAGCCGGTGAGGTAGTTCATATTAGCCGGATTAGTGGTAAGCAATACTTCTACACCGTGTTCCACCATGGCTTTTTGGGTCTTTTCGATGCGCGCGTGGTATTCTGATTTTTCAAAGATCGACACTGCCATCTCCTATTTGTAGATTTTCGGTGTACAGGGTATCTGCGCCCGGGTATGTACGCACTAGACGCTTTCACCTACCATCCGTCGATCCGGGGTTCAGCGGATGACAAGTCACTGGGGAGATATCATCGCGTGAGTGAACCAAACAAGCAACGGACCGGCAGCCGGGTCCTAATTGAGCAATTACGCATATACGGCGTCAGGGAAGAGTAAGGAGGGGAGGGCGTGCAGTCGCGGCGCCAGAGGCGATATCATTGGTTAAGCGCAACCACTGGGGCAAGGCGCTGCAGATCAGGTGCGAGCAGAGTGTTTTTATGACGACTGTGAATGAGTAGACCGATGGCAGGGACGTCCTCGACAGCAAAAATGTATAACCGGGCGATCGTCATCGACGAGCGGTTCCGGCAACGGACACTGGCCCGGGACTTTCCCGCCCGTGCGACGAGCCTTACGCCTGCGTCAGTAGGCCTGACTCCCCATGAAATAGCGGATCTGTTCGAAAGCCAACTGATTAGCCGCCATCTCGACCTCATATCCCGCAAGCTGTCCGCGCGCCGAGAAAGTTACTACACAATCGGTAGTGCGGGTCATGAAGGCAACGCGGTGCTCGGCAAAGTATTTCGTGCCACCGACATGGCGTTCCTGCATTACCGTAGCGCTGCGTTTCTCGTTCAACGCAGCAAACAGCGGCCGGGGGAAACACCCATTTACGATCTTCTTTTGTCGTTTGTCGCGTCCAGCGACGATCCGATTTCGGGCGGCCGCCACAAGGTGTTGGGCAGCAAAACGCTCATGGTGCCCCCGCAAACCAGCACTATCGCTTCGCATCTGCCCAAATCCGTTGGTGCCGCCCACTCAATCGGTCTCGCACGCAGGCTCGAGAAGCCGGATTGCGTCCTGCCGCATGATGCGGTGATTATGTGCAGCTTCGGCGACGCATCCGTGAATCACTCCACGGCGCAGGGCGCCATCAACGCCGCCGCATGGGCAGCAGTTCAGAATTCACCGATGCCAATCGTCTTTGTCTGCGAAGATGACGGCATCGGAATATCGGTCAAGACACCCCACAATTGGATCGAAGCCTGTTGCCGCAACCGTTACGGGCTAAAGTACTTCTACTGTGACGGGATGGACTTACTCGATACCTACCGCACGGCCGTGCAAGCCGTGTATTACGCGCGGCGTTACCATAAGCCCGTGTTTTTACACATGCGAGTCGTGCGGTTGATGGGACACGCCGGTTCGGATGCAGAGTGGAGTTACAGAAGCCTTTCGGAGATTGAAGCCACGGAAGCCCAAGATCCGTTGTTGCACGGCGCGCGGATCCTCGTCGAGCACGACATCGCAACGCCTGAAGATGTTGTGGGGATGTACGATCGTATTGCAGAACGTGTCGGGCGTGTTGCCGAAGTGGCCACTCAGCGTCCAAAACTTCAGTCGGCCGCCGAGGTCATGACACCCATCGTGCCCAAGGCATCATCGGCAGCGGTTCCGGTAGTCCAAACTTCACGGCGCGTGGCGTTGTTTGCAAAAGACAAGCGTCTACTGGAAACGCCGCAGTCGATGGCGCGGCTTATCAACTTAGCCCTCGCGGACATCATGCTTCAATACGATAACACCGTGGTGTTCGGTGAAGATGTCGCGCGCAAGGGTGGCGTGTACAGTGTCACCACCGGTCTTTACGAAAAATTCGGCGCCGGCCGCGTCATCGATACACTGCTGGATGAACAGACGATTCTTGGTCTCGCCATCGGACTGGCGCATAACGGCTTTTTGCCGATTCCTGAGATACAGTTCCTCGCCTATCTGCACAATGCGGAAGACCAGCTCCGTGGGGAGGCGGCGACATTGTCTTTTTTCTCCAACGATCAATTCACTAACCCGATGGTCGTGCGGATTGCGGGCCTGGCTTACCAGAAGGGATTCGGTGGCCACTTTCACAACGACAATTCCTTTGCTGTCTTGCGCGATATTCCGGGCCTGGTCATCGCATGCCCCTCGAACGGGCGGGATGCGGTACAGATGTTGAGAACATGTGTGGCCGCCGCTCATGAGCAAAAGCGGGTGGTGGTGTTCCTGGAACCCATCGCACTATACATGACTCGAGATCTCTACGAACAAGGAGACGATCAGTGGGTATCCGTTTACGAACCACCTGGTGAAGGCGCGCCGATCGAGATTGGCGAGCTCGGTGTATACGGTGACGGACAAGATCTGTGCATTGTCAGCTATGCCAATGGTTATTTTCTGTCGCGTCAGGCGACGCGTACTCTCGAGCAACGATACAGAATACGATCCAGCCTCGTTGACCTACGCTGGATTGCGCCAATGGCAGAAGAACGCCTCGTTGAGGTGGTGCGGCCATATAAGAATATCTTGATCGTGGACGAATGCCGCCGAACCGGTTCACTAAGCGAAGCGCTGGTCACGTTATTAACGGAACGCTTGGATGAACGGCCCACGATAGCTCGCGTCACCGCCGAGGACAGCTTTATTCCTTTGGCGGCGGCCGCTAACCTGGTACTGCCAAGCGTGGAGGGGATCGTGGCCTGTGCCCTGAAGCTACTTCAAGGCGATATGGCGACAACACACCCGTTTTCGGGAGCGCTCTAATGGGGCGTGAAACGGCTGTGATCGTTTGCCCTGGTCGGGGCACATATAACAAGGCGGAACTCGGTTATCTGCGTCGTTATCACGCGGACAAGACTGTATTTATGGAGCAGATCGACCGCTACCGCCGCCAGTTCGAACAACCGGCGATAGCTGAGCTTGATGCGATGTCCCGCTATTCGATGGACGTGCACAACATCGGGGAAAACGCATCGGCGTTAATCTACGCGTGTGCGCTTTGCGATATCACGGACATCGATTCCGAGCGCTTCGACATCGTCGCCGTAACCGGGAATTCCATGGGCTGGTATTTGGCGTTAGCCACTGCGAAGGTTCTGGACGAGGCGGGCGCGATCCAGGTGGTTAACACCATGGGTTCCATGATGAAAGACGAGATTATCGGGGCACAGATCGTGTATCCGGTGGTCGATAGCGAGTGGCGGATCGATCCCGACGCCACTGCGACGGTTCGGCGTGTTCTAAGCGAAGTAAATCAAAACGGCCAGGGAAGGGCCTATCTATCGATCAATCTTGGCGGAGCGTATGTGTTGGGTGCCGATGAGTGGGGTGCGAAGTCGCTTATGAAACAGTTACCGCCTAAAGACGACCGCTACCCTTTGCAATTGCCGAATCACGCCGCGTTTCATACTCCGCTGCTCGATGAAGTGGCGCGCAAGGCACAGCGGGTGCTCAGTAAATCCATATTTCAAGTACCGCATATCCCGTTGATCGATGGCAGGGGCCATATTTGGCAGCCTTATTCCACAGATCTCGATGGTCTTTATGCATACACATTGGATTACCAGGTACGCGTTACCTACGACTTTTCGAAAGCGGTGGAGGTGGCGATTAAAGAGTTCGCTCCCGACCGAATCATCGTCCCAGGGCCGGGGTACACACTGGGGGCGCCAATCGCCCAGGAACTCATCAAGCATCAATGGTTGGGGATACGATCAAAAGACGACTTCCTTTCGATCCAGAATGAGAATCCTTTCGTTCTGTGTATGGGGATCGAAGAACAACGGCAAAGGGTCGTTGAACGTGACTAAAAACGGAATCGGAGAAGGCGAGTCTCTGTTTACGACTCAAACGTGATCGCTACGCACGAGGATATTAACTATGAAGACTGTTAGCTTCACACGTATGGACGAGGGTACCCGCGAAGAGTATGCGTTCCTCAAGGAGCTCTACTCGCGGGAGCGCCAACGCGTACCAGACAACCTGCTCGCCATTCTCAAGCAGATGGCGATTCCCGATTCCGGCTACAAGATAGATCGCTATCAGCATTCGCTGCAGACGGCGACCCGCGCCTATCGGGACGGGGCAGACGAAGAGACAATCGTATGCGCGCTGTTACATGATATTGGCGACATATTGGCACCCGACAACCACAGCCAGGTCGCGGCCGCCATACTCCGTCCGTTCGTGAGCGAAAAAAACTACTGGATCATCGCCCATCACGGGTTATTCCAGGGGTATTACTATTACCACCACATCGGCGAGAATCGCCACGGGCGGGAGCAGTTTCGCGATCATCCCTATTACCAGGATTGCGTGTACTTTTGCGAGCACTGGGACCAGACCTCGTTCGATCCAGATTACGACACACTGCCACTTGAGTTTTTTGAGCCCATGGTG
>JBHIDJ010000185.1:0-5466 GCA_046760105.1 Acidiferrobacterales bacterium | reverse complement strand
TGATGCGGCGCATCATCCGTAAAGCGGACGGTCACGTTGACCAGGCGAACGACCCCTCATGGCCGATTTGCGACCTGGTCGGAAACCGACTCAATACAGGGATTACATCCGCGCCCGCAATGCCAGTGACATGGCCGGCGTCTTCAATCATCGATGATGGTTTTGCGCGACGGTAACTGACTAGTGTAGTTACGCGTCACGAATCGCGGCAATCACTTCTTCCATGTCTGGTGCGTCCCACACGCCGCTTATCATGGCGAGGCCTTGTGCGCCGGCGTCTCGCGCGCGCTCGAGATGTTTTGCCCGCAGTCCACCAAGGGCGTAAACCGGCACGCTGACCTGGGTGCAGAGCGTTTGAAACCGTGGCCACCCAAGCGGCACGGCTTGCGGGTGGCTTGTCGTCGGCAGCACGGGTGACAACACAACAAAATCAACACCCGCTCGCGCGGCGAGCGCAAGCTCGTTTGCGTCATGCGTTGATGCCGCCACCCAGTATTTCGCATCCAGGGGTCGTGTCTGCCATTGTTTGAGACGCCGGCTGTTCAGGTGAACACCGTTGGCGCCACATTCCTCAACCCACTGGGGCTCGCCATTCAGGAGAACGCGTGCACCATACTGGTGGCAAAGCGCTACAACTTCGCGGGCTAACGCTCGGTAGTCCTCGCTACTGAGGTGTGGTTCGCGCAGCTGCAGCATGGGCGCCCCTGCCACGAGTGCACGCTCGAGACGTCGGATAAAACCAGCCCTGTCAAATCGCCGGGAATCGCTGATCAGATAGAGCGACGGAAGACGCGCAGCCTGTACGATGGGACGGTTGGCATCCGGGAAATCAAGCCCCGTCAACTGCTCTTGTGAGACCCACTGGATAGGTTGACCCTCACGCCCTGCAGGCTCACCGCTGAAATCGGTAACCCGCCAAACATCCAGGAGCACATTCCTGTCTGTGTAGGCATGGCTAATCTGGATCAGCGGGTAGGCGACATGGACTTCGATCCCGAGTTCTTCAAACAACTCTCGGGCCAACGCTCGTCGCACGGACTCACCCGCATGCACTTTACCCCCGGGAAACTCCCATTTACCGCCTTGATGACTGGCTTTAGGGCGCTTGGTAACAAGAACATTCTCGCCGTCGGCTACGACACCGACGACTACGTGGACCGCCGATTCAGGTACGGTAATCGGCATTGATCCGCACATACTCGTCGGAAAGGTCCGAGGTCCAGATGCGTGCCGAATTCGATCCTGATCCCAGCACAATCCGCACGGTTACCTCGGGGTTGCGCATGACGCTTTGACCCTTGGCCTCCGTGTAATCTGTATCGACAGCGCCGTGCCTTACGACACACACGTCGTCCATATAGATCGACACCGCATTTAGGTCGAGGGCGCTGATTCTCGCCCTGCCGATGGCAGCCAAAAGACGACCCCAGTTAGGGTCGCTGGCAAAAAATGCGGTTTTTACCAATGACGAATGCGCGATCGTGTACGCCACCTCGAGGCAGTCGGCCTCGCTTGCGCCCCCAACCACATCTATGGTGATGAACTTGGTCGCGCCCTCGGCATCGCGCACGACCGCGTGCGCCAGCTCCAGGCACACCTCAGACACCGCGTTCACTAGTCGCTTGTACATCTCACCGGCAGTACCGTCTACAACGACGCCTGATCGCCCACTAGCCAATAGTACACACGCATCATTAGTCGATGTATCACCATCCACGGTGATGCGGTTAAAAGACTGCGCGACCGACTCGTTAAGACATTGCTGCAGGGTCTCGCGGTTCAACGAGGCGTCCGTTGCGATAAATGCCAACATGGTTGCCATGTCCGGACGTATCATCCCGGCACCCTTGGCGATCCCCGTCACGGTAACGGCGTTCGCGCCAAGCGAGACCCTGCGTGACGCGCCTTTAGCGACAGTGTCTGTGGTCATGATTCCGTAGGCGGCGTCGGCCCAACCCGATTCACTAAGTTGCTCGAGGCAAGTAACTAATCCGGCGATGATACGGTCGACGCGCAGGCGCTCACCTATTACACCGGTTGAGAAGGGGAGGACCTCTTCACGGCTACAACCCACGTGTTTGGCCAGCGCCTCGCAACAGCTTAACGCATCCTGAAGCCCCACATCCCCCATTCCGGCGTTCGCATAGCCTGTGTTGATCATAAGCGCCCTGGGTGGCGTTTTGCCAACATGCTGCTGGGCGATGATGACCGGGGCTGCGCAGAATCGGTTGCGAGTAAAGACCGCAGCCGCTTGGGTCCCGGGTGACGTTTCTATGACGACGAGATCGCGGCGATCGGGGTATCGCAAACCGGCCTCGCACGTGCCGAGGCGAATGCCTTTGACCGGGTAGAGGGTGGGTAATGCTGATATACCAACCGCCATTTGTTCGTAAGTCGTGAGTCGTGAGTGGTTAGTCGTGAACCGTTACTCGTGAATCGTAACTCGTGCGCTACGAGTCGTAAGACATTGATCCTACGGCGGATTTTACGATTAGCACATCCTCGACGAACCCTGGTCCACGACTCACGATTAACGACTCACGGATCATGAATTTACGGTTAACGACTCACGGCTAACGGTTAACGAATTCAGGCGACACGCCCGTGGCAATGTTTGTATTTCTTGCCCGAACCGCAGGGGCAGGGTTCATTGCGACCGATCTTGCGGTGTTTGCGCACGATCGGTCGTTGTACCGTAGCGACTTCCTCTTGCTCCACGGCTGCCTCACCCGGCTCGACCGACGGGTGCAGGTATTGCATGGGCTGTTGTCGGCGTCCGTGCGTTTCTAATGCATCGACATCTTCGACCGTTTGAATTCTGATTCGCGTCAACAATCTTACCACCTCGCGCTTTATGCCCTCGAGCATGCCCGAGAACAGCTCGAAGGCCTCGCGTTTGTACTCCTGCTTGGGGTTTTTCTGCGCGTAACCACGCAAACCTATACCCTGGCGCAGATGATCCATGCCCGCCAAATGATCTTTCCACTGACGATCCAACACATCGAGCATTATTGCCTTCTCAAGGTGCTGCATGATGTCCTCACCATAGGCCGCCGATTTCTCCGCATACGACCCTTCGAGTTCTTCAACGATGCGTTCGCGGAGTTTCTCTTCATCGAGGCTACCGTCTTCATCGAGCCATTTGGTGATCGGGAGCTTGATTGCAAACTCATGCTCCAAATCCTCTTCCAAGCTGGGGATATTCCACTGCTCTTCCAGACTTTGAGGCGGGACGCTTTGATCGATGATCTCATTAACGGCATCTCCGCGAATCACCTTTATGTTCGCCGAGATGTCATCGACCTCCATGAGGTTATTGCGCTGCTCGTAGATGAATTTGCGTTGATCATTGGCAATGTCATCGTACTCGAGCAACTGCTTGCGGATATCAAAATTGTGCGCTTCCACCTTGCGTTGTGCGTTCTCGATCGCGCGCGTGACCCAACGATGTTCGATCGCTTCCCCCTCTTGCATCCCCAGCTTTTGCATTAGGCCCGAGACGCGGTCGGAACCGAAGATGCGCATGAGGTTGTCTTCCAGTGATAAGTAAAACCGTGATGAACCGGGATCTCCTTGGCGTCCCGATCTTCCCCTGAGCTGGTTGTCGATACGTCGGGACTCGTGTCGTTCTGTACCAACCATATGGAGGCCACCCGCCTTTACAACCTGCTGGTGGCGCAGCGCCCAATCTTCCCGGACCTTTCTACGCGTTTCCTCATCGTCGTCGACCGCCTCGAGCTCTTTCTCCAGGTTACCGCCGAGCACGATGTCGGTGCCCCGACCGGCCATATTGGTCGCAATTGTTACGGTGCCCGGGCTGCCGGCGTGGGCCACGATCTGTGCCTCATGCTCATGATGTTTGGCATTCAGCACCTGATGCGGGACCTTCACCTGTTTGAGCATCTGCGAGAGCTGCTCAGAGCTCTCAATCGACGTCGTGCCGACTAGCGCAGGCTGGCCGCGTTGATGACAATCCTGTATGTCTTCAAGGATAGCTTTACGTTTTTCGGCGGTCGTTCGATACACGAGGTCAGCTAGATCGTCACGGATCATGCGCATATGAGTGGGAATCACAACAACTTCCAGGCCATAGATCTGCTGAAACTCGTAGGCCTCGGTATCCGCGGTGCCGGTCATCCCGGAGAGCTTGTCATACAAGCGAAAGTAATTCTGGAAGGTGATGGACGCAAGCGTTTGATTCTCGCTTTGTATCTTTGCCCCTTCTTTCGCTTCGATCGCTTGATGTAGTCCTTCTGACCACCGTCTACCTGGCATCATGCGGCCGGTAAACTCATCGATGATCACCACCTCATTGTCCTTGACAATGTAATCAATCTCGCGATGGTACAGCGCGTGCGCCCGCAATGCGGCGTTCAAATGATGCAACAGCATGATATTGCCGACATCGTAGAGGTTGCTGCCAGTCTCTAGCAGACCTGCCTGCGCCAGCAATGTTTCAACACGTTCGTGACCGGCTTCCGTCAGGAACGCTTGCTTGGTCTTTTCGTCGATCGAATAATCTCCTGGCCCCTCCTCGATTTCTTGCTTTTTCAGCTTGGGTATAATTGCGTTGATCTTGCGGTACAGGTCCGTACTCTCCTCAGCCGGGCCAGAGATAATCAGTGGCGTACGTGCCTCGTCTATGAGAATCGAATCGACCTCATCGACGATGGCAAAGTTCAGGCCGCGTTGAAATCGATCATCCGCGCGAAACGCCATGTTGTCGCGCAAGTAGTCGAAACCAAACTCGTTATTGGTGCCGTAGGTAATATCAGCGGTGTACGCCTCGCGTTTTTCCTCCGGTGGTTGGTGCGAGACGACGACGCCTACATTCATACCAAGATAGTTGTAGATCTTGCCCATCCACTCCGCATCGCGGCGCGCGAGATAATCGTTGACGGTGACGATATGAACGCCCTGCCCGCTGAGTGCATTGACATAGGCAGTCAAAGTCGCAACCAAAGTTTTTCCTTCGCCCGTACGCATCTCCGCGATCTTGCCCTGGTGCAGGACCATGCCACCAACCAGCTGAACATCGAAATGACGCATGTCTAAGGTGCGCTTGGCTGCCTCGCGCACGACGGCGAACGCCTCGTGTAAGAGCGCGTCTAGGCTTTCTCCCTGCGAGATGCGGGTTCTAAACTCGTCCGTCTTGGCGCGCAGCTCACCCTCGGAAAGCCTAGCGATATCCGCTTCTAAAGCACTGATGCGCGCGACGTCGCGCATCATGCGCCTGATCAGACGCTCGTTGCGAGTCCCGAAGACCTTTCTTAACAGCTTCAAAATCATAGGCTATTGGCAACCGTGCGACGTCAACGCGACGTTGCCAAATAAAGAAAATGGGGGATTATGGAGTAAAAATAAAGGTACCGAAAGCTCAGGAGCCTTTGGACGAGCGCAAATACGGAATGGGATTCACCGGCCGTTCGCGACGTAGCACCTCAAAATGCAAATGCGGCCCCGTGG
>JBHIDJ010000184.1:0-5557 GCA_046760105.1 Acidiferrobacterales bacterium | reverse complement strand
CTATTGCCGGCGGGTGCTTAACCTGGCAGCGGTGGGGTAACTCGACCCACGCGACTTTGGCGTCGATAAGCCTGGCGATCGCCGTTGGCCCATAACGGAACAGTTGTTCGCATCGTTCGTAACGTTTCCCGGCTTTTTTATTTACTTGTTTTTCTTAGGTTAGCTGATCCTGCCCTCTAGCCGCAGACGATCACGAACATTACAAAGATTTAATCTTTTGAACACCCTCCCGTAACCATCGGTTCGCTAAAGTTAACCATCGTTGAACCAGTGCAGCAGCGCTTATGCGCGCGGGGCGGTGCACGTGCGTCTGCGCACGCTAACTGGTTCGTTCAATATCCAACTTTACTTAGGAGGTTAAGATGAGCGTAAAAACTGATGGTCAGCACCCGCCTGTAAAGAGGGGCGCTAGGGCAACGTATAGACTCGCGGTCATTGGCGCGACGCTTTCGGCGGTGCTCGTCACCGCGTATGCCCTTAATCCGGCCGTGGTGGCGTCGGTGTCTGAACCTGCACATTCGCAGATGGGTGCGGCGGACATGCCGGCGAGTTTTGCCGATCTGATCGATAAGGTGAAGCCCGCAGTTGTCAACATCTCGACCACCGGGAAAATCTCCGGCATCGGTGCATTGCCACATCCGCAATTCAGAACCCCTGACCCGAACTTCCAATTACCGTATGGTCCGCGCTTCGAAGAGTTCTTCCGTCGTTTCTTCGGAGAGCCGTTCCAGCCGCATGGCGACGGGCAGGTCCGGGAAGTGCGTGCACTAGGTTCGGGTTTCATTATTGATCCGTCTGGATACATCGTGACCAATAACCACGTGGTGCAGAGTGCCGATGAGATCACGGTGATCCTCAATGACGGAACCCGCTATCCGGCCGAATTAAAGGGACGCGACCCCAAAACGGATTTGGCGTTGCTTAAGATCGAGGCCAAAGACACGCTGCCGTATGTTTCCTTTGGGAACTCAGACAACGCTCGCGTGGGTGACTGGGTGGTTGCCATTGGTAATCCGTTCGGTCTTGGTGGGACCGCAACCACAGGCATCGTGTCTGCGCGCGGGCGCGACATTCAGTCCGGCCCGTTCGATGATTTTATTCAGATCGACGCGCCGATTAACCGCGGTAATTCCGGCGGTCCGCTGTTCAATACCGCGGGTGAGGTGATCGCCGTCAACACGGCCATCTTCTCGCCGAACGGTGGCAACGTAGGTATCGGGTTTGCCATTCCCGCCTCGCTTGCCAAGTCGGTAATCGACGAACTGCGCGAGCACGGCAAGGTCGAGCGCGGTTGGCTTGGTGTGAAGATCCAGACGGTTACCAAGGAGATCGGGGAGAGCCTGGGTCTGAAAGAGCCCAAAGGCGCTTTGGTTGCCAGCGTCGACCCAGACAGTCCAGCCGCGAAGGCGGGCGTTCGCCCGGGTGATGTGATCATTGCCTACAACGGCGACGAAGTAGAACGCATGAAGGATCTTCCGCGTCTGGTGGCGGAGACCAAGATTGACAAAAAGGTCAAGATGACGGTGTGGCGTGATGGCAAGAAGCACACGCTGAAGGTCATGATCGCTTCCACACCGGGTGAGGAAATGGTCGCCGCCGATGAAAAAAGCGGTAAGGGAATGCAGTCCAGAGGGAAGCTGGGGTTGTCACTGGCAGCGCTAACGCCGGAGATGCGCCGGCATTACCGGTTGTCCGAAAACACCGAAGGCGTGCTCATCGTCGGTGTCCGTGACGCCAGCCCCGCCGCCAAGAACGGCTTGCGTGCAGGTGATGTCATCGTAACGGTTGGGCAGAAGAAGGTCTCCAATCCCGATGAGGTCGTGCATGAGGTCAAGGAGGCAACCGCCGCCAAGCGTGATGCCGTTTTGTTTTTGGTAGAGCGCAATGGTGACAAGCAGTTCGTTGCCTTGAGTCTCGCCTAAGACTCAACATCCGAGCCGGGGTGGCCGGTTGCCCGAGTGGGCCAAACCGGCACCCCGGTACCCCCCCGACAGAGTCGCTCCGCTCAGATAGGAGACTACCCAGTGGGTAGCTCTTAGGGATTCGCCTGGCATACGAATACCAGCGAGCGGCCGACGTTGGAAACAGTCAAGATTGCGTTAAAGGAGTACAGCATGATGTTGATTTTGTCACGAGGCATCGGCCAGAGCCTGAACATCGGCGACGATATTGAGGTGACGGTGATTGGCGTAAAGAAAGGCAAATGGGTGCAGATTGGGGTCAAGGCGCCTCCACACATCTCGATCTTCCGAGAGGAGATCTACGAACAAATGAAGAGAGAAAAAGAGCTTAGGCTGCTTGGATAAAGCAATGAAACCCAAAATGTCCATGCGAAGCAGCGGGTGTAATCGTAGACGCATGTTATTATGTAGAGAATAATGTGGATGTCTTGTGAGCCGTGCGGGACTGTCATGCGTGTTCTTGTTATCGAGGACGATTCGGAAACCGCCACCTACATTGCGAAGGGTTTGAACGAGAGCGGGCACGTCGTTGACCACGCAAAGGACGGCAAAGAGGGACTGTTCATGGGACTGGAAAGTGCCTATGACGTGATGGTCGTCGATCGCATGCTTCCAGGCCTCGACGGGCTTTCTATTATTCAGACCTTACGCAAGTCGGAAAAGACTACACCGGTTCTCATTTTGAGTGCCCTCGGCGAGGTCGACGATCGCGTGCAGGGACTGCGCGCGGGCGGCGACGATTATCTTGTCAAGCCGTTCGCGTTCTCCGAGTTACTAGCACGGTTAGAGGCACTGGTAAGGCGTGCTGATGTCGAAGCGGCAGAGACCGTGCTACGAGTCGGTGACCTGGAAATGGATCTTCTGGCACGCGTTGTCAAACGCGCGGCTCATGTGATTGAGCTTCAGCCGCGCGAGTTCCGTCTACTGGAGTATCTGATGCGACACCGGGACCAGGTCGTAACACGGACCATGCTCTTGGAGAACGTGTGGGACTATCATTTTGATCCCCAGACGAACGTTATCGACGTGCATGTCAGCCGATTGCGCCGCAAAATCGACAAGGAATTTGACCAACCGCTCTTGCACACCGTACGCGGCGCCGGATACATACTCCGTGCGCCGGACTAGGCTGTTTCGCAGTTCCACCTTCCGCCTCGCGCTTATTTATATGGCGCTATTCGCTGGTTCCGTCTTGATCTTGCTTGGCTTTATCTACTGGTCGACGGTCAGCTACATGGGACGGCAGACCGACGCCATCATCGAGGCAGAGATTGCGGGATTGGCCGAGCGCTACCGTGTCAGTGGTCTCCCGGGGCTCACCAGTTTGATCGCCGAACGTCTCTCGCGTAAGCCCACCGGTTCTTCGATCTACTTGCTAACGGATAGGGGCTTCAAGCCTTTAGTTGGTAATCTCAATGGCTGGCCGGCGGTGCCCGAAACAGCGGATGGATGGCTCGTCTTTCAGTTGGAAGATGAAACAGTGAAGGACGGTCAACTACATCGGGCACGGGCGCGAAGCTTTCAGTTGCGCGGAGGATTTCATTTGCTCGTCGGCCGCGACATGCATGAGCTCGAGGAGATTCAGCGACTGATAGTGAGGACGTTGATATGGGGCCTTGTCATTACGGTGATATTGGCACTTGCCGGCGGAACGATGATGACCCGCAGTATGGCGCGGCGAATTGAGACGATTAATGAAACCAGTCGTGAGATCATGGCCGGTGATCTCACTCGCCGCATCCCGACAGAAGGCACGGGTGACGATTTTGACAAGCTCACCGACAACCTGAACACGATGCTCGATCGCATAGAAACGCTGATGGAGGATGTGCGTCGTGTATCCGATAGCATCGCCCATGATTTGCGGACACCGTTGGCGCGTCTCCGGAATCGGTTGGAGTTTTTGAAGATGCAAAACGCGGACTCGGCGGAGTTGCGCGAAAGCGTTGAGCAAGCCGTGTCAGAGGCAGATGGGCTGCTTTCCACGTTTAATGCGCTATTGCGCATCGCGCGCATCGAGTCGAACGGCCATCACGGCGGATTTACGGAAGTGGATCTGGAATTACTCGTGCGCGACGTGGTCGAACTCTACGAACCGCTAGCTGAAGACAAAAGGCAGTGCTTTAGCACACAGCTAACGGCCGGGGTGCATACCCACGTCGATCGCGATCTGCTGTTCCAGGCCATCGCGAACTTAATTGACAATGCGATTAAATATACGCCAAGTGGCGGTATGATTGAGGTGACCATGCACACGGGCACAAACGGGACACGGCTTAGCATAGCCGACAGCGGTCCGGGGATTCCGGTGACGGCTCGCGCAAAGGTATTCGAACGCTTTTACCGCTTGGACACGAGTCGCACAACACCCGGCAGTGGTCTTGGCTTGAGTCTGGTAGGGGCGGTCGCCAAGCTCCACCATATCGAAATTCGCTTGGAGGACAACCAACCCGGTTTGCGGGTGGTTATGCAAATTCCAAATGCGGAGTGACACTGCGGACAAAAAGGGAAAGCCATGCAGCGCGAACGCAAAGTATTAGCTTCGATCTCGCTGACCGCGCTGTGCCTCTGCCTACTGTCGGGCGCATCAGCAGCCGCAACCTCAGTCACACACGCGATTGCGATGCACGGTAAGCCGAAATATGGCCCCGACTTTCAACACTTTGACTATGTGAATCCCGATGCCCCCAGGGGCGGTACCATGCGCCTCGGTGTACAGGGTACGTTTGACAGTTTTAATCCCTTTATTCCGAAGGGCAATCCAGGTGCGGGGACATCCTTCGAGACGCTTCTCACCGCTAGTGCCGACGAGCCTTTTACCGAATACGGACTGATCGCCGAGTCGATCGAAACACCGGATGATCGCTCGTGGGTGATCTTCACTCTGCGCCCAGAGGCGCGCTGGCACGACGGCAGGCCGATCACGGTCGAGGACGTGATCTGGTCGTTCAACACCCTCAAGAGCAAAGGCCAACCCTTCTACCGCTTCTATTATGCGAGTGTCGCGGCCGCCGAGAAGGTAGGCCCCCGACGCGTGAAGTTTACGTTCGCCGAGAAAGGCAACCGCGAGCTGCCCCTGATCGTCGGTCAGCTGCCAATCTTACCGAAGCACTACTGGGAGACCCGCGACTTTGAGAGCACCACCCTCGAGCCGCCGCTCGGCAGTGGTCCCTACCGCATTACCGAGTTCGAGGCGGGGCGATTCGTGACGACCGAGCGCGTGAAGGACTACTGGGGCAAGGATCTGCCGGTGAATAGAGGTCAGAACAACTTCGACCGTATCCGTTACGACTACTATCACGACGATACGGCTCTCCGCATCGCGCTTAAAGCGGGCGAAATCGACTTTCGGTTCGAGAACCAGGCCAAGGCATGGGCGCTCGACTACGACGTGCCGCCGGTCCGCAAGGGTTGGTTGAAGAAAGAAGAGATCCGCCATTTCAGCCCCACTGGTATGCAGGCGTTCGTCTACAATGCGCGTCGCGAAATCTTTAAGGACCCTAAGGTACGCCAAGCCCTGGCGTTTGCCTTCGATTTCGAATGGACCAACAAGAACCTCTTTTTTGGTCAGTACACCCGTACCGAAAGTTACTTTT
>JBHIDJ010000183.1:0-5615 GCA_046760105.1 Acidiferrobacterales bacterium | reverse complement strand
GAGCGGTGAGTGGAGCGGCGATCTGTTCTCCGTGCAGCTCGATCTCGCGAACGAGCAGCTCGGCGCTCGGGACTGGAGCGCTGGCGACATCTTGAAGACCATGGACCCGACTACAGACAGAGTGATACTGACCACGAAAGCAGACACCAGGACCGGTGTCGCGTTCGACTGGGGCGAGTTGTCGACGGGCGTTGGCAGCCAGCAGGAGATGCTCGATGCAGATCCAGACACGGGGAACCCCGATGGTTTAGGTCCACAGAGGGTTAGCTTTTTGCGTGGTGATCACAGCGATGAGATCGATGCAACAGCAGGGACCGGGATCTTCAGAACCCGCGACGATGGCTTCGTGCTCGGCGATATCGTTAACTCCGGACCCGTGTTCGTTGGCGCACCCCCGTTCCTGTATCCCGATGATCTTGAGAACCCCACTGCTCTGACAAGGCGATACTCCCAGTTCCGTGGCAACAACAACAACCGCACGCCGGTCGTGTACGTAGGCGCCAATGACGGTATGTTCCACGGGTTTAATGCCGACACCGGCAGGGAAGTCCTCGCCTACGTGCCGACGAGTGTCTACCCCAAACTGAATCAATTGACCGATTCAGGTTATAGCCACCGCTATTATGTGGATGGATCGCCGACGTATGGCGACGCCTTTTTCAGCGGAGACTGGCAGTCGGTCATCGTTGGCACCCTGGCTGGCGGCGGTCAGGCGGTATTTGCGCTCGATGTCACCAATCCCTCCAGCTTCAGTGAGCTCAGCGCTGGTCAGACCGTTCTCTGGGAGTTCACCGATGCCGACGATCCAGACCTCGGTTTCACGTACGGTCCGGCGGTAATAGCAAAAACCCATGATGGCGGAAAGTGGGCGGTCTTTTTGGGGAACGGCTATAACAACACCCAGGCTGATGGCAATGCCAGCACCACTGGCAATGCCGTGCTCTATGTGCTCTTCATCGAGGACGGCACCGACGGTACTTGGACGCTCAACTCTGACTATATAAAGATCGATACCGGAAAGGGCATGGCCACCTCCGCCGATCTCAGCACACCCAATGGCCTCGCGAGCCCAGCCGTGATAGATGCTGATGGCGATTTCATCGCCGACTTCGTCTTTGCCGGCGATCTTCAGGGCAATATGTGGAAATTTGATGTGCGTAACAGCGACTCCAGTACTTGGGATTTGGCACCGGGCTCTGTACCGCTGTTCACGGCGACGGACGATTCCAGCGGGCAGCCCCAACCTATCACCGTTCAGCCAGAGGTGCTCAACCACCCCACCGGCGAAGGCGGGTTCATGGTCTATTTCGGCACCGGCAAATATATCGAAAACGCGGATAACGTCGTAGCCGGGGGGGCCCAGACCCAGACCTTTTACGGTATCTGGGACCAGTTGGGAACCGATCCGAGCTCACATAGCACCGTTGACAAGAATAAATTAAGAACCCAGGCCCTTACGACCGACACCGCCGGTGGTCAGACGGTGCGGGTTTTTGACAACCCGCAGCCGATCACGGCCTGGGGTACCGGCGCCGGCGAGCATATGGGTTGGCGCGTGCACTTGCCGGAACTTGGGGAGCGAAACGTAACCAACCCGGCCGTGATCGCCGATCGGATGCTTTTCACCACCTTGATACCGCTCGAGTCCCCGTGTGATTTCGGTGGCACGGGGTTCTTGATGGAGCTCAGCATCGTCGACGGTGGGCCGCCGCCAGAGTCTGTGTTCGACATAACTGATGACGACTTTTTTGATACTAACGATCTCTCGGACCGTGGCCTCGTCGTCGTCGGGGTGAATCCTGACATAGGCATCTTGCCGCAGCCGGCGGTGTTAGCCGGTGGTGGTAGTGGCGCCGGTGGTGGTGGCGGTGGTGGCGAGTGCTTCTACGCCAAGATCGAGGCTGGCACCAAAGACGTGGATGCGGGTGCGGTCATTAAGAACAAGTGCCCGGACACGCCGCTCGCCAATCGGCGCTCCTGGCGGCAACTGCGATAGTAAACGGAGGACACGGGCATGAAACAAGTCGGTTGTTCTACTATTCGAGCGCTTCTGCTAACAGGCGCGTTGCTATCGGGCCCAGTGATCGCCGCGACCACCTATTATGGGGTCGTTGATGACGTCGCAATGAAGAAGGGTGTGATCGTCGTCGACGACTCATCGTATCGGCTGTCGCCTAACCTCAGGGTGCATGGCCTTGCGGGCGAACTCAAAAAGAACATGAAGATCGCCTTTCTGGCTCAGAACCCTGGTACCCGCTCGGCCATGATTACCGAGATCTGGGTACTGCCCGATAGTTTTGCACTGCCGGACCAATAGCCAATAGTCCTAACGCCGCGGCCGGTTTATAAGCAAGAAACGCCAAGCTTGTCTGCCCGAGCCCTGGCAGGTGTCACGGGCCTCGCTAGAGGCGTGCGTGCGACTACTCCAGCTAGAACTGCACCAGATGGTCCATCGGGTTGATGCCATATGTGCCCACGGGTAAGACGCGTTTGATGCGCAGCTCCTTACCCATAGCATCGTTTTGCTCGGCTAAATCGACGATAACCTTGCGAGTCAGCGGCGACTTTTGCGCAGTAAGAAGCAGGACCACCTTTGGCTTGAGGCGCCGGGCCCGGTTTATGGTAATCACGACGCCGACAGCCCCGGTATTAAATTCCACCAGACTGCCAATGGGGTAGATCCCCATACATTTAATAAACTCCTCAACCAGTTCCGCATTGAAATCCTTGTGGCGCCATTCATACATCCTTTTGAGGGCGTCCTCCGCCGAGTTGGGCTCGCTATACACGCGTTGGCTGGTGATAGCATCGTACACATCCACGATCGCCCCGATCGCCCCCGCCCTGCCAATCAAATCCCCTTTCAGTTTTCCCACATAGCCGGATCCGTCGTGGCGTTCATGGTGCTGTTCGATCAGTTCGATCGCCGCAGGAGGGACTTCGCCCGACTGCCTCACAATCTCCAAACCCCAGAGTATATGCTGGGTCATGAGCTCAAACTCCTCAGGAGTCAGGGCGGCGGACTTCTCCAATATTTCCAAGGGGAGCTTCACCATGCCGATGTCGTGCAATAACGCACCCATGCCGAGGGCATGCAGTTCATCTTTACTCAGCACCAGATGGCGACCAAAGGTCAGCGCCAGAATGCAGGTTCTGACACTGTGCATCGCTGTATATTCGCTCACGTCTTTGAGTTGACTGAGGCACACCAGCGCGTCGGGATTGCGGATCACACTGTCCACCATATTGCCCACCACCTTTTGGGCGAGCGGTACATTGATGTCTCTCCCCTTCTGCACCTCCTCAAGAGTGGTACGCACCAAGATTTTGGTCTGTGATTGAATCTCTCGAGCGCGTGGTATCTCCCGCTCAAAGGGCGCAAGATCTGGATAGACGCGTCGTCCGTCGTGGCGTGCAGGGGCTTCCGCAAGTGCCCTGACTTCGTGCCGTATGCGCTCCTCTTGCTCCTCGATGATACGCATCCTTGCGACCGACGCCTTGTTCGCGCGTTTAGGCGTCAGATCGGGGCCAAGCTCGGTGTCAATGTAGACGTATTTGCAGTGTTTTTTCAGCTGCTCCAGGTCCTCCGAGCTGCTTAGCTCAAATCCCTGAAACAGAAAAGGGGTCTCAAGCCAGGGGCGGTCGAGCTGGGAGACATACATCCCCAGTTGCAGGTCCAGAACATCGATCTTCTTTTTCATCGCTCAAGATCTAGTCAGCATCAGGCCTTCGAAACGAGTGAAGGGTGGTCGGTGGTCGTCGTCCATTAGGATTACATTAGTTCCGTTTGTCCGCAGGTACTGAACTAATTCAAGTCCAGGGTTGCCCCACACGCAAGGTGTGGATACTTCGTCCTCACCCAAACATGGACTCTGGATTATAAGCCCTTATTTTTAAAAGGAAATGTAATATCGAGGGAGGAGAATGGCGCGAAAATTGCAAACCGATCTGGCAATAATCGAGTTGCTAATTGATTATGCAGGGATACGCCATCTCAAGAATCCTGACTCTCGTGCTGGTCGCGGTGCTGACGCGCCCCATAGCGGCCTATGCCGATATCGATCAGCGATTGCTGCACGCAGTAAAGCAAGGTGAGACCACCGCTGTCCAGGACCTGTTGGACACCGGTGCCGACCCCAACGCACGAGACCGCTTCAAGAGAACCGCGCTGATCCTCGCGGCACGGCGCGGATATTTGGGGATTGTCCAAGTGCTTTTGGACCACTACGCCGACATCAACGCCAAGAATCATCTTAATAAGACTGCGCTAATGGGCGCGGCCGTGAACGGTCATGCAGAGATCGTCGAGCTATTGTTGCGCGAAGGCGCAGACGTAAATGCGCGCAACTGGCTGGATGAAACCGCGCTTGCGTGGGCCTGCGTAAACGGACACGTAGCAGTCGTGCGCACCTTGTTAGCGCGCGGTGCACAGCCAAATTCCATAGATAAGCACGGGTGGACACCGTTGATGTATGCGGCGAGAGAAGGCCGTACGGAAACAGTGAAAATGCTGCTGGACCACGACGCTAATCCGAACCTGAGGGGGCAAAAAGACCGGACGCCGCTGATGATTGCAGCGGCAGAGGGTCATGCCGAAATAACCGCTGCTTTGCTGGCGAAGGGCGCCGAACTCTACTCGATTTCGATCAGAAAAGAAACGGCCCTGACTCTGGCAAGCAAAGGCGGCCATTACCGGGTCGCACGCATCCTCCGGGAAGCCGGTGCCAACGCCGCCACGTCTGACGACGCCAAGGCTGCCAGCTGGGAGACATATATCGCGGGGGCCAATGAGGCCTTCCAGGCGGGCAAGTATCCGGACGCCGAAAAGCAGCTTGTGATCGCGCTAAACATGGCTGAACAGTTCGACGAAAAGGATCCTCGCCTGGTTACCAGCCTCAATAAGCTCGCGCAGCTCTATTACGCCCAGGGGAGGTACACCAAGGCGGAGCCGCTTTACCAGCGGGCACTGGCGATTACGGAAAAGCTCCTCGGTCAAGACCACCCCGATCTCGTGGCAAGCCTGAGCAACCTGGCCGCGGTCTACGACGCCCAGGGCAAGCATGCCGAGGCGGCGCCCTTTCATAAGCGCGCCATGGCGCTCCTAGAAAAAGCGCGCAATACAAAGCAAACGGATGCCTCAGCCCCTACCCGCAACGACCGCGGGCCCGCAAAGACGCACACCACCAAACACCTGCCGGGAGCGGCCATATAGGCTCGACGCGACCGCACCGCGCCCATGATCTGAGAGCGGGGCGCTCTCAAACATCACACCGGCCATCACACCGGCCAACCCGTTGCGGTCACGCGCCCGCGGCATCGCCAAAGAGGGCCCCTTCTAGGGATCCGCCAAAAAGCGCTCTTCAGGCCCCCTGTTTTCCCAGTGAACACAAAACGGGTGACACAATGCGGCAATTGCGGGGTGGGCTTGACGCACTAGACTTAATTTGCAGGCGGTGCGACCGCCGCCTATGTATGAGCCATATCTGTAGATAGGGAACGAATAATGACCAGCATCATACTGTTCATCGGTCAGAATAAGCCGTCAGTCAGTATTCGGCGTTTTTCGGGCTTCACGCTGGTCGAGCTGATCACGACGTTGGTGATCGCCGGCGTCT
>JBHIDJ010000182.1:0-5617 GCA_046760105.1 Acidiferrobacterales bacterium | reverse complement strand
GGGTTAAAAAGTCTCCAAAGAATTCGTATAATATTTCTCAATCTACATTCCGCTCTTCGAGTCGCTAGACTCCGTGATTGCTCTACGTTTGGCCCTTGTCTGGGCCACAGAGTGACCCAAGAATCTTCATCGGCGATAGAAGCACTTATTTCCTTTATCGTTCCAACGAGGAGTCGCATATGCAAATTACCAAGGACAAGATCGTGACTTTCGATTACACATTGAAGGACGAAAGTGGCAGCGTGATCGAGAGTTCCAGGGACTCCGACCCTTTTTCCTACATTCACGGTGGCAATAGCGTCATCCCCGGGCTCGAAGCCGCATTGGAGGGAAAATCGACGGGCGAGGAGCTCACGGTTTCACTCGCACCGGCGGAGGCGTCCGGCGAGCGCGATGAGTCTCTTCTACAAATCGTCCCGCGGGCCCAGTTCGAGACAAACAAGAACCTTGAGGTCGGTATGCGGTTTCAGGCGTCCACCGCCGAGGGTAAGACACGGGTCGTGACCATCGTCAAGATCGATAACGATGACATCACCGTGGATACTAATCATCCCTTCGCCGGGCGCACCGTGATTTTTGTAATTGCTATTCGCGAAGTTCGTGATGCCACTCGCGACGAGTTAGCCGAGCATCAGATCCAAGGTTAGGTTGCCGCCCGATCTCCAGCGATAATCGCTCGAACCTTGGGGCTCCGTGCGGGTTTGGGGGATAGGGGTAGGACCCGGCGAGAGGTGTAGCGCACGCCATTTCGATTCGTATCATGACAGTTTCGGTAGATCAATTCGCAGACAAAACATGGATCCGGTAACAAAGCAGCATGCAAAACTGAAAGAGCTCATCATTACCGGCAAGAAACAGGGATTTCTTACGTACGCTGAGCTCAACGACCATCTCACTTACACCGACGGTGTCGAATCTCTCGAGGGGCTGGTGGACACGCTGGCGGAGCTTGGCATCGAGGTGCTCGACCACGCCCCCAACTGGAAGGCCGTGGTAGTCGAAGAAACCCCCTCCGACGAAAATCTCGCCGACGAGGCCGACGCCTTAATAGCGGCGGTAGAGGGCGATTACGGGCGTACGAAAGATCCTTTACAGGCATACTTGCGACAGATCGGGACGGTGGAGCTGCTTTCCGCCAAGGAAGAAGTCGTATTGGCGAAGCGTATGGAAGCCGGGGCCGGTGAGCGGATCGAAGCTATGGCCATGTGCCCGGCAGCCGTTGCCGAGCTGCTGCGACTGGTCGATCACATTCAGGCAGGCGACATGCGCTGGGCCGATTTGCTGTCAGGATTCCATGGACAAACTGCCGGAGGCATAGAGAATGCAACTCCTGGGAAGCGACAGCGCAAACGTGATGACACGGATGCAATCGCACAGGATGGGGAGAGCCTGGGCTTCAGTTTGGAAGAGGCCAACGCACGCTTTGCCCGCATCCGTAAACTTCACGCTCGGGTCACAAGGGCAATGGAAAGACATGGTATTGGCAGCTCCCAGGCGAAGAGGATGAAATCGGGGCTCGCCAAGGAACTTCTCGAGATCAAGTTTATTCCTAAGCAGATCGATCGCATTTGTCAAAGAGTTTACGATCTCGTCAAGCAGCTGCGCATTTGTGAGTCCCGCATTGTAGCGTGTTGTGTGGCCGAAGCGCGGGTACCACGCAAGCTATTACTCGAAAGTCTTCAAGGTAATGAGACCAATCCACGTTGGATAGCGAGCTTGATCGCTTCTGGCGAGGGTGATACGCACACGCTGAGGGTTCATGCCGACGAGATTCGGCGCGCTCAAGAACGCCTAAGCCATATCGAAGCCAAAGCCCGTTTACGGATCTCCGAATTAAGAGAGGTCAACCGGCATATGGTAATCGGTGAGACCAAGGTCCGGTGTGCCAAGAGGGAGATGATAGAGGCTAACCTCAGGCTGGTGGTGGCAGTCGCCAAGAAGTATCAGAATCGCGGTCTCGCATTTCCCGATCTTATCCAGGAAGGGAACATCGGCCTGATGACAGCGGTGGACAAGTTCGAGTACCGGCTAGGTTACAAGTTCTCCACGTATGCCCACTGGTGGATTCGACAGGTGATCACACGGGCAATCGCCACACAGGCGCGGACCATTCGAATGCCGGTTCACATGATCGAGACACTTTACGGCGTTAACCGTGAGGCACGTCAGATGACACAAGAGAAAGGAAGGGAGGTACGGCCGGAGGAGTTGGCCAGGCGCTTGGGGATGGCCGAAAGCAAGATTCAGCAAATGCTCGAAATTGCGAAACGCCCGGTTTCCATGGAAAGTCCAATACAGCATGAGGATGGTTCGCGCGTGGGCGAGCTGATCGAAGATAAAGATATCCGCCCGCCCACAGACTTCGTTACAGAGACTGGGCTGAGAACGGCAGTTGACGAAACCCTCGACACGCTTGATCCCAGGGAGGCTAAAGTGTTGGCGATGCGCTTTGGCATCGGCTCGAATACGGAACATACACTTGAAGAGGTCGGCAGGCAGTTTAACGTGACCCGTGAGCGCATCAGACAGATCGAACGCCGGGCTCTCGACAGACTGCGCCAGTCAGGGCAGTCACAACGTCTGCGGTATTTCCTCGAAGAGTGAAAAACGGCATTGCGTACAAGTCTTGGGCCTATTCACGGGTTGCCGATGGCTACACAAGGTTTCTGTAGCAAAGTGCATCTAGCGCCTCGCCGGGCGGTATCAGCGCTGCGGCTTCGGTCAACCAGCGCCTGCATGCGAACGAGATTTTCAGGTGTCGTGGGGTTCTCGTAGGCAATTCGAGCAGCATAGACACCCACCTCCTCCCGGGGGCAGATGCGCGCGAAGTCACGCGCCGTCGTATGGTCCGTCGCGAGCAACACGAACCCGATCCGCCGACGCACGGGGCGCGCATCGAGCGCGAGCTCACGCGCGCTCTCTTGCGCCTCTACGGCGCCCACCTCTCGTCAGCGCTCCGTCGAGCGGAACCGCCGTTCGAGGTATCGCAGCCCGATGACCGCCGGAATGCTGATCGCCAGGAAAAACACCCCGACGAGCGTCATTGGTTCGGCATAGCGATAGTGAAAGTTGGCCACGCTCCGGGCCTGATTCATCAGCTCCAGCACAGTGATTGCCGACAGCAGCGGCGTCTCCTTGAACATGGCAACGAAGTAGTTGGCGAGTGCCGGAATCATCGGCGGCACGGCCTGGGGAATGATGACGTGCACCCAGGTGTCCCGTGCGCTCAGATTGATCGCCTTGGCCGCCTCCCACTGCCCCTTCGGAATATTATCGATGCCCGCGCGGTAAACCTCGGCCGTGTAGGTGCCGTAGTGCAGCCCGAGGCCGATGACACCCGCGACCAGCGGGCTCAAAACCAGGCCGATGTCAGGTAGGATGTAAAACAGAAAATAGAGCTGCACCAGCAGCGGTGTGCCGCGCACGAAGTCCAGGAAAAAGCCGACTGGGCGTGAGATCAGCTTCCTCCGGGAGCGGCGGATAATGGCGAAGATTAAACCAATCAACATCGCGAGGAGGGAACCAAGCAAGGTGGCCTGGATGGTGATCACTACCCCTTCCCAAAGAGTGGGGAGGATCTTGACGACGAATGCCCAGTCCCAATCCATGCGTCACCTCACGCCTTGGTCACGTCCAATCCCCGCGACAGTCGTCGCTCGAGCCGCCGAATGAAAAACGAGAGCACTGTTGCCATGACAAAGTAGAGCAGCAAAATGGTGGCAAAGGGCACCGCCGTGTTTCCGGTCTGCGCACGCACCACCTGCGCCTGAAACGTCATGTCGGAAAGCGAAATTAGCGATACCACGGCGGTGCCTTTCAGCAACTCGATGGCGTTGTTGCCGAAGGTCGGCAACATGATCACCAGCGCCTGCGGCAGAATGACATGGCGAAGTCGTTGCCAGCGGGAGAGATTCAAGGCGGTGCAGGCTTCGTACTGCTCGCTCGGAATCGCCAGAATCGCGCCGCGCACGACCTCGGCCCCGTAGGCGCCGACGTTCAGTCCCAGCGCAAGCACACCCGCTTGGATCGGCGACAGAGGCAGGCCCAGTAGCGGCAGCACAAAGTAGGCCCAGAAGAGCTGGACGAAGATGGACGTGCCCCGGAAAAACTCGATATAAACTGTGGCGAGTGCGCGGGCTGGCCGCCATGGGGAGATTCGGCCTAGCCCCGCAATAAAGGCAGCCGCCAGCGCCAGAGCGCAGCCCATCAGCGTGAGCTGCACCGTGACCCACGCGCCGTTCGCAATCAGCGCGAGATAGCCGGACCACTGGGACATTGTTTAAAGGGATTCCTGCGTCACGCCTGACGGCGGGCGGCCCATGTCCTGCGGACCGCCCGCCGCACGACTCATGCGGTTCAGTTCGGTTCCCCGCATAGCTTCTCCCGGCTGGTGAGCTTCGGTGCCTCGCCCGAGAAGCCGAATGGCTCGACGATCTTGGCAAACTCGCCGCTCACCTTGAGCTCGGCAAGCGCTTTGTCATAGGCGTCGCGCAAATCCCTGTCTTTCTTATGGAACGCCGCGCCCGCGCAGAACACGGGCGTATTCTTGACCGGGGCGTACATCTCCAGATTGGGATCCTTCGCCTTGGCCAGCAAATCCGCGATGGAAAGAATGGGCAAGCCATAGACGTCGATGCGTCCATCCTGAAGCATGTTGATGCCGCTTTGCGCATCGGGAACGACGATGACACGGTTGCGTGGTACCCCCGCTTCGAGCGCGAGCTTCTCCTCGGAGCCCCCGCCTGGGCCGCCGAACTTAGCGGTCGGATGCTTGGCGATATCGGCATAGCTCGTGAAACCCAAAGGATTGCCTTTTTTCACGGCAAAGGCTTGCCCATCGCACAGATCGGGCTGCGAGAATATGACCCCTGCGCATCGCTCCGGTTTGATAAACAACCCCGCCGCGACCATGTCGAAGCGGCGTGCCTGCACACCGGGGATCATCGCGCCGTATTCCGAAATCGAGGCGACGATCTCGTTCACCCCGAGCTTCTTGAGCACCGCCCGGGCAACCTCAGGCGCCGCGCCCGTCACCTTGCCGTCTGGCTTGACCTCGGTCCAGGGAGGCTCGTTGGCGATGGCGATTCGGGCGAATCCCTGTGCGCGAAGTCTCTCCAGCGCACCCTCCGCGCTCGCCCCGTTTATGGCGCCATCGACAACCACGCCAAGTGTTGCGATAAGCGCGGCGGCTGATGTCAAGGCGATGTAACGGCTCCACATTCGATTGAATGAAGACAAACTCGGAAATGTATACATTATCTATCCCCCTGTGTTGGCTCCTCGTTACGCTCGAGGAAGCGTTTGCTTATGGCCCCGGGAGGAGGCCGCTGTCGTTGCGATTAGATACGTTGTCCGGCTGCCACGATTTTTCGAAGGAAAGTCTTGGTTCGCTCCTCTTTAGGCTGCGTAAAGATTTGATCCGGGGGCCCCTCTTCCACGATCCGCCCACCGTCGAAGAAAAGCACGCGATCCGCAAAGTCATGGGCAAAGCTCATCTCGTGCGTAACCAAAAGCATGGTCATATCGGTCTCCTCGCCCAGCCGGCGCATGACGTTGAGCACTTCCTCGACGAGCTCGGGATCGAGCGCGGACGTGACCTCGTCAAACAGCATCACCT
>JBHIDJ010000181.1:0-5729 GCA_046760105.1 Acidiferrobacterales bacterium | reverse complement strand
CCTTCACCGGCTTGCCCTTGTAGGTGAAGGTCGAGTTGCGGGCGATGACGAACAATTCCGGCATCTGGGCCAGCGTGGTGATGAGGCTCTCGGTGAAGCCATCGGCAATCGCTTCCTGCGCAGGGTCGGCGCTCAGGTTGTCGAACGGCAGCACCGCAATAGAGGGTTGCTCCGGCAGCGGGAAGGCCATTTGTTCCTCAGACGCCGGTTCGATGGTTGGTGCCCACGGGGCAAGCCAGGTGATCACGCCTGCGCCGATGACAAGCACCGCGGCCGCGGCAGTGGCCGCAATGACGTGGCGCATCGGCCGGCGAGTCTTTGCACGCACGCTCGGCGCAGGAGGCAACACCGCACCGGGTTTGAGCTTTGCTGAGTAAGCCCGCACCGGCTGGTCGATGTTCTTGACCTGCTGCTCGCCGAGGTCCTCGAAGTCCAAATCGAGTTTGCCTTCCACACCCTGGCGGACCATGTCTGAGATACAAATCCCGCCTGGTTCTGCCAAGCTCTCTAGCCGCGCGGCGACGTTCACGCCATCGCCGTAGATCTCATTGCGATCGACGATGACGTCGCCGAGATTGATACCGATGCGAAACTGCAGCTTGCGGTCGTCGGGCAGCTCTTCGTTGCGGGCCTTAAGATCGTGTTGGATGGCCAGGGCACAGCTCAGGGCGTTGACCACGCTCGCAAACTCCGCCAGCACGGCATCGCCGGCGTAGTGCAAGACCTCGCCGTGATGTTGTTCAATGAGATCGGTGATGGCATCGAGGTAGGTACTAAGGAGGCGATGGGTGCCTTCCTCATCGGCCCGGGTCAGCCGGCTGTAGCCGGCGACATCGGCGTAGAGAATCGCCGCCAGTTTTCGCTCGACGCTGTCCTGTTCCATGACAGCCCCCATACGAGTAATTAAGTGTCGGGGCTCAATTGGTTACCGACGCTTACCTAAAGACTTGCCACCCTGGACGTGACCCGGGCGGGCAAGAGCCATTCTACGCCTGTTTGTGCCGAGGGCGGCAAGCTAATCGTCGCATTATCACTGAATAAGGTCGGGGGTTGGAGATATGACTGCTAGTCCCGCGACGTCTAAGCGGTTATAGCAATGCTACACGTTTGCGTGTTCGCACTTGAAAAACATGAGCACGCCGACTACCAAGAGAGTCCCACCGAGTTGTATCATGGCCAATCGCTCACCCGACAACATATGCATATGGACCAGAGCGCAATAGAGCAGGCGGCCACGATATTACGTGACGCCCGCATTAATCACAGGCGAATCGATGCACTTCCCGAACAGTGCCGACCCCAGAACATCGACGACGGCTATTGCATTCAGGAAGAACTGGTAAGACTTATGGATCTGCCTGTGGCTGGCTGGAAGGTCGGATCGACAAACAAAAGAGCACAGGAACTGGTCGGTACGACCGAGCCCTTTAGTGCAAGACTTTTGGGTCCTAACTTTTATCACCACCCGGCCGTTTTGGACGGCAACGCGTTCTTCATGCGTGCGCTGGAACCTGAGTTTGCTTTCCGGCTCGGTTCGGATCTAGACCCGGCGAATGTGCCTTACTCGCGGGAGCAGGTGCTTGAAGCTATAGAGACCCTCCATCCCGCCATTGAAATTTCAGATTCGCGCTTTAATGACTGGAGTGCCGTCGGTGCAGCTAGCCTCATTGCGGACAATGGCAATGACGGTGGTTTCGTCCTCGGGAACGGCATTGAAGACTGGCGCGACCTGGACCTTCCTGCCCGTCCGGTTTCACTAATAGTAAACGAGGAAGTCATTGCGCAGGGCAGTGGCGCCAATGTCCTTGGCGACCCAATTCTCGCCCTGATCTGGTTCATCAATGATCGCGCGCGGCGTGGAGACCGATTGCTTGCCGGTCAAGCCATTACAACCGGCAGTTGTACGAACGTCGTGATGGCTGGTGAGAGCGACAACGTGAAAGCCGATTTTGGCGACCTCGGGGTGGTCGAGTTGTCATTTCAGGCATAAGAAGACGCATGTTGAATAAACCTCAGGTGAACGTCAGACATCAACACCTGACTGATCGTAGCTAAGATAGAGCATGGCCCATGAATGAATATCGGACGCTTTCCGCTGACTCTCATATCGTTGAGCCCGCAGACTTCTGGACGAGGCACATCGACAAGAAGTACTACGACAGAGCGCCGCAAGCCTATACGAATGACAACGGCGAGGTAGCCTTTATTGTCGATGGCGACAAGTCCCTGGGTTCTGTCGGTGCACCATCGCAAGCCGGCATGCGTTTCGATGACCCCGCTAAGGTCACATTCGAAGGGAGCTGGGACGATGTCCGTCCCGGTTGTAGTCAGCCCGGTCCACGGCTCAAGGACATGGAGGCCGATGGCCTAGCCGGCGAGGTCATCTTTCCGACGTTGGGGGCTCGCCTGTACGGCGTGATAGACGGTAATCTGCTCACAGCCTGCTTCAAGGCGGGTAACGATTGGCTCATCGAGCACTTTGGCGCAGCGTACGCCAAGATTTTCAAACCCGTGGCCTTGTTAAACGTGCACGACCTGCCAGAGGCTGTCGCGGAGTTGGAACGCTGTGTCGAGAAAGGCCTGGCCGGAGGGATGATCCCGACCTACCCGGGCGAAGACTACCCTTACTACGATCCCGCTTACGACAGCCTATGGGCAGCTGCCCAAGACCTAGACGTACCGCTGTGCTTCCACGTGGCGGCCTGTTGTGCTGGCCCAGGACAGCGAAGCATCTTCACCAGCGACTGGCAGAAACCAGGGGCTGCAGCCTACTCAGCCACGCAGGATTTTTGGGTACGGCGTTCGGTGGGCTCCATGATATTCGCAGGGGTTTTTGAGCGATTTCCCGGTCTAAAGGTAGCGATCGTAGAACACGAGCTGTCGTGGGCGCCTTATTTCCTGAAACAGATGGACGTCCATTACACCGAACTGAGTCAGACTGCGCCATATCGATTTAAAAATCATGATCTACCCAGCGATTTTTTTCGAACACATATCTACACGACCTTTCAAGAAGATAAGCTCGGGCTGCAAACCTTGCCATCAATGATCGGCACCGACACCCTCATGTTTGGCTCTGACTATCCGCACGCCGAGTCCACGTGGCCAAACTCCCAAAAGTTCTTAAACGATCTGCTGGCAGATATGTCGATCGAGGACCGGCGAAAATTGACACACGACAACGTCGCCAGGCTTTTTAAGTTCAGCTAGCCCGTTATTACTACCCCCAATCATAATAAAGGAGACCCGCATGACGAAAATTGTTTACCCCTCGTCGCTTCCCTACCCATTTGCCAAGGCCGTCAGAGCCGGCGACTTTGTGTTTGTGTCTGGCCAACTCCCCTTCGGGCCCGATGGAACCATTGTTCATGGACCGATCGAGGTACAAACCCGCCAGGTACTGGAAAATATCAAAGCCACCCTTGAGGAGGTAGGCTGCACGATGACCGACGTGGTAAAAAACACGATCTGGCTTGAAGAAGAGCGGGATTTTGCCGGTTTCAACAAGGTGTATGCGGAGTTTTTTCACGAGAATCCGCCGGCGCGTGCGACCGTGGGATCCAAGCTCATGCTCGATGCCAAACTAGAGATCGAGACACTTGCCTACAAGCCGGTAGAAAGCTAACCCTCTCGGCAACATTCGCTACACGCGTGCGTTAGCAAGGATATATTGTGGAAGAACTCTGTCGATTATCCGCCACGCAAGTTGTGGAGTTATTAAAACGCCGCGAGATCACGTCGCTGGACTTGGTGGAAGCCGCCGCAAAGCGGATTTCAGAAACCGACCTACATCTGAACGCCCTACCGACACTCTGTATCGAGCGCGCCCAGGCCCATGCAAAAAAAATCATGCAGGAAGATCAACATAAATCACGCCCCGCCAGTTGGTTGGGAGGCCTGCCCGTCGCTATCAAGGATCTAAATCCCGTGGAAGGTGTGCGCACGACCTATGGGTCACTTATCTATGCCGACCACATACCAACGCGCTCAGATATCATGGTGGAACGGCTCGAGGAGAACGGGGCAATCGTCATTGCGAAATCGAACACGCCCGAGTTCGGCGCCGGTGCCAGCACCTTCAATGAGGTGTTTGGTAAGACTCGAAATCCCTGGAACGTGGAAAAGTCGGTGGCGGGATCTTCCGGCGGCTCCGCTGCCGCAGTGGCGTCCGGCCAAGTCTGGTTAGCGACGGGTTCCGATCTTGGTGGCAGCCTACGTACGCCGGCGAGCTTCAATTCCGTGGTCGGCCTGCGGCCCAGTCCGGGTCGCGTCGCCCGTGGCCCCAAGGTGCAACAGCTCTTTTCGCCACTTTTTGTAGAAGGCCCCGTCGCTCGATCAGCCGCCGACGCCGCGCTATTTCTGGATGCGATGACTGGTCAAACTCCCGAAGACCCCTTGTCGTTGGCTGCCCCTGATACCCCATTTATCGACGCGATACGTCAGTCGAACGCTCCTAAGCGAGTCGGATTTAGTCCTAACCTTGGGATTGTGCCAGTTGATCAAGAAGTCGTTGAAATCTGTAAGGCCGCTGCGCAAAGATTCGCGGATATGGGCGCACATGTAGAAGATGCGTGCCCGGATTTTTCCGAAGCAATCGAAAGTTTTCAGATTTTGCGGGCCGCTTCGTTTGCCACTGAACATGTAGACCACTTACGCGATCACCGGGACAAGCTAAAGCCCGAGGTGATCTGGAACATTGAGAAAGGGTTGGCACTTAGTGCCAAAGAGATCGCATATGCGGAAGCAGCACGCACCCGACTGTATCGGAGTGTTATATCTTTCTTTGACAACTATGACCTACTGCTTTGTCCCGCCGCGATCGTGCCGCCATTCGACGTCGATGTACGTTATGTCGAAGAAGTAGACGGACACAAATTCGACAACTACGTGCATTGGATGAGCATAACCTTTGCCATTACGTTAACGAGTTGCCCGGCGATATCCGTACCCGCCGGCTTCACCAACAACCGGCTTCCGGTCGGTTTGCAGATAATGGGTCCACCACGTGGCGAAGCCGAAACCTTGGTCGCTGCTGCCCTACTAGAAGACTCACTCCGCATAGCAGATCGCCTGCCCGTTGATCCCATGGCTAGCGACGGCAGTAGCTTAATAGCGTGATCAGGTCCGAGCCCTTGGTATTCTTAATTGGAGCTCTACAACATGCAATGACTTCCAGTCTTTCAGGATTTCACGCGCCGCGTTGTGACCAGGGATACCGGAGACGCCAATAATAATTGCGTCATACCGCTGTGACATTTATTCGCTGTCGTGCCCTTAGGTCCGCAAGTACATTGTTAACCACGCATTCTTGACCCGTCGGGATCGAACAGCGGTTGCGGCGCAAGCCGGGCCGGCCGGCGTTCGCCTAAGATTTCAACCTCAAACGCGCCGTCAGACCCGCTTTTGGCGAGCGCAGCAGGAATATAGGCAAGCGCTACGGATTTGCCCACGTAATGGGCATAGCCACCGGACGTTACCCAGCCGACTACGTTGGCATCATGCCAGACGGGCTCGTCGCCCATGACATCGACGCCGTTGTCATCCACCACAAAGGAGACCAGGCGTCGCTCCGGTCCGGTTTCCTGTTCTTTCAGCGCCGCATCACGTCCAACGAAGTCGTTCTTACTGAGATCGACAAAGCGCTCGAGACCCGCCTCGAACGGACCATAGATGGGCCGATACTCCCGCGCCCAAGATCCAAAGCTCTTCTCGAGCCTGAGCGCGTTGAG
>JBHIDJ010000180.1:0-5815 GCA_046760105.1 Acidiferrobacterales bacterium | reverse complement strand
CGGTGATCACGCTTAAAGGTCATACCTTCGCCGGGCGGCACAGCACCAGCCACCTGTCCAACGTCGGGCTTACGGAGTTCATCACTGCGACACCGGCGCAATACGTCGCGGTGGCAACGGAGATCGCCGGCGATGTTAAGCGCCTTGCGGAGACCCGCAGCGGCTTACGGCACCAAATCGTATGCTCTCCGCTGTGTGACACGACACGCTATACCTGCGATCTCGAAGCGGCCTACCGCCGTATGTGGCGAAGATGGTGTGATGCGGCGTAGCGGCGGATACAAGTTAACTACAGGTACAAGTTACAAGATCCAAGATTCAAGTGGAAAACCAGTTAACTGCTTTAGCTTGTATCTTGCCACTTGTATCTTGAAGCTGAATTTCTACGACAGTGATAGAACAAGCACTTGAACATCACCGAGCGGGCCGGTTGCAGCAGGCAGAAGTAATCTATCGCCAGATATTAAGAAAGAAACCCGATCATCCGGACGCCCTGCATCTGCTCGGCGTAATTGCACTACAAACAGGCAAGCATGAGGCGGCAGCGACGCTGATTGGGCGGGCGGTCGAGCTCAACCCCAACGTACCTGCTTATCACAACAATCTTGCGGAAGCACTGCAGGCCTTACACAGGCTCGATGAGGCGGTTGCCACTTATCAGCAGGCGCTGGTGCTCAAACCGGATCTGGCGGAAATCCATAACAAGCTGGGTATAGCGTTCCAGGAGCAGGGCGAGTTGGCGAAAGCGATCGCTGCTTTTCGACGCGCGCTTACGGTTGAAGCAGATTTTGCCGAGGCACACTATAACTTGGGCAATGCGTTGCACGAGTCGGGCCAGCTGGCGGAGGCTGTTAGCGCTTACCGGCAGGCAATCGCACTCGAACCAGATGATGCCGAGGCGTTTAACAACCTAGGGGTGGCGCTCAAGGATCAGGGCGAGTTCGCTGAAGCTATCACTGCTTTTGAGCGTGCGCTCGCCCTGAACCCGAACTCCGCCGGGATCCACGTAAACCTGGGTAATGCACGTCATGCGCAGGGACAGCTCGTCGAGGCGATTTCGTCCTATGAGCAAGCGCTCGCTATCAAGCCGAACGACGCTACGACCCACAACAGACTGGGCAGGGTGCTGGACAGGCAGGGTCGACTGGACAAAGCCATCGCTGCCTATAAGCAGGCGCTCGCGATCGCGCCCGACTATGTCGAGGCCTACAACAATCTGGGCAAGGCGCTCGCAGCCGTGGGCGAGCTCGAACAAGCGGTCGACGCCTTTCGTCAAGCGCTACAGCGCAACCCTGACCTGATCAGCACACGACTCCGACTAGTGTCCACATTGCGCTTTGTCAAACCTGCGCGTTATGAACCCGATCTCGAAAATGAACTGAAAAAGTGTCTTTCGTGTCCTGAGGTGAATCCACAAGATCTCGCGCGTTCCATCGCAAATCAGCTGAAACACAAACACCGGATGCGACACGGGCCGACCTCTAGCGATCGCGACATGCGTGCGTTAGCGACGAGTCTCGGTACGGATGAGCTGCTGATCACACTTCTCTCGAAGACTGTTAACGTGGACGCGGAGCTTGAACTGTTGCTTACCGACATTCGCCGCATGTTCCTTTTCGACTACCTTAACGCAGCGGAGATCCCCGGGACTCACATGGGGCTGATCGTTGCGCTCGGGCTGCAATGTTTCAGCAACGAGTACCTATTCAATGTACAGCCCGATGAAGCGGAGGCCGTGGATCGGCTGGTGAAGCACTGCGAGCGTTCTAGCGAGCGTGTCCCGCTCCTCTGTGAGACGCTTGAGAACCATCTCGTTTTGCTGGCCATGTACCAACCGCTTTATGAGCTTGACTGCGCGCACGTTCTTAGTGCTCCTTCCCTTAACGAGTGGTCCGACCCAGTGCAACCGCTCATCGAACGGGTCTTGATAGAACCACTCCAAGAGGCCGGACTTGAAACGGACATTGTATCGTTCGGGAAGATCCAGGATGGGACATCCCAAGCCGTGCGCGTGCAATACGAGGAACATCCCTACCCACGTTGGTTGAACCTACCCCGTACCAGGAAGGTGACAATGCGCACCTTCTTATCCCGCACCTTTCCTTACGCCGCCTTGCCCGAGTTTCTCGACGGCCCAATGTGCGTGCTCGTTGCCGGTTGTGGCACTGGTCGCGAACCTATTTCTATCGCACTGGCCTGCGAGAACATTGAGATTCTCGCGGTCGACTTAAGCCGACGCAGCCTTGCGTACGCTGAGCGCATGGCCCGCAAGTTCGAAACGGAAAACATCAGCTTCCAACACGGTGATATCCTTGAGCTGGCGGGCTTGAATCAGCACTTCCACATGATCGAATGTGGCGGTGTTCTTCATCATATGGACGAACCAGTAAAAGCATGGCACAAACTCACAGAACTGCTTGTAACAGACGGTGTGATGAAGATTGGGCTCTACAGTGAACGAGCGCGTAAAGCAGTAGTGGCGGCACG
The DNA here is from genome assembly GCA_046760105.1 of Acidiferrobacterales bacterium. Taxonomy (GTDB): domain Bacteria; phylum Pseudomonadota; class Gammaproteobacteria; order Acidiferrobacterales; family SPGG2; genus JBHIDJ01. The sequence continues at coordinate 3,328 of JBHIDJ010000180.1, read as the reverse complement.
CACACAGATTGAGCAGCAGGGCATGACAGCAGTGTCACACGACATTAAGGCGTTCAGAAGAGACATTCTCACAAGGGGTACCGAGTCCCGCCTTGCTGCGCTCACCGAGAGCGAAGATTTTTATACTTTAAGTACCTGTCGGGATTTGCTTTTCCACACCACGGAACGGCGCTTCACACTCCCCCAAATACGCCAGGCGCTCGACGAACTTGGTCTGGAATTTATCGGATTTGAGCTTCCCACCACGGGCATAAAGCAACGTTATCATGAGCTTTTTCCACACGACGAACAGATGGTCGATCTTGCGGCGTGGGACACATTCGAGCAACTGCACCCGGAGACGTTTGCTGGGATGTATGTGTTCTGGTGTCAAAAAGCAGATACAAGTTCTAAGAGATAGCATACAAGTTAAAATACAGATCCAAGCCTTGGAGGCTTAAGGCCTTCTGCAGCGTTGATCGTTGCAGGATCTACACATTGTTGTCGCGATATACTACGCTGCCTTATGGTAGTGCGGTAGAATGACCTGAACCCTGCCAAGGACAGAGGGAACTGGCCGCGCGACAAATCCCTTTGTTGTAGTAATACCAGCCTCTAATGCGACTTTTTTGACAAACGAAAATATTCGAGTTCCGGACCCGCTATGGCCTTCTTCTATGCCCGCATTGGCATCTACGTAGTTGTAACTCTCATAGGATTCCAGGTGCTCATAATGGCGGTGATCCATAGCTCCGTGCCGAGTGCCTTCTTTGATGACGGCGGCCCTTGGGAGTGGGTAGAGTTTTCGTTTATCGCTGCTTCCGCAGCAATCCTACTGGTGAATGCGCGTGTAAGCGATAGCTACCGGACCTTACTTCAACTCTTTGGCCTTCTCGCTATCTTCGCAGCCGTACGGGAGCTTGATCAATTCTTTGACAGGCTGACTTTCAAGGGCGCTTACAAGCTGATCAACGGACCCCTAATAGTATTTTGTGGCTATTTTGTTTGGAGACATCGTCGGGTACTTCCCGAGATGCTCGCTAACTTTTCCAAAACGGCACCATTCTATTTTATATTCCTGGGGTTTCTTGTTGTGGTGGTCTATGCGCAGTTAATGGGGCAACAAGACCTCTGGAAGGCGATAATGGGCGACTCTTATATGCGCATCGCAAAGCGTGCCACCGAAGAGATATTAGAGGTTTTAGGTTACTTGCTGATTCTGTTCGGCGCCGTGGAGACCTTCTTTCTTCAACGTCGATAGCAGCAAGGTCTGGTCACAGAATCTACGAGTCAGACATTGCAACCCCGCCCTGTCCCACGCTGGATTAAAACGCCACCGCAGCGTAACTGAACGATCAGTACTTTACTAATTTGACAGCAATCGTATCTCGGATGAAGTCCCACATCCACGAGGGCGCTCTCGTAGAGTGCTACTTGCCACTTTTTATATCCAATACGCGGTTCGCGTCATAATCCGAGAGGTAAAGCGCATCAATCGCTTGACGGCAATAGGCAATGACGCTGCACCGGCCTCGATCGCGACCGTGGCGTGGTGGCCCTCGTCCTCACGCATCTGTTCGAGAATTTCATGACTCTTCTGGTCTGCTTCCGGGAGGCGTTGCAGATGGTCGTCAAGATGTGCCACTACTTGTCGTTCGGTCTCGGCGACAAACCCCAGGCTCCATTTGTCGCCGATAAGACCGGCGAGAGCGCCAATCGCAAAGGAGCCAACGTACCACACGGGATTGAGGTAACTCGGATGGCTGCCCAACTCGCCAAGTCGCGTTGCTGTCCATGCCAGGTGGTCGTTCTCTTCGGCCGCTGCCTGCCTCATCGTGTCGCGCACGTGCGATAGTCGTGCGGTTGCGGCTTGCCCCTGGTAAATCGCCTGAGCGCAAACTTCGCCCGCGTGGTCAACCCGGATCAGACGCCCGGAAAGCACGCGCTCGTGCGGATCGAGTGCTGCCTCCGGGGCTTTATTGCCAGGGTTTTCCCGTCCTGCCGGCGGTGTAGGTCCGAATACCGTACGTAGCCCGTCATCACACATGGCGACCAGCTGATCAAGTTTTGAAAGGACTCGCGTCACGATCCCTAAGGTACAAGTAACAAGTTGCGAGATACAAGTGTGAAGTAACAAGTTGCAAGTGGCAAGTGTAAGTTCAAGAAGTGCCTAGCTGGCTAATAAGATTCCTTGCTACTCGCTGCTTGCAACTGTCTTTGAATCAATACAATCGGATGTAGGACCTCGATGTTAAGGCCAATCTCTCGAATGCCATGCTGGAGATGTAGCGCACAGCCGATGTTCGATGTCGTGATCACGTCCGGCGCGCATTGCGTGAGTGCTTGCAATTTGTTTGCGCGCAGCCTGTTGGCCATTTTCGCTTGCGTCAGGACGTAAGCCCCAGCCGCGCCACAGCAAAGGTTATTGTCAGGCAGCGGATATACTTCGACACCGGGAATCCTCTCTAGCAAACGATAGATGTAGCGTTCATCGTGAAGCACGTTGCTTAGCGTGCAGGGATCGTGTACGGCTATGCACGCTGTGGACGGTGCGAGTCGTGTGTCCGCAGGCCACACGGAATCGCAAACGAAATGGCTGATATCCCTGACTTTGACTGAAAAGGCCCGGACTCTGCTCTCGTGCGGCAAGCAATCTGCATATTCCGCAAGCATGGCTCCACAACCACTGGCTGTACTGATAATCGCATCGACTCGCTCGGCATCGAATACGTCGATATTTCGCTGCATAAGTGACACAGCCGTTTTTGCTTCACCGCCATGCTGATGCAGTGCTCCGCAACAAACCTGACCCCGCGGCACGTGCACGTCATAGCCCAGCCGGTTGAGGATATGGATAGCGGCTAGCAGAGTCGGGCGATCAGTGATGGCTGTGACGCAACCGATGAACAGCGCCACGCAGCCGCGGCGCGGGGCCTGCGCCGGATAACTTTCTCGCCATGCAGGCTGGGGCGGGATTGGCGGCAGCTGCCTATCCCAGCGGTCGAGGCCGAAAAGCCGTAAGAGGTAAATGATACGTAAAAACCGTTGTAAACCGCTTTTCTGGTATAGCCGTAGCATCTGTGCAAAGCGACGCAAATTACTCGGTTTTGCGATCAACATATCCATCGTCAGTTTGCGCAACAGCCGTTCGACAAAGGGCCGTGGGCGACGCGCCTCGATGAAAGCACGTCCACTGTCGATGAGCCTACCGTACGCGACGTTTGCCGGACACACGCGCTCACAATTGCGGCAGGTAAGGCACAGGTCAAGGTGAGACTCCAGTTGAGGAGTCAACGGTAAATCGTCACGCGCGAGCGCGCGCAGCAGGGCGATGCGTCCGCGGGGCGAT
>JBHIDJ010000179.1:0-5837 GCA_046760105.1 Acidiferrobacterales bacterium | reverse complement strand
TTGGGCGCGACGGTGTCGGCATAAACTATGCGACGCCGCGGTCTGCGGCAGCGCTCTCGGGGGGAAGCTCTTCGCTTGACTCTAAGGGTTGGTTGATCTTTGCCAATACATTCTCGGTCATTGTCTGCTGGATTTGCAGCTTGGTCTGAGCGGCCTTCAGCTGGGTAATGCGTTCATTTAGGTTGTCCAGACTCTTGTGGATTTTCTTCAGGTTCTCGAAGCGTTGGTCCACCATCGATTTCTGTTCGTGGATCTGGGCGAATACGGGCGCCATGATCCCCTTACTCCACTGTTTAGTGGCCCTATTGCATTCGCTGAAGAGAAGCCGCGCTCGGCTGACCAGAGCAATAAAGAATTGCTGGATGACGAAGTGTTGTTCGGTCATCAGCATGATCGCGCTATTGCGGAACACGTCGGCATCTTTGTGCAGGCGGTTCAACTCGTTTATGAATGGTTGCAGTGCGAAGCTTTCTTGTTTTATCTTTGCAAGTCCATGCTCGATTTGGAACTGCTTGTAGATCGCCTGTACCAGCCCCTTTATCCGGTCGGTCTGCTTTTGGACCTTTTCCATGGTAGTCGTCGCGCCGTCAAAGAAGGTTTTCATGCCGGCTTTCAGTCCGTGGGTAGTCCAGCTCCCTTTCATGTCCTTGCGCGTTTTTGCGATGAGCATGTCGAAGGCGTCCATGCTTAGGCAATCAAGCAGGTGCTCGACCTGCTCGATCAGCACCTGGCGCGTGGAGTCGACGTTCTCGAGTTCCCGATCATAGGCCTCCTGGTCGCGGACCACTTTCTTCACCATTTCCTGGATGACATCCTGGTTCTTTCCGCTCATGCCCTGGAGTTCCTTGAGTTCTGCCTTGGTAGCCACCAGTCGTGCATTGATCGTCGCCTTCGTCGTTTCAATAACGCCGCCGATCTCCTGCACAATCTGTTCGCGCACGAGTGCCTGTTTGGCCGGGACAATGTCGTCCGATAGCTTGCGCTCAAGCGCCGGCAGACCGCTCTTGCTCACCATAGCGTGGTTGTATTTGATCTTGCCGATCAGGCCTTGCTGCGCCGATACGGGAACTACGTGGTTCTTGTTGATTCCTAGGGCGGTCGCGGTCTCCTGCGTCTGTCGCGATATGCTCGCCGCGACAGTGTCTTCATGCCGCAGTTCGTCCGACAGCGTGTCGATCTTATTGAGCACGACGATACGCCCGCCATTCGTTTCGCCCTTCGCCACGCACACGTGCTCGTTCCAGACCTGAAGATCGGATTTTGTCACCCCCGTGTCGGCGTCTAGCACAAAGAGCACCACATGGGCGTTCGGCAGCATGCTCATCGTTAACTCAGGTTCGTTGCCAAGAGAGTTGAGGCCTGGGGTATCGAGAACCGCTAGCCCTTGCTTGAGCAGGGGATGGGGATAATTGATGATCGCGTGGCGCCATACCGGGACCTTGACGCTGGCTCCGCTCTCCGGCGCCTCCGGGTTGTAAAGCCCCAGCTCCTGCGCTTCGCGAATGCTGACATCTTTGGTTCTCACGATCTCGTGGAAGGCCTCGGCCATTTTCTCGGGATCGTCGAGCTCTAGCGACACCGTTGCCCAGCTCGTAGGAGAACGTTTGTATTCAGCAATGGTCTCTAGGGTCTTGCGCGTCTCGATAGGGAGGAGCTCGATGCAAGGCGGTTGGTCCTCATCATACTGCAGTTCCGTCGGGCACATGGTCGTACGCCCCGCTTCCGTCGGTAAGAGGCGTTGTTTATAGTCGGCGAAGAAGATCGCGTTGATAAGCTCGGTCTTGCCGCGAGAAAACTCGCCGACCATGGCAACTGTCAGCTTGTCGGACTCTAGGGCCTCAAGGAGCTCGAAGATCCGCAGATCGTCTTCTCCATCGATCAGCCCCTGGTTCTGCAGCCAAATCTGGTAGTTGCCGATGACGACGATGAGATCATCGCGCCATCTTTTGTAGTCACCGAACCGCTTTTTGAGGGTGTCGTTACGACCGATGTCTGTGGCCATTGGCACCGTCTCCACTGGCGTAAAGCCGCCCATGAAATGCTTCTGGCCTCGCGCGGGCGCAAGCGCGCGGTAGGAGGCCACGTGACGTGCGGGCGTAGCCCGTGTCGTCTAGGGCTGCCAGGCAGTCACATTCAAAGCTGGCCCGGTCTGCCGCCAACTCCAGGGATCCGCGATGCTCTTCGATTAGCCGGCGCCATGCGCCGAGATCAACGTAGAGGGTATCATCGCTGGCCAGAAACAGCGCGATCTGGTAAGTGCACTGCTCGGTGGTGGCTGCGCTAACCCCACGATGGGCCGCCGCCCTCGCGCGGGCGTGGGGCAAGCGAACACAGTCGCGATTGAACAAGGTGTGGACCCCCGTATTGCTCTCGTGTCCATCTTCCCAGCGTGCTCACGACTGTCCATGCTGTGGACCTCCGTGTTGTGGATATGGCACCTTTCAAGTGTAGTCCGTCAACCGGCCCCCGCAAATCCAGATCCGCATGATCCAGGACGTTTTCAAAGGCGGGTCCTGGCAGAACCGGGTGGTCTACGTGACCGAGTGTCCGTTAACCATCCTATCGATGGTTCGACTCCATTTGTAGGGAATGCTTAAACCCGCCTCACCCCGGTCGTGGCCAAAAGTCACCAATAATCACCAACGAAGACATACCAACGCGAGCAAGCCCCAGCAGCGTGGCAGCTATATGCGAAAGCGAGAGCCAGGCCCGATCACAAAAAGCACGGGTTGTAGATAAAGTCAAGTAAGCCCCCTACTGAAGCATCGCCAGGGCACTGCCTTATGGAGGGAGGAAATCTATCCAAGTACTCTGAGCATGGGTAAGATAGAGTGGTCTTAGGGCGTTCTTGGTTATTCGAAGGAAGAAAAAATGCAGACCCCGTCCGATGAGATTCTCAGCGAGCTCGTCAAGGCCCTTAACCTTGACATCGAGGCAATAAAGCAGCAGCAAGGCCGTGCAAGCGCCATCGAGGTTTATGGAGGGGAGTACCGGGGGACGGCGGAAGGAAATGTTCTGTATGCCTTCCCCGTTACGGATGAGTTCGCCGTCTACCTTCACGACGAATCACCGATCCAGGTAGTCGTGGGTAAGGAAAGGGCCGACGGGAGTGTTGTGTCGCTGGACAACGGCATCCTGTTGATCGCAGTTGAACGCAACCTCGGCCCCACGATTCTGGTCGCGAACCTCATCTGCGACAGCTCCCTTCTCGTTGAGCGGTTAAAGGCTAAGCTCGAGGCACTCCAAGAACACCAGACCTCTTTTAACTACGAACGGGCCGAGCAGGTTATCGGCAAACGGCTTCCCCGCACCGACACGACAGAACTTGACATCGCTCTTGCAGGCCGGGGCCATACGCTTAACAGAGAGCAGAGTGCGTGCATTCAAAAAGCGCTCGCGAGCGAAATTACCTACGTGTGGGGCCCACCGGGCACGGGCAAGACCACGGTGCTTGCACGCATTGCGCAGGGTTACTACCGAAAGGGTTTGTCGGTGCTTGTGATCGCCAATACGAACATGGCTGTTGATACTGCTCTCTTGAAAATTGCGGAGCGCCTGGAGGGCGATGCCGGGTTCGAGACCGGGGCCGTTGTACGTCTCGGGCCGGTGATAAAGGAAGAACTCGCTAATCGGTATGGCGATTACGTGGACCTCGATCGTGTGGTGGCGCGACGTGGTCAGCAGCTACGGGAAGAGAAGGAAAGACTAGCGGAGTCGAAAGGCCAGCTCGAGGCTGCAATAGCGTCGCTACGAGCGGCCATAGAGAAGCATAACACTCTTGCGCAAGCGATGAACAACGCTGAACCCCTGCAGGCGCAGCTCGCAGAAACCCAAGCAAGGGTATGGACTGCCCAGCAAAATATCGAGCGTCTTGCTGACAGGATCGGGATTTTGCGCCGGCACCTGGACAAGGCACGTGGTCTCGGCCCAGTACGCCGGTTTCTACGCGGTTCAGGCCCCGATCGACTTGAGGCCGAGCTAAGAGAACTCGAGACGGATCATGATGCCTGGCAAGAGACCAGCCGAGTGGCAATACGCGAGCGACCGACGGCACGTGCGGAGCTTGAGCGCGCGAGGCAGGAGGTCAAGAGGCTTGAAGCAAAGGTGTCAGGGCAACCTCCGCCGCAAGAGTGCCGCAGACGGCTTGCTCCAATCGAGATGCGCTTGGCATCGAGCGTCAGGCGACTCGAGGAAATCCAGAAACATCTGGATGGTTTGCAAAACGAGGTACTTGGCAAATGCCGGATTCTGGCAACGACCGTGCATCGCACCTACCTCGAGGGGCAAGTGGAACGTTACTTCGACGCAGTCGTGATCGATGAGGCGTCCGTGCTAATGATCCCCATGGTGTATTACGTCGCAGGTCATGCAGACCGTCATGTGTTGGTAGCGGGAGATTTCCGGCAGCTACCACCGATTGCGCAGTCGGACGCGCCAGAAGCGCTCGAGTGGTTAAAAGACGATATATTCCACAGCGCGGGAATCGTCGCAGCAGTTAGACGACACCAGTCGCCCACGTCCCTCGTCGCCCTCAAGACCCAATACCGGATGCATCAAGACATTTGCTCTGTCGTCAACAGGTTGTTCTATCACGATCTGCATCTGGAGACACCGCGCGATCTGCAGGCGGATTATGTGGATGAATTTCCATGGAAGGACAATGCATTGCTGTACGTCGACACCGCACCCTATCATCCGTGGGCGGGCGTGGAGCTTGGGAAGTCCGCGCGTTATAACCTCCTACATGCGCTACTCATGCGCAACCTTGCGGTCTATTTGGCGAGCAATGGGTATCTGGATGCGGTTGCATCGGAAGGAAGCCCGTTGGGTATTGTTAGCCCCTTTGCCGCGCAGACACGACTGATTCAGCGTCTGATCAACGAACGGCTGCCTGGACGAGGTGCACAGATCGCCCAGACCGCATATCGCTTCCAGGACAATGAGCGAAACACAATGCTTATCGACTTCACGGAATCGTTTGGAGTCCAGCCAAGCAAATTTGCTAGCGCCTTTGAAGAGGATGATGAAGGCGCCAGGCTGCTCAACGCCGCCCTGAGTCGCGCCCGGCGGCATGTCGTATTGGTGGCAAATTTCGAATACGTGCGAAGCGAACTGGGTGCGGACTCGATTCCAGGACGCATCCTCGAGTTGTTCGAGGCGAATGGTAAACCGCTTGATGTAAAGACACTTCTGCCTCTCGGTGCGGAGGAGTGGATCGAGGCATTGAAACCCACAGAACTGCCGATAATCGAATTCGATTCCGAGACAAGCGGGATATTCACAGAAATCACATTCGATCGGGCGTTTCTAGAAGACCTGAAACATATGAAAAAATCAGCTGTCATCTTTTCACCTCACATGAGTGAGCAAGGCACTGGACGATGGCTGAACCTACTGGCGGCAAAAGTAAATCAAGGAGTGTGCGTTCGCCTCGTCACGCGCCCGCCCGAAAATCAGGGAGGCACATTCGAGAGGAATCTCGAGCAGCTACTGCGTGTGATCATGGATTGTGGTGTCATCGTTGACTTGCGCCAAGACATGCACGAGAAATTTGCCATCATCGATAACACCGTCTTATGGCACGGCTCACTCAATATACTGTCGCATCGGGACACCAAGGAGAATGTGCTGCGCATTCACAGCCCGGCGACTTGTCGGCTGATTGCAAGATACGCGTCCACACCCACGCAGCGAACGGCCGAGAACGAAGAAGCTGGGGTCGGCGCGTCGCAAGAGGGTAATCCGGAAACTGCCCACGATGTGGCGGGGTTATGGTAATGAAGGATAGCCAGTACAAGGACAGCGTCGGGCAACGGCCTCACGAGCCCTTATCCGGC
>JBHIDJ010000178.1:0-5848 GCA_046760105.1 Acidiferrobacterales bacterium | reverse complement strand
GATCGATAGAGTCCTTCGACATATTCTCGATGAAACTCCCCTCGATTTTGATGTAATCGACAGGCAAGCGCTTGACATAGGTAAGCGAGCTAAAGCCTGCTCCAAAATCATCGAGCGCAAAACGGCATCCGATGTCCATCAGCTCACGCATGCGCTGGTTGGCATTGTCCAGATAGCGAATCGCCACCTGTTCTGTGATTTCGAAAACGATCGACGACGGTGACAGGCCATTTAGCTCGAGGCCTTCCCGTATAGACTGCACCAGTTTTGGATCTTCAAAGATATGTCCAGAGAGGTTGATACAGAACTTGGCATCACCTCCCGCGCGCTGGAGCGCGGCAAGACATTTCATGGCATTCCGGATTACCCAGTAATCGATATCCAACATCAAGCCGAAGCGCTCGGCGATCGGCAGAAAGGCGGTCGGTGATATGACCGCGCCCTGATCGGGCATGCGCAAGAGCACCTCATAAAGTTCCGTTTGGCCACTGTCCAAGTTGATGATAGGCTGAAAGTTAAGCACGAAATGGTCGTTGTCGACGGCCTCCTTAACCTTTTGTGCCCAACCGATATACGCCCTCATCTGCTCGGTGTCGCCATTGCCGCGCGCAAAGAAACTGTAACAGTTGCGACCTTGTGACTTCGCGTCGTAACAAGCCATATCGGCTTGTCCAAGCAGCTCGTCCGGTGTGAGAGGATCGGAATCGATCATGGCCACACCGATGCTGCAGCAGATGTTGAAGACGTGCTGCGCTTCTACGAAGTGGACCTCCCGCATGACCCTTATGATAGATCTTGCCAAATCGGTTGCGCTTTCAGCTGTGACATTACGCGCAAGAATCGTGAACTCGTCCCCGCCGAACCGGCAAATAACGTCGTCCTCGCGAAGAGAGTTGCTGAGCTTGTCCGCCACTTGTACCAATAAGCGATCACCGGCGACGTGACCGAGGGTATCGTTGACGAGCTTGAACTGATCGAGATCGAGAAACAGCAGGGCACTGCTGCCGCCCTCGCGGGCTATGTGTGCGACCTCCTGCTCGAGTTTCTGGGTAAAGTGATGCCGGTTGACGAGCCCTGTTAGCTGGTCGTGGTCGGCCAGCTGTCTGAGCGTTTCATCGCGCTCTTTCAGCGCCGTGATGGTGACATTGAGGGCATCGCTGATGGCCACAATTTCTTTGTGTCCTGATCTTTCGACACGGACATCGATCTCACCGTTGGCGAGCTGGGCGAGCGGCTTCTCCAAGTCCGAGAGTGGGCGCAAGGCGCGTTTGAGGATTTGTCTCCCCGCGACTATGGAAACGATCAGTAAAACGGCGATGATCAGACTGCCAAGTGCAATGTTCTTGAGTAATTGCCCCTGGTAATCACTGAAATCCAACCCGACTTCGAGGAACCCGATAAGCTCAAGCTTCTCGTTCTTGGCATTATCCAAATCGAATTCGAGCAAACCGTCAGATTGGATAGATGTGATCCACAACGGCGCGCTCGCACGAAGGAAAGGCCGACGAACCGTGGGTTCCTCAAACAAATATGGCGTCTCAGAAGCCTGCATTGCCCGAAGGCTGGCGAAGTGTTGTTCGCTCAGCCGGGGGATCTCTTTATTATCCGAGGGCCTGGCATCGTACTCGGCAATAACCTGATCGCCCTGCGCACTGTAATAACGTACGAAGGCGACGCCCGGAAACTCGCTGACGTGTTTTTGGACGCTCGCGAATTCCGCTGGGTCGCGAGATAGGTACAGCGGCGTGCCCAGTTCATCCAGCTTGGTCAGCCAGCGAGCAGCCTGCTCATGGACGTAATCTTCACTCAGCCGGTTTGCCGTCCACCACACCCCCGCCACCGCCAACAGGTAAACGATTATCCCCAGGGCGAGTTGCAGCAGCTGAATGTGTCCGATGAGGCTGCGCCGACTTTGCTTGAAACCCCGTGATAACCGCACGACGAGCGTGCGCACGCGGTCCAGAAAGGGCCTTACGACCATTGCTGAGTGTTCACGGCTCATAGGTGAGTTGTTTGTACTGTTGCGGTATGGCTAGACCGAGACGTTTCGCCATAACGGAGTTGATCTGAACCTGCGTCTTGGTCAGTGGGGCGACATCTGGCCCGGGGACGTTCTGTTTTCCCTGCGCCCGCTGCAGCCGCGCCAGCACTTGCGCGGCTACGTCGGTGTCACGACTCTTGACACTGATCAGTCCGCCTACCTTGAATAACTGCGGATGGAACACCGAAACCTGCTTACCCTGTTTTACGCTGTAGGACATCATTGTGTGGATCACCCGCCGGCTAAGCACACGATTGTCCGGTAACAGCCACAAGCCCTGAATCTCGGCAGCCAGGCGGTTGAACACATACAGCGTTTCTTTATCAGAGCTGACCACCCGGTGGATCAGCCCGATCCCGTACGGCTGGGCGGCGTGGCGCGCCTGGTTGACGATATGCTCGTGGTCCTTGCCCGTGATGACTGCCACGCGCTGAAGGCCTGGGTCCAGCGCCTTCCACACGCTAAATAGTCCTGATAGCTGCGGCACCATACTGACGCCCTTCATCCACGGAGTAATGAGGTCATAATCCTGGTAGTTGAACACCTGACAAAAGATCACCTGTTTGCCCGACAGTTTCCGTGCCGCCTTGGCGGCGAGCAGGCCGATTGCAACGACCTGTCCACGGTCTGAGCGCTGAATCTGACCGACAACCTCACCACTTGTAGCAGGGTCGCCATTCAGACGATAGATTTTGGCGCGGCCCTTAAGAGACGCAGCGAGCTCGTCGGATACACGGGTGTAGGCGGGAACATCGTTGCTTACCAAAACGGCCACAGGCGGCAAAGCTTGGGCGCCCGTGGGCTTAAGCGGTGCCTCAGCCTGGGGTTCGGGTTTGGTCTGACGCACTGATTTGGTTTTCGCCGTTAGTGACGGCTTCGGTTTTTTTGTGCCCGGCGCCGGTTTGGGCATCGCCTTTTGTGTGGGCTTGGACTTGGACTTGGCTTTCGGCACCGATTCGGGTTTCGACACCGGCTCCGGCTGTGATTCACGCTCCATTGTTATTTCTGCCACTACGCAGCCGGACAACAGCGCGCACAGGACCAGGGGGCCCGTACTTCTTAGGAGTCCGCTGTCAGCCCTATGATCGCGCATCATTTTTTTGACCCCGTGTTTGCTTTTGTTCGCATCCTTCAAGAAATCGACTCGCGCTATCCGTCTCCGCGAGGCACGCACATGGTTGGATCTGGATGTCCAGTACTGTAATAGCGCCCATCTCGCACGTCTGGGCTCGAAAGCAGCGTCGGCGAAAAGCTCACTTGCGGGCTAATGCGGATTCGTCTGTCCATTTCCCTGGATCGTTATCGATTGCCTGCTCTGGTAGTGCAAATCGGAGCAGATTGTTCCGAAATATACCACCGAGATGCCGTGACAAAAAACCGGCAACGACCTCGGAACGCTGCTACAGGTACCGGCCATCGGGTGTGCGCTACCGGCAGACGGCACCATCACCAACGCGGGCACCATCGCCGTTAGCGCGACCGGGAATTTGACTGGCCTGTCAATGGGTTGAGACGACCATCATCAGTCCAACAAGCAAGCCGAACCGCCACTCATACTGAGCCTCGATGGGGCCCGCCCATCAGTAACCTTTCTTGTTCATCTACCTCCTTCGTCCGAGTGGGTGAAGACGCACTGCCCCAGAAAAAGCGTGCATCATTTATTCCAGTTTTCATATGTTGCTGATTTGTAAACACAAACGTTTTTGCACGTACACACTTCCTCAAGAGACTGTAAAGTCTTCCGACGCTTCCCAGGAGGAATTCTCGGATGGGGATGTCGATTTTTGTCGAATACGAAGCTGAATTTGGCGGAAAACGATAAGCGAAGGGGGTGTAAAGTCTTCCGACACCCTATTGCCATTTGTACCACCACGATTTTCCGGTACTGGCGAGAGAACTCGAACCTCCGACCTGCTGATTAGGAATCCTCAAGCCCGGTTGAAGTACCTACATAATGGCGGACGCTACCCTTTTTCTGGGATAGAACGTGCCGCGCGAGTCAGCTTTGAGCGACGCAGCTCGAGGAGTGTGCGTACCGCCACTGACGAGATGACCAAGGCTCCGCCCAGGAGTGTCCATCGAGAGGGCACTTCCCCTACGAATAGCCACACCCAGAGCGGGCCAAGCGCAAACTCCAAGAGCATAAAAAGCGTCACTTCGGCCGCGGCCAGGTGGCGCGCCGCGATGACGAACATCCAATTCGCGAGTCCGGAGAGCAGACCTCCCCATAGGAAACTCAGCAGGAGGTCATGGAGGGAGACACCGAGATCGCCTATTCGTGCGAGAAACGTAACCAGCGCGATGCATACACCCGATACCAACACGGTCGGCAGCATATCGGTCTGACGGTTTCGGCGAACGATCACGGCAAAACTGGCAAAACAGAATGCGGTGATAAGCGCCATGGCGTTTCCGTACGCAGAGCCGATTCCGAAACCCTCGCTCAGCATGATGACGATACCCGTGGCAGCCACGACCATAGCGACCAACGTTGCTCGTTGGAGTCGTTCCTTAAGAAAGACACGAGCGAGACCCGCCGCAAAGAAAGGGATCGCGCTCAGTATGAACAAGGTGTTTGCAACCGTCGTGTGCGTGAGTGACTGGAGAAAGGTAATACCGGCCATGGCAAGCATGACGCCGCCGACGACCCCCGATCGGCCAATGCCCCGAACATATGTGATGGCCATCCCGCGATATTGGTACAGGAGAATTAGCGTCACCGCAGTGACCAGCGCGACGGATCGATATAGATTAATCTGCCAAGAATCCGCGTCCTCGATGTTTCGGATGATCAAACCGCCAAAGCTGATCACGATCGAGCTCACCACCATGAGCCCCATGGCAAACGCACGGCGGGGTGGGCCGGGGTTGATCGTGTTGATGGGTGGGTAGGCGCTCTGGGACCGGTTCATAGACAGTCGGTTCATGTTGATGAGATCCAGTGTGACACCTCGTTGTATTTAGTTGGGGTGATGCTTGTGACGCCTCGGAAGACTGAGGCCATCAACGCAAGCAGTCAATCACGCGTAACATCGACCGTCATTTTCGTTTGTTGTTCCTTTAAGACGGCTCCACGCGCGGGACCTTAAAAAGGGTTAGCTTGTTGCCGTCATCGGACGGTCACTCATCTGGGTTTGGATGGCAACCGTCCCGGGTGCGAACTCGTTCTCCGTGCTTTGAATGTTCCGGCCCGAAGCTCTCTCCACAAGATATAAAGACTTCATTCGTCATAAGCGACCGCTATTACGCGATTGTCAGGTCTAGCGACTATAGTGTTGAAGTTCAATTATGTTTCCCTCTGGATCGGTAGCATAGACTTCGGTAAGTCTTCCTCTACCGGGGATGTCAACAGTGACAGGATCACCAATACTTCCTCCCCCTGCTGCGATTACCGCATCTAGCGCTGCCCTCACGTCATCCACGGCAAAAGCGATATGACCAAAACCGGTACGATCAGCCGCCGTTCGCGGATGTTCCATGGGATTGCGGTACTGATTTAGCTCCAACTCTGGGCCGCCGTCGCCATACCCGGGTAGACGTAGGTGTACGTATCGCAGTTCGGCAGACGGGATTCCCGTAATGTCTTCGAGCCATTGCCCACTCAGGTCCTGCTCAGACCTCACCGGAGTGCACCCAAAAACCTGTTGATAGAACTCGAGCATTCTCTTGATGTCTAGAACAGTGAGGTTGGTGTGCAGGTATCTAGCGTCAATAGCCATATTGTATCCTTCAAATTTATTGGCCCTGCCATTTTATAATCGGTAGAAGCCCCGGCCCAGTCTACATGCCGAATGTCCACAATGGGGT
>JBHIDJ010000177.1:0-5899 GCA_046760105.1 Acidiferrobacterales bacterium | reverse complement strand
TAGTATGGACAGAATACTGCCCAAGAGATATACGGAGTATCACGTAGGGTACGTAAGTACTCAGCCCGAAGACTATCGGAAGAGCTACGTATCAGCATCAGCTTCAATCTCATCGTGAAGAATCCAACTGACTATCTACCGCAACAGTAATTCGTGAGTCGTTGCCGCTAATCCCTGCGTGCCAGGCGCTTGTCCGTTATTCTCAACCCGTGGTGCCAGCCGCCGGCGCCTCCAGCTTGGCCTCTCGAGCTCGTGGTAGCCGCTCGCCGAGCAGCAGCAGGCAGGGCGTCAACAGCAGCGTCAGTAAGGTCGCGAAGGCAAGCCCACCGGCTACTGCGGTCGCCAGTTGTATCCACCACTGCGTGGACGGACCACCGACAGCAATGCTACGACCGATCAGGTCGATGTTGATCCCCAATACCATCGGCATTAGACCGAATATCGTCGTCACCGTCGTCAACAGCACCGGGCGCAGGCGCTGCGCGCCGGTGCGCAGTACCGCCTCCTTGGCGCCCATACCCTGGCGGCGCAACAGATTGAAGGTATCGATAAGCACGATATTGTTGTTAACCACGATGCCGGCGAGCGCAATCACCCCGATACCGCTCATGACAATACCAAAGGGTTGATGGGTGACGAGCAATCCCAGCAAGACGCCGATGGTTGAGAAAACGACGGCGCTCAGAATGAGCAACGCCTGATAAAAGCTGTTGAACTGTGTGACCAGTATGATCGCCATGACGAACAGGGCTACGCCCAAGGCCTTGATCAGAAACGCCCCCGCAGCGCGCTGCTCTTCATCCTCGCCTTTGAAGCTGATATCGATCCGTGGGTCCAGGGGTTGTTCTTGCAGTCGCTGACGAATTTGTCGTACCTTGTCATCCGCCAGCACACCTTCGATCAGTTCGGCTTCGACCTTCATTACACGCCGGCCGTCGCTGCGATCGAGAACGCCGACCTTGGGGGCCGCGGCGCGGCTAACAAAATTGCTGATCGGCACAACCCCGTCACGCGTCGGCACCCGCAGGCGATCGAGCTGATCGATGCTGCGATCATAGTCTGGAAAGCGCACCCGGATATCCACTTCTTCATCGGTGTCGTCAGGGCGGTACTCAGCAAGCTTGACACCGTTGGTCACGAGCTGGATGGCATTGCCGACAGTAGCGATGTCGGCGCCGAAGCGGCTGGCCTCGGCGCGGTCGACCTGCAACTGCCACTCGATGCCCGGCACCGGCCGGCTGTCGGTAATATCGACCAAGCCATCGATGTCCCGCAACAGTTCGCGCACCTGCGCGATCGCCCCAGGCAGCAACTCGGCATCACGTGCGCTCAGCTGAATCTGAATCGCCTTGCCCACCGGTGGTCCGGCCTTTTCCTTCTGGATTTCGATGACCACGCCGGCGAGGTCCGCCGTGCGCTGCCGGATCTCGGCAAGAATCTCGCCGGCCGGCCGGCGCTGTTTCCAGTCGGTGAACTCGAGCTGGATCAGGCCGACAACGTCCTCGTTGACCTCGGCGCGAAAACGTGTGCCGCTGCGTGCGTACACACCAAATTCGTTCATGTCGAGAATACGGCTCTCGATCGATCTCACCAGGGCGTCACGCTCTCGCACCGACAGATCACCGCGGGCGTGCACCTGCAGCACGGCGTTCTCTGGTTCGACCTTGGGAAAGAACTCCACACCGCGACCGAAGTGGGCGTAAAAGGTGTAGACGCCGGCGAGCAATGCCACCGCCGCCAGCACGACCTTGCCCGGATGCTTGAGGAACCAGCGTAAGGCGCGGATATACGCGCCGGTCAGCCCTTCGATCTGGTCGAGATTACCGGTCTCCGCCGCCACGAGCGTGCGCGTGTAACGCGCCGCATCGGGTGCACGTCGGCCGATCAAAGCACCCAACGTCGGTACGAACACCAACGCCATCAGCAGCGAGGCGCTTAGCGTGGCGATGAGCGTGATCGGCAGGAATTTCATGATCTCGCCGACCACACCCGGCCAGAAAAGCAGCGGCAGGAAAGCGGCCAGCGTGGTTGCGGTAGCGGCGATGATGGGCCAGGCCATGCGGGCAGCGGCAATTGCGTAAGCTTCGCGCCGCGACAACCCCTCGGCCATCTTGCGGTCGGCAAGCTCGACCACCACGATGGCGCCGTCGACCAGCATGCCCACGGCCATGATGAGACTGAACAGCACGACGATGTTGACCGTGAGACCGGCCACCGCCAGTACCAGGATGCCGGCGAAAAAAGACCCCGGAATCGCCATGCCGACCAATCCGGCCGCGCGCAAGCCGAGCGCGGCGATGACCACGATCATTACCAACAGGACGGCAGCGAGCACGTTATTCTGCAGGTCGCTCAGCATGCTCCGAACGTGTTCGGAGGCGTCTTGCGAGTAGCCGACGTGGATGCTGTCGGGCCAGGCTGCACTTTCCTGGTCGACGAGTGCACGCACCTCGGCGACGGTATCAATAATATTGGTGCCGATGCGCTTGGAGATCTCCAGCGCGACCGCGGGTTTCCCATTCACGCGTGCGTAGCCATCAGGGTCCTTAAACGTACGCCGTACGCTGGCGACATCACGAAAGGTGACGACCTTGTCGCCGCTGACCTTGACCGGCATGTCCAGTACGTCATTGACGTTCTCGAATACGCCCGGCAGCTTGACAGCGAAGCGTCCGTGTCCGGTATCGAGCGCACCGGCTGCGACGAGCTGGTTGTTGCGCGAGACGAACTGAAACACATCGTCGATGGTGATGCTGTAGCCTTCGAGCCGAGTGGGGTCGATAATGACCTCTAGCAGGTCCTGGCGATCGCCGGCAATATCTACTTCCTGCACGCTCGGCAAGGCTTCGAGCTTGTCGCGCAGGTCGCGGGCTTTGGCGACGAGCATACGCTCCGGCGCATCTCCGTATAGCGTCACTACCAAGATCGGAAACAGCGCCACATTAACCTCGCTGATCGTCGGTTCGCTGGTGTCCGCCGGCAGTTCGGCCTTAGCGGTATCGACCTTCTCGCGTACATCGGTCAAGGCCTTCTCGCTGTCAAAGCCGGCTTCGAACTCGAGGATCATGTTAGCGCTGCCTTGTGCCGCCTTGGCGCGCAATTCCTTTAGACCTTCGATGGAACGCAACTCCTTCTCCATCGGTCGCACCAACAGACGCTCTGCGTCTTCAGGCGAGATCCCATCATGCGGTATCGAGACATAAATGACGGGAATAGCGATATCCGGCGCCGCCTCCTTCGGTATGGTTTGTGTCGCCACCGCGCCGGCAACCAGAATCAGTGCCAGCACGAGCAGGACAGGGCGGGCGCGGGCGATCGCCGCGTTGATCAGTCTGTTCATGACGGCTGTTCTCTTAGCTCGACGACGGCCTGCCCGTCCGCACTGGATGCGGTGACGGGCTGCACATGCTCACCGGCACGCACAAAACCGTGCCCGACCGTAATCACGCGCACGTTTGACGGAAGTCCGGTCACCCAGACGCCCTCGGCGCCGGCACGCACGATCTCCACCTGGTGGAACTCAACGACGTCCTCCGTGTTCACCGCCTTCACGCCGACCGCGCCGGACTCGCCCAGCGATAGTAAGGCCGGCGACAGGTAGTGCGCCTTGACCTCATTCGTCGCAATGCGGATTTCGCTGGTCATCCCGGCCACCAGCTGGCCGTCGGGATTCGGCACCTCGAGCTCGACCCGAAACGTGCGTGTGGCCTGATCTGCCTGTGAGGACACATAACGGAGCTTGCCGGGTAGCTCGCGTCCGGTCACCAAACGGGCGCGCCCGGCGACACCGCGACGCACGTACTCCATGTCTTGCTGAGCGACGTCACCGACGATGATCATGGGATCGGGGTCCAATACCCGCGCCACGATGTCACCGACTTTGACGTAATCGCCGATCTCCACCGGCCGTTCATCCAGGACACCGTCAAACGGCACACGGATTTTGGTACGGGCGATCTCGACCTCGATGCGCTTGACGGCCGCGCGCGCCGCTTCCAGGTTGGCGCGGCTCTCCGCCACCGCGACGGTTGACATGAGCTTTCTCTTAAGGAGCTGCAGTGCGGCGTCATACTGTACCCGGCGCTGCTCGGCCGCGGCGCGGGTCTCGCGCAAGGTCGCCTGACGGTCGCCCATGTCGAGCTCGGCGATGATCGCACCCTTCTTGACACGCACGCCGCGCTTAACATGGATGGCGACCACACGACCTATCGTCTCAGCGCGCAACGCCACAGCGCGTCCTGCCTCCGTGCGTCCGCTCACGACGACTTCGCGCGTGACGTTCTGTGCCTGTAGAGCGCGCACCTGTACGCTAAGTGGTTTGGGGTTACCAAGCACTTGCGCGTTCGGCTGTTTAGTATTCGCGGGGGCCGAGTTCACCTGCAATTGACCCGATGCGAGCCAGACTCCCACGGCAACGATCAAGCCAACGGCGATTAAGTAAGACTTTCTGGCAGCAAGATATTTCTTCATTTGCATAACCTCGTAAACGCTAACAGCGGAACAACGTGGTCGGTTAATCAGCGTGCTATCGTTTCTTCCCGCGCCGGCATTGCTTGCATCAGTGACGCGCGTTCCTTTTCGATGTAATCGAGCTGGGCCTCAAGCGTCGCGCGTCCGAGCCCGACCACAAAGGAATGGCTCGGTAATGGACACTCGGCCTGTTCCGCCTCGCGCAAAAGCGAGAGCAGTGATTTGATGTCAGCAGCGCGCTGATCGAGAACCGACGCGAGATGTTCGCTCGGCAACAGATGCGCAAAGTAGAGCAACACCAGGAATTCCGAGCGCACTTTGTGGCGCGGCGGCGTCCTCATTAGTGCCTCGCGCAGCAGCCGGCGCCCCGCGTCGGTGATGCGGTAGACCTTCTTGTCTGGTCGCTTGTCCTGGGCGACGCCCTCGCAGGTGGCAAGGCCATCGCGCGTGAGCTCGGCCAGCGCCGGATAGATCGAACCGAAGCTCGCCGGGAAGAAGTGACTGAAGGCCTCTTCGAATTGCTTCTTGATGTCGTACCCGGTCATGTCACCGAAGGTGAGCACGCCGAGGCAAAGTGTTTTCACGTCCATAGCCAGACCCTGTGATCATGCATTGCAGCAATATATATCGAACCAATATATATTGTCAAGATATATATCGGCCAGATATATAATGAAGAACCGCCCCGGCAGCGGCTAAAGGTGACCTGCGGCGCGTGAATCGGCCGCTACACGCCAATGCCTATGATACCGGATCTTTTCTAACTAACTGATCTATAAATATTTTCACTGAACGACAGGTAGGATGAGGGGTGAGCAATCTCAAAACAACCCCGCCCCAGTTACAAAGTACTTGATAGCATCGCCTGTCAGGGCAAGCCCCACCAGCGCCAGCAGAAGCGGCATGAGATAGCCGCTAACCCGATCCAAGACCGTGTTGATACGCTCTAAGATTGGCTGGGCGCGGTCGCCAAGCACTGCGACGACTACGGGCACGATGGCAAACGGCAGTGCGTACAGCAGATTGTACGCGGCCAGAATAATGAGCGCGGTGACCGCGGAAACATCTGCCTTGAGAATCTGATCGATGGCGGCGAAATATGGGAGCGCAAACGGAATCCCAATGAAGTTGACGACGGCGCCGAAGCCGAATGCCTGCATAGGGGTCAGCTGCGGTGCGCGTTCCTGCGGGCGCTTGCCCGGTTTTTTGCGACTGCGAATCGCAACCAAGATAAGGACCAGGCCGATGATGAGTCCAATGACATAATCAAACGGCTTTGGGTTGGCAAGGCGCTCGGCAATGCGTTCCAGTCCAAGCGCCAACACGATACCGACGCAGAAATAGGCGACCGTGTGACCCAAGAGGACAGCGCTGCTATTCATGAGCGGACGGTTGCTGCCCGCGGCATAGACAAGAAAGGCAAATAGAA
>JBHIDJ010000176.1:0-5975 GCA_046760105.1 Acidiferrobacterales bacterium | reverse complement strand
TCTTACGCGATCTCCACCCCATGTACCTGCTGAAACCCCCGCGGCAGCTTCAACCCTCGTAATGCCCGCTCACCGATGTAGCGCTCGAGATCATCGACCGACAACTTGAGATGACGTTTACCGGCATGAACGATAAGCCCCTTGTCTTCGGGGAAGACAACCGTCGCCACGACATACTCTTCCCGGCTAGCGGCTTTCTTGGACGGAATGTTGATGATCTTGATGCCCTTGCCTTTTGCCATCAGCGGCAGCTCGCCGATCATAAAGGTCAACAGCCGCCCCTGGGTGGTCACCGCCGCAATCCAATCCTCATCGTATTTTTCCACCCGCCGCGGCGGTAGCACTTTCGCACCTTTCGGAACTTTCAATACCGCCTTACCGGCCTTGTTCTTGGCATAAAGATCCTCAAGCGCGGCGACAAAACCGTAACCGGCGTCGCTTGCGAGCAGAAACAGGTCGTCCGGTTTCCCCATCATGGCCCCGGCAAAGCTGGCGCCGGCGGGTGGATTGAAATAGCTACTGGCGGGATCACCCTGGCCACGCGCCGACGGCAGCTTGTGCGCCGGCAACGAGTAGGTACGGCCGGTCGAGTCGATAAAGACGACGGGTGCATTACTACGCCCGCGGGCGGCATCCAGGAAATTGTCGCCACCTTTATAGGTAAGCGTCCGGGGATCGACATCGTGGCCCTTTGCCGCCCGCACCCAGCCGCGCTCCGATAAAACGACGGTGATTGGCTCGGTCGGCAGAAGCGCCGCCTGGTCGATCGCCTTAGCGGTACCGCGTTCGACGATCGGCGAGCGGCGCTCGTCGCCAAACTCCTTGGCATCCGCCATCAATTCGTCCCGCACCTGGTTTTTGAGCCGCACCCGGGACTTAAGAATCTTGGCAAGCCCGTCGCGTTCACGCGTTAGCTCCTTTTGTTCTGTCTGAATCTTCATTTCTTCCAGACGCGCAAGATTCCGTAGTCGGGTATCCAGGATCGCGTCTGCCTGGATCTCGGTGAGCTTGAAGCGCTTCATTAATTTCGGCTTGGGCTCGTCTTCGCGGCGGATGATTCGAATCACCTCATTTATATTGAGATACGCGATAAGCAACCCGTCCAAAATATGCAGCCGCGCCACGACCCGGTCATAGCGGAACTGCAGCCGGCGACGTACGGTCGTCGTTCTGAAATCCAGCCACTCCTTTAGTAGGTCGCGCAGGTTGTACACGCGCGGGCGGCCGTTAAGGCCAATCATGTTCAAGTTAACCCGGTAATTGCGTTCCAGGTCGGTGGTCGCAAACAGGTGCGACATGAGGGCCTCTGGATCCACCCGGTTGGACCGGGGTTCGATCACCAAGCGGGTGGGGTTCTCGTGGTCGGATTCATCGCGGAGATCGTCGACCATGGGGAGCTTTTTCGCCTGCATCTGGTTGGCGATCTGCTCCATCACCCGGCTGCTCGAGACCTGGTAAGGTAACGCCGTCACGATGATGTCGCCGTTCTCGCGCTCCCAGCGGGCGCGCATCTTTATGGATCCGTTGCCCGTTTCGTACATCGCGCGGATCTCCGACAACGGCGTGATGATCTCGGCTTCGGTCGGATAGTCGGGCCCCTGGATGTGCTCGCACAACTGTTTCACCGTCGCGCTGGGTTGCTCGAGCAGACGCACACAGGCGGCGGCTACCTCGCGCATGTTGTGGGGCGGAATGTCGGTGGCCATACCGACCGCGATGCCGGTGGTGCCATTTAGCAGGGCCTGCGGCAGTCGCGCCGGGAGCAGCTTGGGTTCTTCCAGGGTACCGTCGAAGTTGGGCACCCAATCCACCGTCCCCTGGTCCAGCTCCGACAAAAGCGTTTGTGCAAATCGGGTCAGCCGCGACTCGGTGTAACGCATGGCGGCGAATGACTTGGGATCATCGATCGACCCCCAGTTGCCCTGGCCATCTATCAGCGGGTAGCGGAAGCTGAATGGCTGTGCCATCAACACCATCGCCTCGTAGCACGCGCTATCGCCATGAGGATGAAATTTGCCCAAGACGTCACCCACTGTACGTGCCGATTTCTTGAACTTCGCAGCGGCATTGAGCCCCAGCTCCGACATGGCATAGACGATTCGCCGCTGCACCGGTTTCAAGCCATCGCTGATGTGCGGCAGCGCACGATCCAGGATGACGTACATCGAGTAATCAAGGTAGGCCTGCTCGGTGAACGTCGCCAGCGGCAGGCGTTCGACATCCATCACACGTGGCCGGGCGCTCAATGCACGCGCCTTCTTACGCGTTGATGCCGCTGCCCTCGGCCTCGACTTTGCTTTCCTTGTTACTTTTCTCGCCATTCGTTTACCTGCACCTTTCTCTAAGCCTATCTACACAACGCGCGCGAACTGTCACCCTATTGCCGCCTTGTCACCTTTCTTCTCCAGCCACGCCCTGCGATCGGCGGCACGTTTCTTGGCCAGCAGGACGTCCATCATCTTATTCGTGGTATCGCCGGGTTTGATGACCAGCTGTACTAAGCGCCGGGTGTTCGGATCCATGGTGGTTTCACGCAACTGCATCGGGTTCATCTCTCCCAGACCCTTGAAGCGTTGCACGTTGACCTTGCCCCGGATCTTTTCCGCGACGATGCGATCGAGCACGCCCTTCTTTTCCTTCTCGTCGAGTGCGTAGTACACCTCCTTGCCCACGTCGATGCGATAAAGCGGCGGCATCGCCACGTAGACGCGTCCCGCCTGCACCAACGGGCGGAAGTGACGCACGAACAATGCGCACAATAGCGTCGCGATATGCGCACCATCGGAATCCGCATCCGCCAATATGCAGACCTTGCCATAGCGCAAGGCATCGAGTTTGCTCGAACCCGGATCCACCCCCAACGCGACCGCGATGTCATGCACCTCCTGCGAGCTGAGTACTTCGCCGGAGTCGACCTCCCACGTGTTTAATATCTTGCCGCGTAACGGCATCACTGCTTGGAATTCCTTATCGCGCGCTTGCTTGGCGGAGCCCCCGGCGGAATCACCCTCCACCAGGAAGAGCTCCGTGCGCGAAAGATCCTGACTGGTACAGTCAGCCAGCTTGCCCGGTAGCGCCGGTCCACCGCTGAGCTTTTTGCGCTCCACGCGCTTACCGGCGCGCATACGCGTCTGCGCGTTCTCGATCGCCAACGCCGCGATCGCTTCCGCGTCCTTGATATGTCGGTTCAGCCACAGGGTAAAGGCGTCCTTGGTCACCCCCGACACAAACGCCCCCGCCTCGCGCGATGACAGCCGTTCCTTGCTCTGCCCGGCAAATTGCGGATCTTTCATCTTGAGTGAAAGCACATAGCTACAAGCGCCCCACAGATCCTCCGGCGCGAGCTTCACCCCACGCGGCAATAAGTTTCGGAACTCACAGAACTCGCGTATCGCTTCGGTCAATCCAGTACGAAAACCGGTGACATGGGTGCCGTCCAGGGTAGTGGGGATCAGATTGACATAGCTTTCCACAACGGGCTCGTCACCGTCGGGTAGCCAGATAACGGCCCAGTCCACTTGTTCGTTGTCACCCTCGAAGTGACTGGTGAAGGGCTCCTCGGGTAACAGCTCGCAATCTCCCAGTTCCTCCAGCAGGTAATCCTGCAGACCACCTTCGTATTGCCATTCCTCATTGTCTTTTTTGTTAGCCTCATGCTTGAAAATGACGTGCAGGCCGGGGCACAACACCGCCTTTGCCCGTAACACGTGCTTCAGCCGCGGGATGCTGTATTTCACGGAATCAAAAAACTGGGGGTCCGGCCAGAAGCGAATGCTCGTGCCGGTATTGCGTTGTCCCACCTTGCCAACGGCTTTTAACGGCGAGGTCTTCTGGCCGTCGGCGAAGGTCATGCGGTACTGCTTACCGCCACGGCGCACGAAGACCTCTAAGCGTTTGCAAAGCGCATTGACCACCGAAACGCCAACGCCGTGCAGGCCACCGGAGAATGTGTAATTCTTGTTCGAGAACTTTCCGCCGGCGTGCAGCCGCGTCATGATCACTTCTACCCCGGAGACTTTCTCCCCCTTGTGCTTGTCCACCGGGATGCCACGGCCGTTGTCCTCGACCGTCATGGAACCGTCCTTATGGAGAATGATCTCGATGCGGTCGGCGTAACCGGCGATCGCCTCGTCGACGCTGTTGTCGATCACTTCCTGTGCGGCGTGGTTGGGTCGCTCGGTCTGAGTGTACATGCCCGGGCGTCGTCGCACCGGCTCAATTCCGGTGAGGACCTCAATGGCCGAAGAATCGTAAGTAGAGACCATGTACTGTTGTCTAGCTGGTCACCTTGGGCCTAGCACACGATGCCGTCCCACGCGTTGGTATGATCAGGGAATAGACGAGGATCGGAGCTACTGCAAGCCGGATTCGCTGCCGGCCGGTTGTAAGGGGGTGAGCATCGGTCATGCCTGCCGCAGCAAGCACGCTTACTTTGCCGATGCTCGACAACCTGTTACTGCTCATTCAGTCCATGCAGCGCATGCCCACAGCACGCTGGACGCAGTATACAAGAGTTTAAAAGATAGATCGATATAGTGCGCTGAGGGAAACCGACAAAAGCCGCGTCATTGATTCAGATCTTGTGCGAGTGAATCTCTCACCGCCTCGTCGAGGCGGTTCACCTGGTACATGTAGGCTTCGTGGTCTATGCCAACACTTACGTCTGCACCTCGCTTGACCGCAGCAACCATGTCCGCCGTCAACTCAAAACGCAAGAAGTGGACGGATGATGTCTTGTCCTCTGTTTCACGTTGCAGGTCTTCGTCGGCAACCGCGCACACGCGTTCAAAGCCATCCACCTTGATCCAAACGCGATCCTCGATACCGATCATTTTCGCGAGACTTCTCAGGCGCTCGGCAACATCCTCATACTCCATCATCAAAGTCGCCTTCCAATTACTCCCATCGGGGATAAGGGGATTGTAGGCACCCAACTCGTCTTCGATGCCGGCGCGTTCAAAGATGCGTTCAGTACGTAACATCTCTTGCACTTGGTAGTGCATGGTCAACCTATCTTCGAAGTACAACCGCACGTGCGGACCGATCTGCATCTGCCGCGATAGCTTGTGGGCCATGACGTGTGCCCGAAACTCGGATCGCCGCCGATCGTATTCCTCGAGCGAGTACAGGTCTTCGTGTCTTAGTTTTTCCATTGCCTGAACCGGATCGGGCTAGATGCCGTAGGCCCTGCGTAACAACGCCATGGGATGGTCGGGTGGCTTGGGGTGCTTGAGTCCATTCTCGATCTGATGACCGGCCATGGGGCAGTCGCTGCTGTAGCAATCGGCGCCGGACTTTTCCACGCGTTTTACGACGGGGCGGCCGATTTTCATAGAGGTCTCGTGAAATTCATTCTTCACGGCATAAGTACCATTGTGCCCCGAGCAACGGTCGATGGGTTCTACTTTCGTGTCCGGCACCAACTCCAATACCTCGCGGGTCTTTAGGCCGATATTTTGTACCCGCAGATGACAGGGGACATGATAGGAGATATTGCCCAACGACTGCCGGAAGTCCTGCTTTAACTTACCTTCCTTATGACGCAGCATGAGATATTCGAACGGATCGTAAGTGGCCTCGCTCACTTTGATCACATCCGCATCGTCCGGGAAGATCAAGGGCAGCTCTTGTTTAAACATCAGAACACAGGACGGTACGAATGGGCTGAACCCTTCCGGCGTGTCGAGGCCTTTCCGTGGGCCGAGCGGCGGCCCCCGATCCACGCATGAGGCGCAGCCAGGGAATTCGCTCGGTAGCGTCATAGGGTTGCGAGGGAATGGAGATAGGAGGTTCAGGCTGCGTTTTCGGCGCCACGTCCGATAAGGCGTGATCTGTCAACTCGCTACGAGAAGCCCACTGGCCCCGGTGGGCCGAGGCCCACCACGATGTCCACCTGATGGACAAGCGGTGAGCGATCGGCCGGCCGCCGTCTGCCGGACGGGTCTCAGAGCCCTCGAAGGAAGACCTCTCCGCCG
>JBHIDJ010000175.1:0-6037 GCA_046760105.1 Acidiferrobacterales bacterium | reverse complement strand
AGGTCGAGTACTGACTAATACAACTTATGCGACACGACGACGGCGTGATCGCGATCGCCGCCGGCCTGTCGGCCCCATCTCGAACAGCGTGGTGAGTTCTTGCATGATGACGCTACCCAGTTGTTCTAAATCCATAATCGTGACCGCGTGCTGGTAATAGCGGGTCACATCGTGGCCGATGCCAATTGCCAGCAACTCGACCGGCGAGCGTGTTTCAATCCACTCAGTCACGTCGCAAAGGTGGCGCTCCAAATAGCTGGCGGTGTTGGCCGACAAGGTTGAATCGTCCACCGGGGCACCATCACTAAGCACCAGGAGGATGCGGCGCTGTTCTGGTTGTGCGATCAAGCGCTGATGGGCCCACAACACGGCCTCACCATCGATGTTTTCCTTCAAGATTCCCTCTCGCAGCATGAGCCCAAGATTAGTCCGAGCGCGTCGCCACGACACTTCTGCCGCCTTATAGACGATATGGCGTAGGTCATTCAGACGTCCCGGGTGCTGCGGTTTGGATCCGGCCAGCCAGCGTTCGCGGGATCGCCCACCTTTCCAGGCGCGGGTAGTGAATCCCAGGATCTCGACCTTTACGCCGCAGCGCTCCAGGGTGCGGGCGACGATATCGGCGGTTAAGGCGGCAACAGTGATGGGGCGTCCACGCATAGAGCCCGAATTATCGATCAGCAAAGCGACAACCGTGTCACGAAAATCCGTCTCGTGTTCCCGTTTGTACCAGTACGGTGCATCGGGACTGATAACCACACGAGACAGGCGTGCACTGTCAATCAATCCGTCGTCTACGTTGAACTCCCACCCGCGTTGCTGTCGTGCCAGCAAGCGACGTTCCAGTCGGTTGGCTAATCGGGCAATGCGGCTACGCAACTGCGCTAACCGCTGGTCCAGACGTCCACGAAGACGTGCCAACTCATCCCTGTGGCACAGCTCCTCGGCACTGACTACCTCATCGAATTCGGTGGTATATACCCGATACCCCGGTTTTCGTCTCTCATTTCCATAATGGCCTTGAAAGTCGGGATGGCCAGCGCCCGGCATGCTCGAGACATCCTTCGTCTCCCCGATGATGCCCTCCGGCGTCGTACCGTGAACGACTGGATCTGCATCACGCACCGGACCCGATACGTCAGCAATAGCCGTCTGGTGTTCCCCGCTTTCACCCTCACTTTCATCGCTTCGTTCGGCGTCATCGGCATCAACCTCATCAGGTTCATCCTCACCAAACTCAAGCTCACGGAGCAAACGTCGTACTGCGATCGCGTAGGCGTGCTGGTCGTCGATATAGTGTTTGAGGGTTGACAAAGTGTCACCGGCTCGCGCCTCCAGCCACGAGCGCCACAACCCGACCAGTGCCCGTGCCGCCGGTGGTGGCGGTTCCCCGCTTAGAACTTGTCGAATGACAAAACGCACCGCATCGGGTAACTGCACATCTTGCCTGACATTCACATGGTCGTAGCCTCGGCTGCGACACTGCTGTTCCAGACTAGCGGCGAGATTTTGCGCCACACCGGCCATGTAGCGACTACCGAGAGCCTCTACGCGCGTCTGCTCGGCGGCATCGTATATGCGGCGGGCAATCGGCTGTTTAGGAACGCGGCGGGCATGAATGCGATCATCGCGGTAGCGGAGCCTTAGCGCGATAGCGTCCGCCTCACCACGCACGCGGGCGACTTGCGCATAATCGAGCGGATGCCACAGTGCCGGCAACTGGACCTGGTTACCGATCAATGTCGCCTTACTGGATTGAAAATCGATATTCAGATCGTCACGCCTCGCGACGGCCCGCACGGCCGCAGCTGTGGCGTGGCAAAATGTCTCAAGTGTGCTATCGCGTGCCGTGTTGGACTCGGCCATAGAGTTTACTGCTTGACGACCTTGGCTGTGGTAGCGCGTAGCTCCTCACCGAAACACCGTTGATAGAATTCCGCCATGACCGGATGTTCCGACTCGTCGCACTTGTTGAGAAAGGTGACACGAAACGCGAATCCTACGTCTCCGAAGATCTCCGCGTTTTCCGCCCAGGTAATTATGGTACGCGGGGACATCACCGTGGATACATCACCCGCCACAAACCCTGAACGTGTAAGCTCGGCAAGCGCAATCATGGCGTTTATCGCATCGCGCCCCTTATCCGTGTCATAGCTGGGGACTTTGGCCAAAACGATTTTCTGTTCGGCTTCATGCGGCAGGTAGTTGAGTGTTGCGACGATGTTCCAGCGGTCTATTTGTCCCTGGTTGAGCTGCTGGGTGCCGTGATAAAGCCCGGTGGCGTCTCCGAGCCCCACGGTGTTCGCGGTAGCAAACAATCGGAACGAGGGGTGCGGATGGATAACCCGGTTTTGATCGAGCAAGGTGAATTTACCCTCCACCTCGAGGACTTGCTGGATCACAAACATGACATCGGGCCGGCCGGCATCGTACTCATCGAATACCAGTGCACAAGGACTTTGTACCGCGGTTGGCAATAATCCTTCCCGGAACTCGGTAACTTGCTTACCCTCGCGCAACACGATGGCATCGCGACCGACGAGGTCAATGCGACTGATGTGGCTGTCAAGGTTGACGCGGATGCAGGGCCAGTTCAGCCGCGCCGCCGCCTGCTCTAGATGGGTGGACTTACCGGTCCCGTGATAACCCTGAATCAAGACACGCCGGTTGTGGGCGAAGCCTGCCAGGATCGCGAGCGTCGTGTCAGGGTCAAAACAATACGCTGGGTCGACGTCGGGCACATACTCGCTACCTTGACTGAATGCCGGAACCCCCATATCGGTATCCAGCCCGAAGGACTGGCGCACAGAGATCTGGATATCGGGATAGTCGAGGGTATGTCCCAGACGTGTATCGTGAGTCGTCACTGTCGCCATACACGATTTCCAGGCCGCTGCATTGGTAGGCTATCGCCCCACTCACCAGAACCATAGTCTAGCAGTGGAGTAACTTGACCACCATAATAACTCATTGCTGTCAGATATGAAGCGCCGCGTGACAGGCATTTACATATGAACAAAGCTTCTACTTAATTAACGGAAGGTACAAATACAATGAGCAAGCAAGATAAGCTGTTAACGATTCCGGCACGTAGAGGACGAGCGGCCCGCGTCTATAAGGGTCAATCGATCAAGATTATCAATACCCATGGTTCCCAGGTTGTCGATACCTGGGCCTTTAACGCTGAGGACTTGACGGAATTCATGTCTATGGAGCACTTACGGGCGTACCTGGAGCGCGTTTTTGCACACGCCGGTGATCCAATGGTGACAAATAGGCGAAGACCCATCCTCACCTTCGTCGAAGACACCTCGCCTGGAGTCCACGATACGCTCATGGCCGCTTGTGACAGCTATCGCTATGCGCTCTTGAACTGCACGGAGTATCACGATAACTGCACCGATAACCTTTATGCGAGCATGCGGCAGCTCGGCCTACAAGCTCCTGAATGTCCGAGCCCGTTGAATCTGTGGATGAATATCCCGCTGGACGAGGACGGGCGAACGCAATGGGGCACGCCCGTGTCCAAACCGGGCGATTACGCGGTATTCCAGGCCGAGATGGACTGCATCGTTGCGATGTCCACCTGTCCGCAAGACATCCTTCCTATTAATGGCGAGGCGCGCGAACCGACCGAGGCCCATTATCAGATCCTCGGCTGACAGCGACGAGTTGATTGTTGGCGGAGCGGATTACCCGCTTGCCGGGGACGCCCCGAAACGCCTGGGATTTACTGTCGGCAGTGAACGGCTGCCGTAGCAGGCAGGGTTGAGCGCGTATTGTTATCGGCTGCTCCACAGGTTCGCCCGCCATGACGCCAACTTTCCCCAGCTGATCAAAAACCTACACATTCCCCTGCGTCCACGCGGTCGCCTGGATGCGGGACCCCTCATTTGGCTGGGACCATATCCTTACGTGGACAGGGGATATCATGCAGAAGACCGTAGATCGTGGCTTCTTCTCGTAACCCGACCGTGATCCGCCCCCGCCGTTGACTCCAACAACCCGGGCGTGTAGGGTTTTGCGTGTATTTTTAGCTAAAAACAGGAGGATGAACATGAAAAGTCTTATAAAGGCAGTCGTTCTAGGTTTGGCTGTGGCGGTTGTCTCGATTGCCTACGCCGACATCACAGTCACGTCCTGGGGCGGGGCTTATACCAATAGCCAGCAAAAGGCGTACGGAACACCGTTTGAAAAGAAAACAGGGATCAAGGTCAATTGGGAAAACTACAACGGTGGCCTGGCTGAGGTCAAGGCGCAAGTTGAATCCAAGAATGTCACGTGGGACCTCGTAGACGTGCTCCCGCACGAGGCCATCGTCGGGTGCGATGAGGGTTTGTTCCACGAGCTTCCGTTGGATGAGTTCGTCCCGGCCCCCGACGGCACAGCGATGAAGGACGACATGGTCGTCCCGCTTCCCAATGACTGTGCAGCACCCCAGATCTTCTGGAGCTATGCGGTCTTCTATGACAAGACGAAGTTCCCTGGTGAAAAGCCAAAAACCATTAAGGACTTCTTCGACATCAAGAAGTTCCCGGGCAAGCGCGCCGTCAACTCGTGGGCCAATGCCAATATCGAAATGGCGCTTATGGCCGATGGCGTCGCCCCCAAGGACGTGTACAAGGTGGCGGGCACGAAGGAAGGGCTCGATCGGGCGTTCAAGAAGCTCGACACCATCAAGGATCATGTTGTGTTCTGGTCCGCTGGCTCCCAGCCGCTGGAGTTTGTCAAGAGCGGTGAGGTCGTGATGGCGACCGCCTATAACGGTCGTAGCGGGGCCGCCATTCTCACCGAGGGACAACCGTTCGAAATCATCTGGGATGGCCAGGTGCTCGAACAGGAGTATATGGTCATAGTGAAGGGCACGAAAAATTACAAGGAGGCCCTGGAGTTCCTCAAATTTGCATCGGCACCGGAGCAGCAGGCCGGCCAGGCAAAATGGATCAACTATGGGCCGATGAGAAAATCGGGGCTAAAAATTATTAGTCAGAATGAACCGTTTTTCCATAACGGCAAAAACATCATGCCGCATATGCCCAATACAGAGGAAAAGCTGAAGATAAGCGTTGTTGCCGATCCATTCTGGTGGGCGGATAACGGCGGCGAAATCGCAGAACGCTTCACGGCCTGGATGGCTAAATAGAATAACCTGAGGTGCTATCGGGTGGGGTCTTTCCCCACCCGATTTGTTCCTTTGCCACTACTAGTATCTTCGTGCAATGGCGTTAGCCGCTAGCGAGCAAAGCGTACTCACCACCGCCGACGGCGTCCCCCTTGCTGTTAGTATGCAAAGGTCGCTTCGGCGTGCCCGCATCAGGGCTTTTGGGCTGGTTGTACCGTTACTTGTCTTTATATTCTTCACATTCCTCATCCCGATCGGCTACCTGTTGGGCTACAGCGTCGACGATAGAGAGATCAATGCCGTTTTCCCCCGAACGTTCGCGGCCTTTGAGAACTGGGATCGACAGGATCTACCGGATGAAGAGATGTACGCGGCGTTGTTTGAGGACATAACGACCGCGGACAAATTGGCGCGTGGCAAAGCCGGCACGCGTATGAACTACGAAAAGTCTGGCTTCAGTAGCTTAATGAGGGCAGCGCCGAGAAAGTTCAAAAAGATCAAGGGCCCGCCGTACAAGGAAAAGATCATTGCGGCTGACAAGCGCTGGGGTGACATCAGTTACTGGCAATCCCTCGGTGCCATGAAGGACGAATACACGCTGGGGTATTACTGGAATGCCATTGATCGGCGTTATGACGCCTTCAAGAATGTCATCCTACAACCCGAGGACCGGCGTGTTTACCTATTCCTGTGGTGGAGGACGCTGTTAGTCAGCTTCCTTGTTACACTATTTTGCCTTCTACTGGCATACCCGGTTTCACATCTGCTGGCAACGCTACCATTGCGCTACAGCAACCTGTTAATGATATGCGTTTTGCTTCCGTTTTGGACGTCCCTGCTAGTCAGAATTACGGCGTGGATCGTCATGCTTCAGCAGGAGGGCGTGATTAATGATGTGCTCGTTGCGTCGCACAT
>JBHIDJ010000174.1:0-6038 GCA_046760105.1 Acidiferrobacterales bacterium | reverse complement strand
GCAATGCAGGCTTGTACTGCATCGTTTACGGCTGTCGCTGAAACTACGGGGTTTTCGTCATAAATAGCGTCACTCACTGGAAGATAATGAAGCTTGTAGCCCTTACCCGCCGGCAACCGTTCCATCATAGCGGTCACAACGGGGGCCCGCGTTTTCTGAGCTAGTCGAGGGAGCAGTGACATTGTGTAAGCGGGGATGCCAAAGAAAGGTGCAAACACCCCCGCATCACGCTGAGGCTCCTGATCCGGCAAAATGCCGATAACCTCTCCAGCATTTAGTGCTCTGTAAAGTGCCCGCACGCCATTGAAGTCTGTGGACACGAGGCGGGCCCCAAACCGTTCACGACCGCATTGCATTGACGGTTGCAAGGCCTCCATCTGCTCAGGTCGGAACAAGACCGTGAAACGGACCTGCAGACGGCTCGAAACATATGAGTTGACCATCTCCCAGCATCCGATATGGGGAAATAAAATGATAACTCCAGTGCGTTTGGCAAGGGCGTCTTCTAGAACTGTCTCGCCAGAGACGTCTACTACCAGCTTCATCAGTCTCTCTTGATTCCAATACCAGAGTGGGCTTAATTCTGTGAACACCTTGGCTGACTCCTTTAGGCTGTCGACCATCACGCTTCGGCGCCATTTTTCGTCCTGATCCGGATAACATAGGTCGACATTAACCTGTGCGACTCGACGCCGACGGTTGGGGATTAACACGTACAGCCGACCGATCAGGTCGCCGACGCTATGGTTTAACCTTAGCGGCAATACAGCCAGCAAGCGCAATAGAGCAAGGACAACCATGGCTTTCATGAAGATTTTGTCAGGCGTTTACACGAAAAAATGCGAAAAGAGCTCTTTGCTCACTGTCTCGCTTGCAAGAGATATGATGACATTAGGTTAACATTGTAAAGTAGAGCCGAACAGTGACGTTGACTAACAGGGACTTCGACTGCTTGCTGTAAGTTCGGCAAGGACATCTCGGGACGAAATCATTGGAGTCACCGCCGAGCACAGGCGGGCACGCCGCCACGTATTCGGCCCTAAAGCTCGACCAGGCCAAAGATATAGGGCTGGGCGCGCAAACGATCGTTTAAGAAGCTAAAATAGATTTGATCTGTGTCAAAAGATAAAAATATGAACCGGGATACGTGACAGATAAGGAATACCATGACATATCAACCTATAGAAAACTACGGCATCATCGGCGACATGCATACCGTTGCGCTCGTGGGGATGAGAGACTAGTCCGCATTCTTTAGTAGATCGATGAATCTAGACAACGCCGACATCCGCGCATGGGACAGCTTGCAGCGATTTCTCTTCGAGCACAATCCTATTCGCGGAGAGATCATACATCTCGACGCTACCTGGCGTGCGGTGCTTGAACGCCACGATTACCCCCCTGCCTTACGTACGATTCTTGGCGAGGCGATGGCTGCTGCCGCCCTCATGTCAACCACAATAAAGTTTGCCGGGCGTCTGGTCATGCAGATACAAGGAACGGGGCCCATAAAGCTGCTGGTAGTAGAATGCACTAGCAACCATACTATGCGGGCAACCGCGAAATGGACGGAGGAACTGCCATCCGGTCCGCTGTCCACGATGGTC
This sequence comes from Acidiferrobacterales bacterium, assembly GCA_046760105.1. Classification (GTDB taxonomy): domain Bacteria; phylum Pseudomonadota; class Gammaproteobacteria; order Acidiferrobacterales; family SPGG2; genus JBHIDJ01. Next base: position 4,431 of record JBHIDJ010000174.1, on the reverse strand, counting down.
GGCAACGGGCAGCTGGTCATCACCGTTGACCCTACAGAGGGCCGAGAGCGCTATCAGGGGATCGTTAGTCTTGTAGGTGAATCCATCGCAGACGCGCTGGAGAACTACTTCACCCACTCGGAGCAACTACCTACACGCATTTGGCTAACTGCAGATTGTAACCAGGCTGCGGGCATGTTGTTACAGCGCCTGCCGTCGGACGAGAATCCGGATCCTGACGCTTGGACGCGAGCTGTTGAGCTTGGTAGCACCATAACCCCGAAAGAATTACTTACGCTGTCCGCGCACAATATTATTCGACGGCTATTCCATGAGGAAGACATCCGGGTGTTCGACCGTATACCGTTCGGTTTTCGTTGCTCTTGTTCGCGTGACGGCGTCAGCGATGTCTTGCGCATACTAGGATGCGACGAAGTTGAATCCATCCTAAACGAGGAAAACTCTATTCGTGTCAACTGCGAATTCTGTAACCAACTATACGAATTTGATCGCGTCGATGCGAAACATGTGCTGATGGTCGATGTGATTCCAACGACGTCGAAAAGACTACACTGACAAGCAGTGCCTTTTGGTTCATTCACTGATCCCCCCAGGCACCGCCTACCTGATCCCATTATCTCCGTACCAGATGAACGGCCGTAACCACAGTCGTAGCCGAGTCGTGCAGTGAACCGGTGATCCTCACTTTTTTTCACTAATCGATAAAGAGCGTCAACAGAAACCTGAACGGGTCTTTAGAATTTTTGTCAAATGAGGCGCGAGAACGCGACTTCTGTTCACAACATCGACTCTGCCGAACCGCACTTACACGGGTGGTCACTATCGCTTATGGACTCCGGTCATGCCGATGGTGACGTTCACGCCCTGGTCGAGCAGGGAGCCATAGACTAGCATTGATTACAGGAGCTATGAACGAAATACGCAGCACGGATAAGGTTCGGCTTGATAAATGGTTGTGGGCAGCGCGCTTTTTCAAAACACGACCACTTGCCACCGAGGCTGTGACTGGTGGGAAGGTCCACGTCAACGGGTCACGTGTGAAGCCAGGCAAGCTGGTAAGCATTGGCGACCAAATAACCATACGCCGCGGACCGTATCGATTTGAGGTAACCGTTCGTGACCTGTCGGCGCGAAGGGGGCCAGCATCACAGGCCGCATCGCTTTACGAGGAAACAGACGAGAGCAGACAGGATCGTGCCCGCATCGCCGAACAGCGAAAGCAGCAGCGAGAATTTCGTGCGCAACAGCGTGGTCGTCCCAGCAAACGGGACCGACGCGTAATCACCCGCTTCCTGCGTCGCCACCGCTAGTTAATTGCAGTTTGATAGCCCGCCTACCACCACGCCTGATCGTTGGCAAAACTAGTGATACTCACCAATACTAGGCTTGGCGATCGCCATCACAAAACGTAAGATTCCCCCGACACCAGTAGGGCACGTATCACCAAACCAGCGACAGCCGATATGACGATGATTGAGACGTTCGACCTCTATCCGGGCCGAATCCTGGCCCGTAAATACGAGGTGGTAGCGCTTCTGGGTACGGGCTGGGAGGGTGAGGTCTATAAAGTGCGGGAGCTTGCCACCGGGATTGAACGCGCCGCTAAGTTCTTTTTTCCTCAGAGGAACCCTCGCGATCGTACTGTCAACTTCTACGCCAAAAAGCTCCATAAGCTCCGTCACTGTCCCATCCTCATCCAATACCACACTCAGGAAAAGATTATGTTCCGTCGACAGTCGCTTACCTTCCTGGTGTCCGACTATGTCGAAGGGGAATTGCTCAGCCACTTCTTGACGCACCAGCCCGGTCAACGCCTGAGTGCTTTTCAAGGCTTGCATTTACTGCATGCGCTCGCCACTGGCATTGCCATGATTCACAACCTACGCGAGTACCATGGAGATCTGCATACGGATAACGTCATTGTAAGACGATATGGTCTCGGGTTCGATATCAAGCTCATCGACATGATCCACTGGGGAGCGCCGAGACCGGAAAATATTCACGACGATGTCTGCAACCTGATCAGGATCTTTTACGACGCTATCGGCGGACAGAAACACTATTCCAAGCAATCAACCGAGGTCAAAACGATTTGCTGTGGGCTTAAACGCTCACTTATTCTGAAGAAATTCCGCACTGCTGGACAGCTGCGAGAGTACTTGGAAACGATGCAGTGGCAATCCTAAAAAACGACTGGCGCCTATGAGTGACTTCAGTTCCAACATAGCAAAGATCTACGTCGAACGGAACATGGTCGAAGGCGAATTGCACCGTATTGGATCGGGTGAAGCCGTCGTTTACTCCGGACGCTCGCCAGACAAAGAGACCGCCAATGAAGATGCAGCCGTGCTTGTCCCCGTTGACAATACGTCTGCCGTGCTCGCGATCGCAGACGGTGCCGGTGGTCAGCGCGATGGCGCGCAAGCATCGACGCTGGCAATCGAGACCCTTAAGAGTGCGATTGAAGAGGCGGCACACACGGGAAAGGAGCTGCGGGAAGCTATTCTCAACGGTATAGAGCAAGCAAACCACGCGGTTGGCGCCCTCGGCACGGGTGCTGCGACAACGCTAGCCGTGGTGGAACTCCAGGATCGCGCCGTGCGACCTTACCACGTCGGAGACTCGATGATCTTGGTCACCGGACAGAAAGGTAAGATCAAACTACAGACTGCCTCCCATTCGCCAGTGGGCTACGCGATTCAAGCGGGCTTACTTGATGAAACGGAGGCCATGCACCACGAGGATCGTCATCTAGTCTCCAATATCATTGGTTCCGCGGATATGCATATTGAGGTCGGTTCGGGCGTGGAGCTGGCACCGAGAGATTCATTGTTACTCGCAAGCGATGGTCTTTTTGACAATCTTCATGTCGACGAAATCGTCGATCGCGCACGCAAGGGCGAGCTCCTCAGCGTCGCGCGTGTACTCGTCGGTGCGTGCCACCAACGTATGCGCGACCATCAGAACGGCCACCCCTCAAAGCCCGATGACCTGACCTTCATGGTTTTTCGTAGTGGCCGGAAAAATCAATAAGCCGTTCTGCGCTTGTCAGATGTAAGGTTAGTCGAGGCCGCTGGCTGTTCCTGAGCAGACTCTTGATGCTCAAGCACCAAGCTTTTGATCGTGCTTGCACCGAGCGCGCCTGCAACGGCGTCATCTATGCATTCGATCAGGCGGTTTATGCTTGCGACAGAATAAAGCGTATCGTCTGCTATATGTTCTCCCGGCGCCGGCTTTCTTACCGCGTCAAATAACGCCTTCACCGTTATTTTCTCAATGTCGCGCGCTGGAACATAAGCTGCCGGGTCATCGGCCGTTTGTAGCACAAATCCAGCTCGCGAAAGATCATCGATGATTACCTGAAGCGAATTCTCGGAAAGCGCTAAGCATGCTGCAAGCGACTCGGTCGTCCAGAGCGATCTATTTTGATAATGGTTATAAGCGATAAGAAACATCACCAGAAGAGCCAGTCGTTCCTTGACGCGTCCACTTAGTGGAAGCCCCTCAATTCTTTCCCTCGATAGCTGGGGATGTTGATGATAATAAGCGACTTGGGCACCAACAAGCAGGATTAGCCAGCTCACATACAACCATATCATAGACAGTATGATCACAGCGAAACTAGAATAAATCGCTGCATATTTCGCGGAGGCAGCAACAAACGAAGCGAATAACCACCCAACAGTTTGCCATAATAGCCCCGCCACAATACCCCCAGTTAGGGCGGAGGCAAACATCACCCGGGTGTTTGGTACAAAGCTATAAATAAAAACGAATGCTGCAGATACCAATACATAGGGGATTAGTCTGCCTGCAAAATAAGTCGCAGCACCGATTGGTTCGATAGTCAAAAGCTTCTGAACAATGGCTGTGCTCGTGATCGACGCAGTGATGCCCAACGCTGCAAAGATTAGTACCGGACCAACTAGAATGACACTTAGATATTCACTGAACCGCTGTGCAAGGCCTCTGGATCTGTTTACCCGCCAAATGAAATTCATATTGTCTTCAATCTTTTGAAGTAACGAGACCACGGTGTAAAACAGAAGTGCCAGACCAACGGCACCTAGTACACCGACTTGCACGTTACCCACGAATTCGATGACTCTGTCACTGAGTTCGCTGCCCCTGGGTCCCAGGGGTGCCAGCAGATTATCCAAAAACGGTTCGAGCTGGTTATGAACACCGAAGGCCTTAAGCACCGAGAAGGTCACAGCTAGTAGCGGAACGAGGGAAAGCATGGTTGTGTAAACGAGACTCATCGCCCGCAAAGAAAGCTGTCCTTGCATCAGATCCCTGGTGACTAGGTAAACGAGCCTCAGTGGCTTGACCAACCAGGCTTTGGGCCCGCCTTCAGAGACACCGGCAGCGCCCCAGATCCGTTCTACGAGCGCGTCATCAAGACGTTTCCAAATGTCCATGAGTCAATGT
>JBHIDJ010000173.1:0-6060 GCA_046760105.1 Acidiferrobacterales bacterium | reverse complement strand
GAGCCAGCTTACAGAGCTTGATCCACACGGGCGCGATTAGGGATTGTCCTAGGCGGCATCGAGTCTCTTTACCTTCAATGTTTTCGCTTTTTCCTTGTCTGCCACAAATCGTAATACGCTTGCATGTTGAGCCAGCTCTCCGATGTCGTCTTCGTTGCCGTACCAATCCGAAGTGCTATGTTCGGACTCACGCCAGCGCGGCCATTCACCACCTCTGAAAGCGTCTTACGCGTGACACCCAATCTCTTCGCGGCTTCAGTGACAGTAAGCCCGAGAGGCTTAAGGTAAAGGTCCCGTAGAACCCCTCCCGGATGTGGTGGGTTGTGCATCTCAAGTGGTCGTTCTCTAGTGATAGTCATCGTAATCTATTCGAAATCCCATTCGCCTTGCTGCATGAATATGTCCTTAGTGGTGAAGACTAGGGTTCGGTTTTCCAGATAGACGTTTAGCCAGTACCAGAGGTTCGGGGCGTCCGGCCGAACCGCGATCGCGATATAGTCTTTGCGTGTACCGATCTCGCATAGTTTTAGTCGTATCGCCGCGGCCGGGTCGTCCTGGAGGAAGTCTCTGGCCTGGACCTCTCCCTGTAAGCTCCCAAGGATTTCCCCTTTCAGCACAGCGCCCATCTTCTCAGACCCCGAATCGAACTCTTTCACAGAAGTATCGGGTAATTGCTTCACCCAGGTTGCGTATGCCCCCTTCTTCACTATCCCAATCTGCCCGGGTGTCTTGAGGAGCTCGTGAACCTCGTCGAGGCTCGGGCAGTCCCAGCGATATTTGAAAGCCTTGGTTCTATTGACGAGAAGGGTGGCTGACTGAATGAGGTACGGATTCGTGAAATAGACGAACTTGGCTCGCGTAGTGGTTCGACTAAGGTATGAAACACCAATGTCCGCCTCGCTCTTGGCTACTAATTCGACAACCCCGTCGTAGGTTTCCGCCGTTCTCACAAACTCAACCTCAACCTCGAGCCTCTTTGCTATTGCCCGTGCAAGCTCGATGTCGAAGCCGGTCAGCTTCCCGTCCTTACCGGTCTCGATCATGGGCGGGACGTCGTGGGCGATGACCGCAACGACGAGCTTTTTCTTGTCAAGAATCTGCCGAATGTCCGGCAGATACTTACCCCCGGCGGCTGCCGCGGCACCGGTCACGGCTGCGAGCAGGAAAACGGACAATCGCTGCAATACCGTTTTCAAGACCCTTTCAGTCCTTCTATGCCGTCCGTTTGAAGCTGGATTCCTCATTGGCCCTCACATGAAGTGAATCCGACGGTGTACCGTCCCGATCTCAGGCCCTATTGCTCATACACGAGTTGATCGACAGTCGGGATTCGCAGCCGCGTGTCGAGGTAGACGTTCAACCAACGCACGAGGTGTGGCGCATCCGGCCGAACTGCAATGGCGAGCTGTATCTGCCGTTGACCGATCAGACACAGCTTCAGCCGTAGGGAAGCGGCCGGGTTTTGGCGGAGGAAATACTTCGCTATCGCCTCAGCCTGCAGGCTGGCCACGAGCTCCCCCGCCTGCACCGCCGCCATCATGCTGGCCAATGAGCCAAACTGTTTGGGCGATGCCTCCGGCGCCACCCGCCACACAGCCTCGGCTGCGGTGGTTCCTTTCATCACACCAATCTGTCCGGGCTTCTTGACAAGCTCGCGAAGCTCGGACCTAGTCGGACACAATTTGCTGAACTGGGTTCCCTTTACCCGGTTGATCAGCATTGTGAAAGACTGGGTGAGGTAGGGCTTCGTAAAGGAGACGATTCGGGCTGTATCGATGCTCAGGCCCAGGTTTGAAATTCCGATGTCTGCTTTGCCTTCCGCGACCGCGCGAAGAAGCTCATGCGTCCCCGCCGTTCGGGAAAACTCGACCTGCACGCCAAGTTTGGCGGCGATGTCCCGGGCGAGCTCGATATCATAGCCCCGCAAGTTGCCGTTCTTGTCAGTCGTAATCATCGGCGGCGCATCCTCGGGGCCGATGGCGACAACAAGCCTGTTCTTGTCAATAAGCTGCTGGATGCCCGGGAGATACTTCTCGCTCGCGTTGGCCACCGCACAGCCAAGCGCCACGGTGGACAGTAATGCCACGAATCTCGATCCGATTCTCATGTGTCCCTCACCTTTTCTGCCAATGGCGCATCAGCCGCGCCCTTTGCACCCCCAAACCAAGACTTCCCTGACAGCACGGCGACGTTGCAGGTGGCCTGCACGGTAAGCGTGGACACCAGAGAAGCAACCAAGGGTTGTGTCGTCGCGAGAATCACGGGGGCCAGCACGTACGGTACTCCCGCTCCTAAGAGTATCGGCGCCATGACCGGACCAATTACGGGACCACCACCCACCGCGGCGGCTCCCGCGATGACCGAACCCAAGACGATGGTCACCAAGGTAATCACCCCAAGCTCTATTCCATAGATCTGGGCAAGAAAAATGGTGGTAAACGCGAAGAGCAGGATTTGTCCGTGCTGGTTGGCGATCACGCCGAAAGGGGCGACCGTGTTCGCGACTTCCTCGTCCACATCGAAATGCAATCGCAGCGCTTCGATACTTGAGTACAAGGCCACGAAGGGATTATCTGTCGCAAAGGCCAAGATCAGGGGAGTTTTAAGCTCCACCAACGGTTGCCACAGTCGCTTGCCGGTGGCGATTGCGATAATCATGATGTAGGCAATAAAAACGATTACGGCGGCCAGGGAGAAAAAGCCCAGATAGGCCAAAAGGGCGTATAGCAACTCGGTCTTGGCCCCGCCGATGTTCGCCGCCACCACGCAGAAAAGTCCGAATGGAAGCGGAATAAGCACCCAGGAGAAGATAGTCGAGAACATCTCGTACAGCGTGTGCACAATCTCCAAGGTCTCATCCGCACCCTTGGTGCGAACGACGCCGAGGGCAAGACCAGCCAGGACGGCGAAAAAAACAATATTAATGAACTGTCCCTTGCTCAGGGCTTCGAAAACGTTGGGCGGTATCATTGCGAAGAAGAAACTGAACAAGCCTGCCTGCTCTTGTGTGCGTTCCGCTCCCAGCAGCTGGCCTCCCAGGAGGTCGGCGGCCGCATCGCCCAATTGCGCGCCCGGTTGGAACACCAGTGCCACAGCAACGGCGATGACGGCAGGAATCAGCAACCCGACGCCATAGACCGTCGCCATACGCGGAAAGATACGTCGGGTCTTCGGGTTTCGCAGCATCTGCCCAATGCCCCAGACAAGTGCGCTCACCATAATCGGGAGCATGCACATGGAAAGGAGGGCTACGTAGAGGTCGCTGAAAGGCTTCAGCGCTACCGCCTGCGGTTTAAAGTAGATACCAGAAAGAATCCCTAAGCCGACACCCAGTAGAATGGTCTTGGGGTTCGTCAGTATCTGTTTTATTTTTTGGGCGATCAATTTTTTGTATTTCTGGTAACAGAACAACGAGCTAGCATGCTAGCCGTTGCAGGACCCTGTCGCTGCTGCTCCCGCGGGTGTTGCCGACATGCGAAACATACGCGACTACACGAAGCAACCCCCAAGTCTCTGTTGTGTGAACTCTCGTGGCCTGACCGGTTCCGGTTGAGTATCCTTTTTGTTTCCAGTGTCGGGCATCTTTCAACTGCGTTGGTGCCTTAACACCTAGGGTCCGTCGTTCACCCTCGGCGCGAGATTCGGAGAGACTCTATGCGTGCCCTGGGGACCATGGATGGTGAATCCTCCCATGCCGTCGTCGATCACCAGCGAGCTCGAACCGTCCGGGTGGTATACCCTGTTGCCCTGCGACTTGCCGAGGTATCGGCTTGTAGTTCCGTCTCGGCTGTACATGGTAAATCCGCCCATACCGTCACCGATAACAGTCGCCTGGCTGCCAAGGCTGCCTGTACGTGCACCCGGGCTTCCGAGACCGCCCGGTGTTCCGCCCAAAGCGCCAGCACGAACACCGCCTCCTACGCCGACAGATTGGGCGTGCGCCACTGACGCGAGTGCTATCGACACGACTGCGAGGGCGGCCTTGAGAATCGAGATACGTTTGAAAAAGTTCATTTGTGTACTCCTCCCATTAAGACGATCGACGGCGCCAATTTTATCTTCGACGATTATGCCAAGTTTACGGATAGCGAACCAGAGTCGCAATGCACGTCGGCGTTATGGAGAGCGCTCCCGAAAACCGAGCCGCCACCAAACCGGGATGAGGCCTATTCCGACTACTAGCAACCCCGCAATCCACGGTACACGCCAAGGAAACCACGTCGGGGCGGGACTGCCGACGATCCAGGATCCAAACCCCGCCAGCAGACAAAAGACCGAGAGGGCACAAAGCAGCATTGCGCCGAGCGCGCGATAGAGTCGGCGCACGTCTTCCTCGCCATCTTCACCCACTAAGGCCGCGATCGGTTTCCAGAACCCAGGCGGTCGAGCGCGGGTGTAAAAATCCACGAGCCGATCTTTGTCCTCTGGTCTGCCCAGCAACGAAACCACGATGCCCGTGGTGGTGGCGCCGACAGCCATCACGAGTAACCGCACCGCCTCGTCCCAGTCGGTGCTCAGAAGAATGGGCGCCAACACAAGGGAGGCTAAGATACAGGAGATCTCACCCCACGCCGTAATACGCCACCAAAGCCAGCGAAGGACAAGCACCACTCCCATCCCTGCACCTAGGAGTAGACTCGCCTTCCATGCGGCGTCGATGCTAGTGAGCCGCCCCATAATCAAGAGCGAAAGCAAAAGGATGAGCACGGTCGCTGCGCGAGCTACCCACACCAGCGAGCGCGGCGTAGGCTCGCGTTTCAGCACGTAGGGACAGAAAAATCGCTTATAGATGTCATTGGTCCAGTATGACGAGCCCCAGTTAAGATGGGTATCCACGGTTGACGCGAGCGCTGCGAGCATGGCCGTCACCATCAGACCCATGACGCCAGGGGGCAGCAGCTCCGCCATGCCGCGCACATAGGTGCTTTCGCGTTCGGCCTTGAGAATCTCCGTTGGCAGATTTGGATCCGGCGGGAACACGAGGAGCAGTCCTAGGGCAAGTGGAAGCCAAAGCAGACTCCGGAAAATGATTTGCAAGATGGTAAAGATCACAGCGGCCTGTCTCGCATCGGCCTCGGTGCGGCACGCCATGGTCCGTTGCGCCAGGTAGCCTGTGCCGTCGGCGTAGAAATGGACCAGCCACTGGACCGATAGCACTACTAATAGCGCGACGCTGACATCTTTCGCTTGCGATGGCTCGAACGCCAGGATCTGCGTAGGCGTGATGCCGTCTGGTCCGCCCGCGGCGAACACTTCCGCTATTCGATCCGGAATGGCGCTTAGCCCCCCGGCCTTGTTTACAACAATGATGGCAAAGATCACGGTGCCCAAGAGCATTATGGCGAATTGTATGAGGTCAGTTCGGACTACGCTGCGCAACCCGCCGGTCGTCGAGTAGAAGGTAGTGACTAAAACTATGGCGAGAATCGAGATCAAATTACGGGCCGAGAGCACCCACACCTGATCGCCCGCTATTGCCCCCGGCTCGAGCTGCCAACTCTCGGTGTCAAGAATGTACTGTGCGTCGTCGACTTGGGTCGTGGGGACCAGCGGTTCGCCTATCCATCGGACCAGGTGTACTACCGGATTGAATAAGGCCTCCGGTAGCCACTGATCCCACAGCAGGAAAGGCTCGGCGATACGCGTTGCTGCGAGGAGCACGATCGCGAGCACGGTGCAGTTGATGACTGTGCCGAGATAGACCGCCTTGAAACCGCGAAGCGCAGCGGCGGCTCCCGCCCCGTACCGAATCTCGGTGAGCTCGGCATCGGTAAGCACGTTGACGCGTCGCCAGCTAGCGCTCAGGACAAAGCCGAGAAGCAGGAAAGCCAGCGCAAACACCCAAAGGCGCCAGACAGCGAAGATGCCGCCCAGGGCGATGAGACCGGTCACGAGCAGCGGCGTATCGGCCGCGAACTGGGTGGCGGCCATGCTGACGCCGGCCTGCCACCCCTTCAGGGTGCGGCCGGCGAGAAAGTATTCTTCGAGGTTTTGGGAGGCGACTTTTCTGGAGCGTAGACCCGCAGCGACGGCGTAAGCGACGAAGGCTAGGATGATCAG
>JBHIDJ010000172.1:0-6069 GCA_046760105.1 Acidiferrobacterales bacterium | reverse complement strand
CCCTCCGCGAGATGCTGAATCATATCGATCATCCGTACAAGCTGGCCGCAATCACTTTTGACGACGGGTACGCCGATAATCTGTACAACGCGCTGCCGGTATTGGAGTCGAGGCGCATGCCGGGTAGCATCTTTGTCGTCGCCGGATTTATCGGGTCCGGCCGGCGCGCGTGGTGGAACCAGCTCGCACGCATGATGATTAAGAACGGACCGAACACTCTGCGGTTCGAGACCGACGACGGGGTCAGGGAGTTTCCTTTTCGCAGGAGCTACGACCGACAAATGACTTCCGCGGCGAGATGGCTGCGAAGCCTGCCCGAAACGCGACGAAACGCGTTGTTCGCCGATGAATTCCGCTGCGACGAAGATCGATTCCTCGACCCTGAAGAAATGAAACAATTGGAGCGGCGAGGCGTCAAGATCGAAGCCCACACCGTCAACCATCCGAGACTTTCATCCTTGAGGGCCGGGGAGGTCGCAAAGGAACTAACTGAGTGCAAATCGATGCTCGAGCAGTGGCTCGGGAGTCCTGTCAGTTACATCGCCTATCCGTTTGGCAGGCCGGGTGATTTTACCAAGGAAACGATGGAAGCCGTGCGGCGGGCTGGCTATGAGGCCGCCTTTGCGGCTGGCGATGGTTTTGTTCACGCTGGCGTCGATCGGTATGCCATCCCACGGATCGGAACGCGCGAGCACTTTTACAGATTCCAACTCAAGGTCTCGCGCTGGCGTAGAGTACGTTGATAGTCATCAGAGAGGCCCACGAAGGCGATAAAGCTCAGGTCCTCGCTCGGAACGCCGAGGTGTTCGGGTCTGCCCACGCGACGAGAGTCGAGGAACTGTGGCATTGGCGGTGGGATCTGAATCCGCAGCTGACACGCCCCGGTTACTGCGGCGTGGTTGCCGAGTGGCGAGACCAGATCATCGGCAATCTCAGCCTTCTACCCGCCGGTTTATTCGTTCGGGGCGAGGAGGTGCCATCCTTCTGGTGCGTCGAGATGCTGGTCCACACGGGGCTATACCGACAAGCACTGCGGGACGAACGCTCAGCAGGCGGGGGCCGGGCTCAACAGCACGCAGGTGTCGACCGTACCGCAAGCCGCCGCCAGGGGATCGCGGAGCAGATACTCAATTTTGCGCACGCCGACGCGATCCTGCTCGGCAAACATCTTTCGGAAGGCATTCGCGTTGTTACGATAAAGGTAGGATTCCGGGATTTGGATCGCAGTGGATACTGGATCCGACACTTGTCGTTTACGCAGCGCATTTCCAGGGCGGTCGGTCGCTGGATCGCACCGGTGATCGCCGTCGTCCCGAATGCCGCACTGGGAAGAGTCCCACAGCCGGAGCGGGATGTGGCAATATTCGAAGGCGACTTTGATGATACCTTCGACGAGCTGTGGGAAGAGGCTCGCACAACATACCCGGCCATTACGCTCCGTGACGCAAAGACGCTGCAGTGGCGCTACCGGCAGCGACCTGATGTCAAGTATATCGCGCTCACGGCGTGGGACGCCACTCGGTTGCGCGGATACGCGATCGTGCGAACGTTTGAGAAGCGGCGGTGCGTTCGGGGAAAAATTGTGGATTTTCTGACCGCGGTCGATGATCGCACCACGAGACGTGACCTGTTGTTGGCGTCGCTGGCGGTGCTCCGCAACCACGACGCCGATCGCGTCACCTGCTACGCTTCAGACGGGCTGGCCGCTACTGCGCTCGCCGAGACCGGTTTTGCACCGACAAAGCCTCCATTCCAGACCTGCGCCTTAGGTCTGGATGTGCCAGACTTCTACGGCACGGCCGGTGATGGTGACGCGGATTGATCGGCAGCAAAGGAGCAAATGGAAGGGTTCACGGATCGCGAGTCTGAATCCCGGGGCGTCAGGCGGCTGGAGAATGTAGGAGGGGCAACGGTGGAGCAGCACGCATTCCAGGACTACATCGCGGAACAACACTGTTGGGGTTGTGGAATTCTCAACAAGCACGGTTTGCAGATAAAGAGCCACTGGTCAGGTGATGAGGCAGTATGTACATGGCAGCCCAAGGACTCTCATATGGCGGGTCCCATGCATATCCTGAATGGGGGAATTATCGCAACCATAATCGACTGTCACTGCATTTGTACTGCTATTGCCGCTGCCTATCGTGCCGAGGGGCGTGCGATGAATACGGAGCCGTCGATTTGGTACGCTACCGTGTCCTTAAATGTTTCATATCTGAAACCAACAGCGACTCAAGGACCTGTTGTTCTGCGAGCACAGATCACCGAGATGAAGGGGAAAAAGACCATCGTGACGTGTTCGCTCTATGCCAGCGAAGACGAGTGTGCACGTGGCGAGGTTGTCGCTGTGCGTGTTCCTCCGGCGTGGCGTGAAGCAGCAACGTAGCTTATATCATTACCTTATAATTAACAAAACAGGGATAGGAGGATTACGATGGCGGTTGTCGTTACGACTCCTACCGGCCATATCGGGTCTGTTGTTGCCGACCGCCTGCTGCAAGCAGGAGCGGATGTTACCCTCATTGCACGCAATCCGGCAAAGGTCGAACACTTTGCCAACCGCGGGGCGAAGGTGCGCCAGGGTTCGATGGAGGACGAGGCGTTCGTGATAGGTGCGACACAGTGTGCTGAAGCGCTCTTCTGGCTCGTTCCGCCGGCGTACGTCGAGGATCCACGCGCGTTTCAGGTAGGCATTGGCCGTGTTGGCGCCGCTGCAATCAAGGCCAACCGAATCCCGTATGTGGTAAATCTTTCCAGCTCAGGAGCCCAGATCCCGGAGGGGGCTGGTGTGATTAGCGGACTCTACTACGTTGAGAACGTCCTCAATGAAACGGCAACGAATATCGTCCACCTGCGCCCAGGCGCCTTCTTTGAGAACTTTCTCTTTTCAATCGACAGCATTGCCAGACAGGGCCGTATTTACGAGCGGGTCGAGCCGTCACTCTCAATATCAATGGTTGCAACCCGGGACATCGGCGATGTGGCTGCCCGCCGCCTCTTGACACTGGACTGGAGCGGGCGTCAGACCCAGGGAGTGCATGGTCCGACGGACCTAACCCTCGAGGAGGCGACGACAGTTATAGGCGAGGCACTTGAACGACCGATCTCGTATGTCTACTTAGATTCAATGCAGTTCGCTCAGGTGATGGCGGGCATGGGGATGCCCCGGGGTGCGATCGATGGACTGAACGAGATGTATGATGGTATCAACAGCGGTCTCGTAAAGTCGGCTGAGCCGCGCAGTCAAGAGACGACGACACCGACTACTTTGAGGCAGTGGGCACGCGAGGTGCTGAAGCCGGCAGTTGAAAAACACGCTACTGTTGGACAGTAGGCCTTGATCAGGCATAGGAGGTTGAAGTGAAAGAATGGATATTGCCGGCCTTCGGAGCTTTTCTTGTTTGGGGTTTGTGGAGCTTTATTCCTAAAATTACAGTCAGATATATTAGCGCGAGGAGCGCAGTGATCTATGAAGTGTTAGGGGGCGTTATTGTTGCCGCGATCGTTCTCTACTCATTGAATTTTCGACCTGACGTGCACCCGAAAGGCGTTGCCCTTGGAATTACAACTGGAGTTCTGGGCTTTCTCGGAGCGCTTTTCTTCCTTTTTGCAGTATCGAAAGGTCCCGTGTCACTGATAGCAACTTTAACAGCACTGTATCCGGTCATAAGCATCTTACTTGCAATTGTTGTTTTGAATGAGACGATCACTCTGAAACAAGGTGTAGGCATTATTCTCGCTTTAACGGCGATGTTTCTCGTCACCACGTGAGGAGTTGGGAAAACTGACGAGACTTTTACTTGAATAGGAGTCGTCTTATGCCTGAACAAATTTCGAAGTACCCACAGGTGACTATAAAGGTTCTGAAGGGAGCAGGGGCTCGCTGCGGCGAAGGGGTAGAGCAGCAGATTCTGACCCGTTGTCCGCCTGAACGGTTCTGTGCCCTTCCGACGGGTGAAATTTGCGTCTACGGCATTGAACAGATTCCACAGATGACGCAGATCACCACTCAGGAACTCGCTCGCATCGTGTGTCCAGAACGGTCTTCGACAGTTCCCCCGGCTCTTTGGAACTCCGAAGTGGCTTTGCTGGGGGTGGCTTTCGCCATGGGTCTTGTGATCGGGCGGTCCTGGCGTGGGAGAGGACGTAGGGTCACCTGATAAAAGGGCTCCGTACAACTACCCCTGGGGGGGAGATACATGTATAGTCCGACCTCTCCACTGTATCACCTCGGAAGAAGTGCCAGCCAGAAACACCTCAAATTGAAGGCGGAAATCCGGCTTAACTGCCGCTTGAAGCGGAGTGTCGTATGACAAATCCCTCCATTGACCCCGAGGGGTTTCGGGCGTTTGAGCACGATGGATGGCAAAAGGTCCCTCAACAATATCACAACGCGTTTGCCGAACTGACCAGTCAAGTGATCGGGCCACTTCTCGACGCAGCCGAAGTCAAAGCTGGTGTGGGATTGCTCGATGTTGCGACTGGTCCCGGTTACGTGGCAGCCGCTGCAGCCCAGCGGGGCGCAGAGGCGACTGGCATCGATTTTTCTAACACAATGATTGCCGCGGCTCGCCGACATTATCCGAGGATCGACTTTCGAGAGGGTGATGCCGAGGACTTACCGTTTCCGGATGAGTCTTTCAACGCGGTGATCATGAATTTTGGATTGCTGCATTTTAGCAGGCCCGAACGAGCGCTCACGGAGGCGCATCGCGTCCTCCGTCCGGGAGGGAGGTTTGCCTTTACCGTTTGGGCCAACCCCGAGGAGGCGATCGGATTCGGAATAGTGCTGTGTGCCATACAAGCCCATGGAAAATTGGATGTGGGGTTACCCCAGGGTCCCAACTTTTTCCTTTTCAGCGATTCAGGTGAATGCCATCGCGCGCTCTTGAGGGTGGGTTTCGTTTCACCGGCGGTGAGAACCATACCACAAACATGGCGTCTCAGAACACCAGACGTGTTGTTCGAAAATATGATTGAGGGCACCGTACGGACTGCAGGCTTACTCCGCGCTCAGTCAACTGGAGCGATTGATGCAATTCGGGAAGCTATTCGTCACTCAACCCTAAGGTACACGAAACGAGACATGATTGAGCTCCCGATGCCTGCAGTACTCGCATCGGCACGGAAGCCGTAAGTTATCCTGGAGTATTGGTTTCTGACAAATTCTGTGATGTTCTAACATGGACCTGTTTAGCATTCTTGCAATCCTAATCACGCTGACTGCGGTATTCAGCTATATCAATTTTCGCTACATTGGCCTGCCGGTCACTATCGGCGTCATGGTCATTGCGCTCGCGATGTCCTTGATGCTCAATATGTTGGGCTGGTTCGGCTTCAGGCTGGAAGAACAGGCGGAGACGTTGCTGCGCAGCATCGACTTCGACAAGACGTTGCTCCATGGGATGCTCAGCTTCCTGTTGTTCGCCGGCGCGCTTCACATCGATATAAATGACCTGGTAGAGCGGAAGTGGACAATTGGCTCCCTGGCTACGGTTGGAACCATCCTGTCGACGTTCCTCGTCGGTACCGTGACGTGGTTGGTCCTGGGATGGTTCGGGATTGATTTGTCGTATATCTACTGCCTGCTGTTCGGTGCACTCATCTCGCCAACGGATCCGATTGCGGTCCTCGGTATCTTGAAAACGGCTGGCGCGCCTAAGGGTCTAGAGATGAATATTACAGGTGAATCCTTGTTCAATGATGGAGTTGGCATCGTTGTCTTCCTCGTCATACTGGAGATTGCCACCGGGACCCACGGGTTGAGTGCCGGCCACATCGGGATACTGTTTGTTCAAGAGGCGATAGGGGGTGCCCTGTTCGGGTTAGGAATTGGCTATTTGGCCTATCTGATGCTGAAGAGTGTGGATAACTACCAAGTCGAAATCCTTATCACGCTTGCCCTCGTCGCGGGAGGGTATGCGCTAGCCCATATGCTGCACCTCTCGGGTCCTATTGCTATCGTGGTGGCGGGCCTTTTGATCGGAAACCACGGTCGCCTGTTCGGCATGTCAGACGAAACGCGCGCTCATCTGGATCTCTTTTGGGAACTTGTGGACGAGATACTCA
>JBHIDJ010000171.1:0-6091 GCA_046760105.1 Acidiferrobacterales bacterium | reverse complement strand
GGCGGCGAAACCGTTCAGCAGTCGTTGTTAGCGAAGGAATTTGCATCCCGTGGTTACCAGGTAAGTCTGGTGGTGCCGGACACGGGGCAACCGGATGGAAAGCTCATTGATAAGATCAAGATGTGGAAGACCTACCGGGAAACAGCTGGAATACGCGTATTGAGATTTTTTTATCCCAGGATAACGTCAACCCTCCGCGCACTGAGACGTGCTGACGCCGACGTGTACTACCAGTCCCCTGCGGGCATGGACACAGGGCTAACGGCAGCGTTCTGTCAAGCAAAGGGCAGAAAGTTTATTCATCGCATAGCGTCCGATGTGAACTGCATACCGGGCCAGCAACTGATCAAGTATTGGCGAGATAGGAAAATCTATGAATATGGCTTAAAGCGTGCAAATCTCGTCGCGGCACAAAGCGTAAAACAGGCAAACCTTCTGCAAAAGCACTATGGACTGCATAGCGTCACAGTAAACATGGCTGTCGAACTTTCACAAGGTGATTCGACCTTAGAGCGAGCTATCGATGTACTCTGGGTGAATAATTTGCGTCAGGTTAAGCGCCCGCAACTGTTTCTGGAACTTGCGACGAAACTTCCCGGTTATCGATGTGTGATGATAGGCGGACCCTGTCCGGGGCAAAACAATTATTATCAAGAGATCTCGCGCCAGGCGGAGACCGTGGAAAACCTGGAGTTTCTTGGTGCGGTACCCTACGGCGAGGTTAACCGATATTTCACACAGGCCAAGGTCTTTGTGAACACCTCCGAGGTAGAGGGTTTCCCAAACTCTTTCTTACAAGCCTGGGTGCACGGGGTGCCTGTTGTGTCTTTTTTTGATCCGGATGATTTGATTGCCCAGAAAGAATTAGGCGTCGCCCCCGCCGGACTCGGTGAGATGGCGCAAGCAGTGGAGGCACTGCTTCGTAACGAACAGCACCGAGTGGATGTTGGCTCGAGAGCGAGAACCTTTGCGTTGGACAATTATTCGCCAAGCAGCGTTGTCAGCCAGTATATAGAGCTCATCGAAAGTATGGAACGTGAATGAGACCTCTCACTCACTACGGAGCGACCACTCACGTCAGCTGCAAAATCCTTAATGATCTCAACAATGAGGGCAGGCTAAAGCATATACCCGTAGCAGAGACCACTCACATCTTCCCTTCCAACCGCTTTGTTAACGAGTAGCGGGGACCACTGTGCGATCAGTCTCCTTTAGGGTTTTCATTTAGACGTGGATGTCATAACATCATTTTGTCGCTGTAACGCATTTGCACAACGAGAACTAGTTGGGCACGGGCGGCAGATGCTACGCTTTTCGTGACCATGCCGATCAACGAGGGTTCCTGTGATACGACGCCTTTCCCAGTGGCTACGGAAGCACCAAGCGCTGAGGGCGGTAGTGCTGTGGGTTCGGCGACGGCGTGACGATCTCATCGACAAGTACCTTAACATCAAGACGTCGCACGGTTCAGTTGAAGTTGCAGGATACCGCTCCAAGTTTGACGACCCGGTCGAGTACGATGTAGTGGACTACCTATTGGTGCGGAAATTCATCAAGCCGTTGACACTTACATCCGACGATGTGGTATTCGATATTGGTTGCGGAACGGGTCGAGTCGTGTGCCTTTTTGCACGACGCACAATCAAGAAATGCGTTGGACTGGAACTATCGACCGAGCTGGTCAGGGCGGCCCGAACCAACGCCAAACGACTTAAGGGCAGAAAAGCGCCCATTGAAATCATCGTGGCCGATGCGGCCAAGGCGGATTATTCCGAAGGCACAGTATTTTATCTGTTTAATCCGTTCGGCAAAGCCACGCTCGCGGCCATGGTGGAACGCATCAGACAATCTCTCGATGCCCACCCACGTCGGATCCAAATCGTTTACGTCACCCCTAACTATGAAATGGTGCTTAGGGATTGTCAGTGGCTGAAACGCGTTGGCGTAAAGCAACCGTGGTTGTACCGGACCAAGGCTTCTTATTGGACGAACGAGGCGGCAGTTCCCCGGGGAGTATCACACCCCTGAGGACTTCTACATGACTGGTCTGAACAATGGGTGTAAGGCAAAGAAGATACCTGTAGCAGGGGAAACAGGTATGAGGGAAGGGAAAGATAGTGGCAGTAGTTATGAAGAACGACGAACAACACCTGTCCTGTTTCTGTTAAACATGCTGGACGTTGGCGGTTCAGAAAGGAAGATTGTGCGGATTGCTAACGACTTACATCGAAGAGAGTACAAGATCCATCTCGCCTACTTCAACAAACCAGACTACTTACGTAAGGACCTCGACCCCGATATCCCTGTCGTCTTCCTTAATCGCGCCGGAAAGGTTTCTATGAGAGCACTACGCAGGCTGAAAAAGTATGTGAGAATACAAGGAATTACCCGCATAATTTGTGTCAACCTGTATCCATTACTCTATGGAATGACGGTCGCGTACCTGAGAGGCAGGCAGGATACGTCCTGCGTCGTATTAGTAAACACGACAGATCTTCTTGGCGCGAAGGCCCCGCGCCTGATGACTCTATATGCACCGTTGCTCAGAAGGGCAGATAAGGTCGTTTTTGGCTGCGAGTACCAATTAGAGCAATGGGTAAACCAGTACGGACTCCCAAAATCAAAGTGTGAGTACATATATAACGGGGTGGATGTACACTGGTATTCAATGGCGGCGGGACATGCCAAAGATGATCTACGACGTTCGTTGGGATTAAATGCGGGCGACCTTGTTGTAGGGAGCGTGGGAGTTTTAAGGCCGGAGAAGCAGTATAAGGACCTCATCAGGGCCGTTGAGCGATTAGCAAGAAACAACGATTCGCTCCGTGCAGTCATCGTGGGAGACGGGCCGGAACGGGTCGAGCTTGAGCGCTTTGTGAACGACAGAGACCTGAAAGATAAGGTTGTCTTTCTCGGGGAAGTGCTCGATGTAAGACCAATCCTGGCAATTATGGACGTTTTTGTCCTGACGTCGGTTACCGAAACATTTTCCAATGCAGCGCTGGAAGCGATGTCGATGGGTAAGCCCGTGATATTAACTAATATTGGAGGCGCACAGGAAATGGTGCGTGAAGGGCGAAATGGCTATCTCTACAAGAAAGGGAATGTCGACGAACTTGTAGTGCTGCTAAAAAGACTTCTCGGCGATCTCGAGCTTCGGGGAAGGCTGGGAGAGAACGCGCGGAGAATCGTTGGGGAAAAGTTCACTTTCTCCCGGATGGTGGATCAATACGAGGGACTGTTGCGGGACATTTAATAGGCGATATAACACATAAGCTAGACTGGCTTGATAAAAGCAATGTGGTGCGCTACATGCGGATAAGAATTGAAAACGCGCTTGCGAACCGTATCGCATATCTTGCGATCAAAAGCCGATGGGTACGCCGGCAGCCAGTTTAAGACTCAGCCGCTTCCCAGTCGGTTTGGAAATACTCAAGTTCTAAAACGAGTATGCGTTATGTCTCGGTTGTGTCTGTACTTACCCGATCACCCGACACCTCGCGAGATTGAGCGTGTACGGTCGGTTGCAAGAGCTTTAGAGGGCCAGATCACCTGCCTTATCGGTGGCTCAAGCAACAGCGAGCCACCTATTTCCGACGGACTTCCCGAAGACCTTAAGGTACCTAAGTTTCCAGCGGCTGCGATCCACACAAGAAAATCGGAGATTGAGGCGTTAGACCTTGATGCCGTGATCTCCCTCGCCGAAAGTCCCGCGGATGGGCCGCAACCACCGATTGCTGCCCGGTACGGTGCATGGACGTTTGTGGAGGGTGATCCGCGAAGGTATTCGGGACCGCATGCGCTCACACGTGCCATCGCCGAGGGCAGTTCCTACGTCGGCATCACACTAAAGCGATGGCAAGCGCCGGAGCTAGAATGGACGGTCCTGGCGTTCGTCGATGTCCGGCGCCGGCCCTGGGACGACCTCACGGCGTTACGGCGACGGCTAGATCTATATCTGCCACTGATGATCGAGGAAGCGTTAGAACGTGTGAACAACGACCGCTGTCTTTTCATCAAACCCCCGGAGCAGGAACCTGACACAGTGTGGCTACATCGTTTTAACCTGCTGAAGCAACGGACGACGGATGTGAAATATCTAGTTCATCTCGCGCTAGCGCCGTTCGCTCGGCTTTTTTACAACGGCAAAACCAACATAATACTTTTCCACAATCCGGTGCCTGACGTACTCGACGACCTACTTGCACAGCTTAGCAAGCTCGGCCCCTTTGTTCGGTATTCGCAGGTCATCGAGGAGTTTCGCGAGCGGCGGACGCTTACACCCGGGTTCGTGATCACCTTCGACGACGGCTACAAGCACAATATGGCCGTACTCGATGTCCTCGACAGACACGGGTGCAAAGCGATGTTCTTCGTGAATACCGCATCCGTCGATCAGGATTGTCCCCTGTGGTTCATGAACAAGGACACGAATTTTCTCAGCTGGAAGGCCGACCTCAAAACGATGGCATACCAACCTTTCTTGGAAACTATTGACAGGGTGGGTCTGACCAAGCCATCGCCCCTGCGGGGCCGTTTTGGATTGAAGTCCGAGGAAATTCGCACTCTGGCCGCTCGAGGTCACGAAGTGGGGGTCCACACGCACAACCATCCATTTCTTAGCCAGTTGCGTGACGACGAAATTCAGTACGAAGTCTCCGAATGCTTCAACCGTCTTCGGAACATATTGCGCGACGACTCGCTGCCACTCCACATCGCCTATCCGGACGGTGACTACGACGAGAAGGTGATGGCTGTCTTCAATAAGATGGGGGCAAGATCCGCAGTGACACTCCATCCCGGCCCACTCAACGACGCCACGGATTTCCTAGAACTTCCGCGCTACGGTCTCGCCGACGTGGATTATCCCGGGTTTGCGTTGTTCAAACTGACGGAAGCGTATGCGATGCTGAAGGGTTATCGCGGTTGACATCCGAGATGCGTGTCGCCTCGGAAAACTGAACTTCATTTACCGCGCGGCACCACCAGTTTTGTGGATCGACAACCTCTGGCCTCGACTTGACGACATCCTTACTGAATACAGCAAAGACCGTTTTTCGTAACAGCGGAAGCGCCTTCAGCGTTCGAGCAGCGTCGCAGATCGATCCGTTCATGCCGCAAATTTTTATTATGTCCGCACCACTCTCGCGGGCCTTGGCTATACCGAGCGCCAATAGCCCAATCACCGTGCTGACATCGTCCGGCGGTGGAAATATCTCGTTTAGTGTCATGACCTTCAGGCGTCGAACCAATTTGTTGAGAGCCGGAATGCCCAACTTCTCGAACGTTGGATATAAGGTTATCAGGTGTGCTGGGCCTTCTGTTCCTACACGAATTACCAGCGCAACTAGTCCTTCTTCTCGGCCTTCAAGTGCACGTTCGATCAGCGGGATGTTGTGTGGAACCTGACACGGCTTGACAGAAGCAGTGAGCAGCTCACGCGTAGTTTTAATTGCGTCCAGCCCCGACAATGGACGCAAGTCCGGTGACAGCGGGAAACGACGCCAAAAGGCGAGAGTAGGAAGGCCTTGCGGTAGATCCGGCAGGTCCTCCGTCGCAGCTCGGCTAGCTATTCGGTTACGCAAATAGACACCGAAAACCTTCGCCGCCCCGGCAAAACTGAGTGGCAGATAATAGATCGGGTTCTCATCGATCCACTTGAACCGTTTCCACTCCAACAGCAGGGGTAGCAAATCTGTGGAAGCGCCCCCGAAAACCCAGGTGCGGTTAAGACTTAACATGCTAAAAATCAATAGCGATCCGACGCCTTTGTCACGATAATCACGTTCCACGTAGAGATCGCCAGACGCGATGCAGGGGACATAGTTACCACCTAATTTCAATGTGCACGGGGTGATAGCGATCTTTCCAACCACGTCGTCATGGTCATAGGCGAGAATATTAGAGATCTGATCCGGACGATTGGCGACAGTAAGGGGTAGATTGAGGTCATATAGTCGGTTGGCGATAAGGTAGGCGTGCTTGGCCTGCCAGATTTCTGCCTCTTGCCGGGTAAGTTTACACAGACGAATAGACGCGCTTGCTTCACCGGTCATAATCCACCGCCTGTCGACTGAAACATGAGCTGGTC
>JBHIDJ010000170.1:0-6105 GCA_046760105.1 Acidiferrobacterales bacterium | reverse complement strand
CCACAGGGACTTTCACCCTGCCAGAAGCGCCAAGCTTCCTTGGCGCACTAACTCGCTGATTTTCTGTTCCAGCAGATTTCAATGTGACACAAATTTGACACACCGGTAATTTGCGTATTCTGCTGAACGGGACCCTTACAACATTGGCGCCCCAAAGGGGTTTGAACGTTATGGTAGTGGGCCGGTAGTCCCCTTTGAGGCGACGGCGTAGTATAACGATTCACCTCTCTGATCAGACAGTTAAGAATGCTAAGAGACTCAGAGTAAACGGTAATCCACTGTCCGCCATCACCCCGAAAGCGGCCGAATAGTACTTACTCGTCAGGAGGGCTGCCATGGCAATAGGGCTTGAATTATATGAACGATTTCGCGTTCAGGAACGTGCGGCGCTATATCGCAAACAAGACTCCCAGTTCGCCGAATGGGCGGCAGGTTACGGAGTCATACGGCACCAGGACATAACGCAGGTCCGCGTTTACGAGATGGCGGACCTGCTCCTGCAAAAAGGAACTGTGTCAGACAAATCGACTGTCTATCGTACGCTGGCCGCTGCCGACCGTATTGCCAGTGCGGCGATGTGGCTGGTGGTACACATGACCTATGCGCGCAACGTCTATTTAGATAACCGAGAGCTTGACGGTGATGATTTCAAGCTGGATCCGCAGGGTCATACCGGTGGTTCGCTGAATGTAGTGCCCGCTTACACCGGCTATCTGGCTGTGGATGCGCTCACCGGTATCACCCGTTCCTGGCTAATGGGTCAAGGCCACTGTGTGTCTGCGATCGATGCGTGCAATCTGATCGTCGGCAATATGACGCGAGCGCATGCCGACCGTTACGATCTGACGAATGAAGGTTTGACGCGCTTTGTGCGCGATTTCTATTCCTATGGGGTGCGCCCTGACGGTTATCCGGAATCACCAGTGGGCAGCCATGTCAACGTGCACACCGCCGGCGGCATGATGGAGGGCGGTTATCTGGGATTTGCCAACCTTCAATACGTACACATGCCATTGCCCGGCGAGCGCTTGGTGGCGTTCTTAAGCGACGGAGCCGCCGAGGAACAGCGCGGTGGCGACTGGGCGCCGCGTTGGTGGCGATCGGAAGACTGCGGGCTGGTGATGCCCATCCTGATCGCGAACGGTCGGCGTATCGACCAACGCACTAGTATGGCCATGGCGGGCGGGACGGAATGGTTGCAACAGTATCTCGAGCTCCACCGCTTTGAACCCATCACACTCGACGGCCGCGATCCTGCGGCGTTTACGTGGGCCATCTTCGAGATGGAAGGACGCCTCACGGCGAACGCCGATGCAGTGGCCAGCGGTGAAACCCGCTACCCCCTCCCGCTGCCTTTCGGCATTGCCGAAACGGAGAAGGGTTACGGTTTCCCTGGTGCGGGAACCAATGCGGCGCATGGTCTACCGCTGGTCACGAATCCCGCTCATGATCTAGAAGCCCGGAATAAGTTCAACACCGGCGCAAAGCCACTGTGGGTACCGCTTTCCGAACTGAAAGACGCCATCGCAGCCCTCAACAATCACGATCAGCAGGGGCGTGTGCGCGAACGCGACCACGCTCTGGCACGGCGCACCATACCAACCCCCGAGTTACCTGAACCGGCCTGGCGCGATCCGTCGACTGGAGGTTCCGTCTCAGCGATGGAAGGCGTCGACGATTACTTCTGCCGCGTCGTGCAAGCAAATCCACAACTACGACCGCGGGTCGGTAACCCCGATGAACTGCGCAGCAACCGCATGAACGCTACCTTAGACATGCTTAAGCACCGGGTGACGGACCCCGAACCCGGCGTGGCAGAGGCAGTGAACGGTGCGGTCATCACTGCGCTTAATGAAGAAGCAGTCGTCAGTGCTGCCCTCGCCAACAAAGGCGGTATTAATATCGTCGTCTCTTACGAGGCATTCGCAGTAAAAATGCTGGGCGCGATCCGCCAGGAGCTTATCTTTGCGCGCCATCAGCGTGAAGCAGGCCACGACCCGCAGTGGTTAGGCGTGCCGATCGTATTGAGCTCGCATGTTTGGGAGAACGGCAAGAACGAACAATCCCACCAGGACCCGACCTTGTGCGAAGCACTCATGGGTGAGATGACGGATGTCTCGCGGGTGCTATTCCCGGCCGACTGCAACAGTGCCGCGGTGACATTACAAGCAGCGTATCGTGCACGCGGCGAGCTCTGGACGATGGTCGTATCAAAAGGCTCCCAACCGGATCGCTTTTCACCCGCCCAGACAGATGAATTGGTCCGTAACGGCGCCTTACGAGTACGGGGCGACGAAAACGCGCGGGTCCAGCTGGTGGCCATCGGCAGTTACCAATTGACCGAGGCGTTGTATGCCTCGGACCGGCTAGGAGAACAAGGGATACCGCATGAAGTCGTCTACCTGCTGGAGCCAGGGCGCTTCCGCACACCACGGGATGCGGACGAGGCCGCATATACTGCGCCCACCGAAGTGCGCGCACAGTTGTTTCCAACCACAGTAGCAGGCCGAGTGTTGCTCGTGCATATGCGGCCGGAGGTGGTGCTCGGCGTTGTACGTCCGCTCGATACGGGTGCGGGGACCACGCGTGCACTGGGTTACATCAATCGAGGCGGCACCCTGGATGCCGCGGGCATGCTGTTCGCGAACCGGTGTACCTGGGCCCATGCCGTCGCTGCGGTGGCCCAGGTACTGGAGCTAGCACCGGAAACACTGCTCAATGTTGACGAACTGGAGGCGATCAAGGGCAAGGGCAATGCCGGCGCCGTAATTCTGTCATAGCAACCACGCTCATGACCCGTGCGTACAAAATCATCATTCTGGATTGGAAAGAGATCGAGCTTACTATGTGCGATTGGCGCAAGCGATGAGTGCTGGGTACTCGGTCATGGTTTTCGCTCCGAGGCGATCAAAGGATAACGACGGCCAAGTTTCAGAAGACAATGTCGCTTCGGACGTCAGCGACGAAAGGACGGCGTAGTAATCATGGAAACCATTCTCGGCAAACACTGGCATCGCCTACCGGCGCAGCAGGTGTTAGATTTCCTCGGCACGGATCCGGATAAGGGACTCGACACGTTCGAGGCGGCACACCGTCAGGAGCGTTTCGGGGCTAATGTTCTTACCTCAAGAAGCCAACAGGGATCGCTTGTTCGGTTCTTGCTCCAGTTTCATCAACCACTTGTCTACATCCTACTTGCAGCGGCATCGATTACCGCGACTTTACAAGAATGGGTAGATTCAGCAGTGATTTTAGGTGTTGTGTTGGTCAACGCGCTCATCGGTTTTGTGCAGGAATCGAAGGCGGTCAAGGCCATGGAGGCGCTGGCGCGAAGCATGCATAGCGAAGCCACTGTTATCAGGGCCGGGCAAAAGAAAAAGGTGTCGTCCGCTGAGCTTGTTCCGGGGGATGTGGTGCTATTGCAGTCGGGTGACAAAGTCCCCGCCGACCTCCGGTTGCTCCGCAGCCGGGAGCTGCAGATCGATGAGTCCGCGCTCACGGGTGAATCAGTGCCCGTGGGGAAGCAACCCGAGGCCCTTGCGCCAGACGCCGTGCTGGCCGATCGCAGCAACATGGGCTACTCGTCTACTTTGGTGACGTACGGGACCGGCGCCGGCGCGGTCGTCGCCACAGGTGATGGAACCGAAGTCGGTCGAATTAATGAGCTGATCGCGGCCGTCGATGTTCTGGCGACGCCCTTGACCCGAAAAATTGCTCACTTCAGCGGCATGCTGCTCTGGGTCATTCTCGGTCTTGCCGGCGTGACCCTTGTTGTTGGCATGCTTCGCGGCGAGACCCTGTTTGACATGTTCATGGCTGCCGTGGCCCTGGCCGTGGGGGCGATTCCGGAAGGGTTACCGGCTGCCATGACAATTACGCTCGCCATTGGCGTGGCGCGTATGGCCAAACGGCACGCAATTATCCGCAAACTACCGGCTGTGGAGACATTGGGTAGCACCACAGTGATCTGTTCCGACAAGACTGGGACGCTGACGCAGAACCAAATGACGGTTCAAGAGGTTCTGGCGGGTGGCGAGTCATTCGCTGTCTCGGGCGTTGGTTATGTGCCGGAAGGCGAATTCAGTAAAAGTGGTGTGACAATTGATCCGAAAGCTCACCCCACATTGTTCGAATGTTTGACGGCGGGGTTACTCTGCAATGACGCGCGCTTGATCTCTGCGGAAGGGGGATGGTGTGTCGAAGGGGATCCCACCGAAGGCGCCTTGCTGACATCGGCGAGCAAAGCGGGACTTTCGCCGGACACGCTTACGCGCGATCTGCCGCGACTCGACACCATACCGTTTGAATCGCAACGCCAGTACATGGCGACCTTGCACGATGCGGGGCCAAACCGGCCACGTTTGCTGTACCTCAAGGGTTCTGTGGAACGGATCGTGGCTCGCTGCCGTGATGCCGCAAATCCGAACATGCAACCGGTGGATCTCGCTATTGACGCCATTCACAGCCAAGTGGATGAAATGGCGGCGAAGGGGATGCGCGTGCTTGCCTTTGCCCGTGCCGAAATGCCCGCCGACCACGGGTCGGTTACTCATAGAAACGTTGCCGGCGAGCTCACGTTTCTTGGTCTCCAGGCCATGATCGACCCACCCAGGCCAGAGGCCGTGAACGCCGTGCACATCTGCCAGGCGGCCGGGATACGGATCAAGATGATCACGGGGGACCATGTTGGGACCGCATCGGCGATTGCCCGCCAAATCGGCCTGGATGGTGCCCGCGACGCCGACGGCCGCGGTGTTGCGATGAGTGGCCAAGCCATTGAGGAGTTATCGGATGCGGATTTGATCGAGACCGCCGAACGTGTCGCCGTCTTCGCACGGGTCGCGCCGGAGCAGAAGCTGCGCCTGGTCGAGGCGCTCCAGGCAAGGGACCATGTGGTGGCGATGACCGGTGATGGGGTCAACGATGCGCCAGCATTGCGCCAAGCGAACATCGGTGTGGCGATGGGTGTTGCCGGCACGGAGGTTGCCAAGGAAGCCGCCGACATGGTGCTGACCGATGACAACTTCTCCACCGTCGAAGCGGCAGTGGAGGAAGGACGCGGTGTGTTCGACAACCTCGTCAAATTCATCACCTGGACGCTGCCCACTAATATCGGTGAGGGATTAGTCATTCTCGTTGCCGTCTTCGCCGGCCTGACCCTACCTATCCTTCCTGTGCAGATCCTCTGGATCAACATGACCACCGCAGTGTTGCTGGGGCTAGTGCTGGCATTCGAACCGAAGGAACCCGGTATCATGAACCGTCCCCCGCGGGATCCACAAAGCCCGATTCTTACCCGCCCTCTGGTAGTTCGTATTCTCCTAGTGGGGCTTTTGCTGCTTGTGGGGTCGTTCGGGCTGTTCGAATGGGAGCTGTCCCACGGCGAAAGTGATGCCGCGGCACGAACAGCGGCCGTTAACGTGTTCGTTTTTGGGGAGCTCTTCTATCTCTTCAACTGTCGTTCACTCACTCACTCAATGTTCAGGCTTGGCGTGTTTTCTAACCGGTGGCTACTCGTCGGAGTAAGTGCGATGGTCGTCTTGCAGTTGCTTTTCACCTACTTGCCGACCATGCAGCGTGCGTTCCGTAGTGCACCTTTGGGGCTGACCGAATGGTGGCTCATTATCACAGTGGGATTCGTGATATACGGAGTTGTCGGTATCGAGAAATGGTTTCGTGGCCGTAGAGAGGACCGCCACGAAGGTCCGGATCTGCGGTGGGAACCTGGAGCGGGTTAAGCCGAGGGTCGGCGCCGTCTATGTTCTGTTCGCTCTCCCCCTGGAGACGGATCGACGAGCTCAGCTTGTTTGTCCATTTCCGGGCACTTTCGCTTGAGGCAAAGCGTTTGGGTCGTAGCGTTCCAATCGCGCTTGAGCCTGGTGGTGCGCGAGACCTTGATAGGAGGTGTCAAGCGCAGCGATCACATCGTCCACCTCCATGACATGGGCATGACCAAGTGGGGGTGTTGGCGCACGCATTCTGCTCTTTTCGCGAGTGGTCGTTCGGGTAGGTAGTTCGCCCACACTCATGGTTGCGAACTCGGGTTCGGAACCTCGCCTGCCAGAATGAGCGCACGTCGTGTCAACACCGGTCCGATTACCTCGA
>JBHIDJ010000169.1:0-6223 GCA_046760105.1 Acidiferrobacterales bacterium | reverse complement strand
AATGATCACCTCGCCTTTGACGTTTTGAGCTGCTTCTTGCCGATCTCTTTCGTGGCGACGTGCCCCGTGATCCGACGCGCGGTCTACGGGCCGATGCAGATCATGCCACCTTCATTAACGCCAGCGATGCGGGCAGCGAGGTTGATGGCGGGGCCGCGCGCGGTGTAGGCCCAGCGCACCCCGCTTGCGCCTTCATATTTGGTGGGGCCGATCAGGGCGATGCCGGAGCTGATGCCGATATGGACCAAGACTGGAAGCCTTGGAGAGACAGCCGCGCCCCGTGGGCTCGCCATCGCGCGGCGGGTCATGGCGCGACTGCTCGCCACAGCCAGGCAACCCCGACGCCGACGCTGAGCACCCCGGTCGCCGTTGCGAACCGGTAGGCTGTGCTGGAGAAGCGGGCCTGCAGCCAGGCACCCAGGGAGGCCAACCCGCCGCAGTATGCCCCCATGCTCAGGATGCTCCCGAGCCCGAACGCTAGGACATAGAAGAAGTAATTGCGAACGTCGGTCACCACCAGCGCGGGCGCCAGCACGAGAACCGCGCCGGTGCCCGCCAGCCCATGCAGCATCCCGATCCAGACCGGCATGTGGCTGTGGTGCAGGTGCTCGCGCGCGCGATAGGAGCTGTCCAGGTGTAGATGGTAGTGCTCGTGCTCGATATCACCGTGACGGTGGCGATGCCGGTGCAGGCGATGTCCAGCGCGCCATAGCCTGGCGACGCCAAGCGCCACCAACATCAGGGCCGCCCCGATTTCGAGCAAGCGCTCCAACCATCCGGGGGATTGGGTGCCCACTACCATCAGCGCGACCCCGAAGCTGCCCAGTGCTAGCGTATGACCCACACCCCATAGCGCCCCGTCGACGAAGTCGGCGACGCGCGATCGACGGCGCCGACCTACCAGAGTCGCCATGGCGGCGAGATGATCGGGCTCGAGGCTGTGCAGCACGCCGAGAACCCAGCCCACCGCGAGAAACGGGATGAGATCCAGCACGTCTCGCTACCCGGGGTGCCGGCCTCCAGGACTCTGAGTTTGGCCGTCGCCGCCAGGCGTTGCGGCTCTAGCTCTTAAAGATCTCGCCGTTGTCGACGAGCGAGGCGGTCTTGCCCTTGAACAGGCTCACCAGCGGCAAGAAGTTCTCCGACGCCTCCCGCGGGAAGATGTCGCGGCAGAAGGAGACGATGACCAGGAGCTGACCGCCTGGGTAGGCGCCGCCGATCCCGAATACGCTCTTCACGCCATACTGGCTCACGAAGTCCTGGGCCGCAATGATCTTGCGGTTCTGCGCATCTGTGGCCTGGGATGCATCTTTCACGAAGAACAGCCCTTCGCTGCGGCCGATGCTCTTCTGAATGAGGTCGGACTCGTGTGTGTCGACCCAATCCAGGGGCACGCCGAGCTCTTTCAGCAGCCGCGAGATCATGGGGATGGCGTCAACAAAGGCGGCTGAGATCAACGGGATGCCGACGTGGCCTTTGGACTTGCGCCGGTCGTTCCAGTCGGCCTCCTCGCCGTGCGTGCCGACGAGTGACAGCACCGGCGTGGCGCCGTCGAGATCGGCACCCGCCAGGTTACGCACGAAATCCTGGTTGGACGCCGGCAGATCATCGAAATCGACCGTGAAAAATACCCGGGCCAGGACGACGGACTCCTTGAACTGGGCATGAATGGCCGTGGCCAGCTCCTGCGCGGCCGCCTCCAAGTGACTCGCCTGCCCGACCTTCGATTCCACCCCCGACCACAGATCGCTGATGGTTACGGGCTTTGTCTGCTCGATCTTCATCGCTAGTCCTCCTCCAGTAAGTTCGCTGGCTCGACCCTCACGATCAGGTGCCCGGCACGTTGGGAGTCGGGACTGTCACGGCTCCCCGCGTTCGGGCGCTGATCGCTTCGTTGAGGGACCCCGTGCGGTATCCCTGCAGATCGACAGCGACATAGGTGAATCCCGCTTCCTGAAACTCGCACAAGACCGTATCTCTGACGTCGGGCTCCAGCAGGCGGGCGATCTCCTTATGGCCGACTTCAACGCGGGCGACGGCTTCGTGATAGCGCACGCGAAAGACCCGGAACCCCAGGCGGCGCAGCACCCGCTCGCAGCGCGCCACCTGGGTGAGCCGCTCGGGCGTGATCCGGGTTCCGTACGGGAATCGGCTGGACAAGCAGGCTAGCGCCGGTTTGTCCCACACCGGCAGATTGATGCGTCGAGCCGCCTCACGGACGTCTGTCTTGGTGAACCCGATCTCGTTGAGCGGCGAGCGCACACCGAGCTCGCGCGCCGCCTTGCGGCCGGGGCGCAGATCGTCGCGGTCATCGACGTTGAAGCCATCGAGCACGTGCGCGATCCCGAGCCGCCGTGCTTCCTCGACGGCCTTGCCGTAGACCTCGGTCTTGCAGAAATAACAGCGGTTGGTGGGATTGGCAGCGTAGCGCGGGTCGTCGACCTCGTAGGTCTCGACCAGCAAATGCCGCGCGCCGAGTTGCTCGGCGAGCCGTCGCGCGTCCTCACCCTCCTCGGTGGCGAGACTCGGCGATACTGCCGTCAGCGCGACAGCGTCCTTGCCCAGTACATCCACCGCCTGCGCCAGCAGGAAGCTCGAGTCAACGCCGCCCGAGAAGCACACGATGACCCGTTCCAGCTCTGCGAGCATCACCCGCAGCTGGCGGGCCTTAGCTTCGACGTCGGTCATGAAGTCTATCCCCGTAGGTCATGCACGGGCACCCCACAAGGCGATTCTTGAACGTGTACCCTATGGTCCGGACTGAGTGCGAAATCGTGCACGCCGGCGCCCTGACACCCCTAGTCCTGGCTGTGATCTAAGACCTGCAGGAACGAGAGGCCGCCTAGTATAGTAGGGAACATCCGTCGATTGCTACACTGGCGGGCCATGGACCCTAAGGCAGTGCGTGCGCTCCTCGATGATGTGCGCCGTGGCGTGATCGACGTCGACCAGGCCATGACCGTGCTGCGTGACCTGCCGTTCACCGATTTGGGGTTTGCGACGGTGGACCACCACCGCGCGCTGCGCACCGGGTTCCCGGAGGTGATTCTTGGCATGGGCAAGACGGCGGAGCAGGTGATTGCCATCTTCGGCGAAATCGATGCCCGCGGTCAGACCGTGCTTGCGACACGGCTTCCCGCCGAGATCGGGAAAGCACTCGTGGTCGCCATTCCGGAGGTCCGCTACCACGCGCTGTCGCGCACCGCCGTGCTGATGCGCAAACCCCCCAAGCCAGTCGGGCCGCATCCGGTGTGTGTGGTCAGCGCCGGCACGAGCGACCTGCCGGTGGCGGAAGAGGCGGCGATCACCGCCGAGGTCTATGGCAACCGCGTGGAGCGCATCTGCGACGTGGGCGTGGCCGGTGTGCACCGGCTGGTCCAGCATCGCGCTAAGCTGGACGAGGCCGGGGTCATCATCGTCGTGGCCGGCATGGAGGGAGCGCTGCCGAGCGTGGTTGGGGGACTCGTCTCTAAACCGGTCATCGCCGTACCGACCTCCGTGGGCTACGGCGCGAGCTTCGGGGGCATCGCCGCCCTTCTCGGGATGCTCAACAGCTGCGCAGCCGGCGTCACCGTGGTCAACATCGACAACGGCTTCGGCGCCGGGCGCGCCGCCACCCTCATCAACCGGCAGCGGTCATAGCGATGGTTCATTCCCATAGTTCGGCACATACCCACCGCCACGGTCATGGGCACGATGCGGGGCCGCTGCGCGAAGATCTTGAGCGCGGCTGCGGGCGAGGCAAGCTGCTGTTCCTCGATGCCTTCAGCGGCATTGCCGGCGACATGCTGGTGGCGGCGCTGCTTGACCTTGGGGTACCGCGTGCCGTCATCGACAGCGCATTGGCGGCGCTACCGCTTGGCGGGTACCGCATCGAGCTTGACTCTGCGGTGCGTTCGGGCATCGTTGCGCGACGCTTTGTGGTCCACGTGGACGAGACGCAACCAGAGCGCGACTACGCACAGATCCGTGCCATGCTCGAAGCGGCTCATCTGCCCGAAGGGACGCGCGCCATCGCGCTCGACGCGTTTCGTACTCTGGCGCAGGCAGAGGCGACGGTGCACCGTGTACCCGTCGACCATGTACACTTCCACGAAGTCGGTGCGGTGGACTCCATCGTCGATATCGTGGCGGCAGCTGCGGCGCTCGACTGGCTCAGCGCGAATGTCGTGGTTTCCCCGCTGCCGATGGGACGGGGGACGGTGCGCGCGCGCCACGGCGTGCTGCCGCTGCCGGCGCCTGCCACAGTGGAGTGCCTGCGGGGCGTGCCTACTTACGATGCCGGCATCGACGCCGAGCTAGTAACCCCCACCGGTGCCTGCCTGGTGGCGACCTGCGCTCGCGGGTACGCGCGCTGGCCGGAGATGCGCCCGGAGCAAGTGGGGTGGGGCGGCGGCACGCACGAGTTGCCCGACCGGCCCAACCTGCTGCGGGTGGTGCTGGGGCGCAGCGAGGTCGAGGAGGAGAAATTACGCGACGCGCCGTTCGCCGTGCTCGAGGCAAACGTTGACGACATGACGGCCGAGGTGGCAGCGCACGCCGTCGAGCGGCTGCTGGCGGCGGACGCCCTCGACGCCTGGACGGTGCCCATCGTCATGAAGAAAGGCCGTCCGGCGATGATGATCACCGCGCTCGTGCGGCGCGATGAGGTGGATGCGTCTGTGCGGCTGCTACTGAGTGAAACGACCTCGCTCGGCGTGCGCGTGCGGCCGGTCTACCGAGTGGAGCGGCCGCGGCGCATATTGGAGGTGGAAACGCTGTTTGGGCGCATACCGGTCAAGGTGGCCGACGGCGATGGCCTACCGCCCAATCTCGCGCCGGAGTTCGAGGCGTGCCGCGCTGCGGCGAGCAGCCACGGCGTACCCGTGAAGGAGGTGTTTGCCGCTGCCTTGGTAGCGGCGCGAGCTGCCTGCGATGCCACTGACCCTGAGTGATGCACACCGTTAATCTCATCGAAAGTCTCAAGAAGGCCGGAGTTCCGGAGTGGTAGTAAACAAAACCTAGCAAGCCAGGGCTGCCTCCTTGTTTGACCAGCACTCCTATTTCGAAGCAGCCATGAAGGCGACTGCTGCCTCGACTGCGTCATCGGTAAAGAGATCGCGAAAGAAATGCCCGGAACCTTCAATAACAACCAAATGAATCTTCTTCCCGTCTACAAAAGGTGCGACGCGTTTGGCGACATCGGGTTGCAGCTCGTCCATGCCGGCCGCAATAACCAGAGTGGGTTTCTTAAGCCGTTGCAAAAAGGACGGTACGTTGCCAAACCGATGGTCGTGATAATATTCGTAGAAGGCTGTCGGGGTTACTGTGGCTGCCGGGCAATATAAGAAGTCAACCTTCTCCATGAGCTCGTCTCCCTTTCCGGCCGCGATGAGCGATTGCGCCCGGGCGAGTTCATCTGCCAGTTTCTTTTTATATCGTGTCTCATAACGTGCCGAGAGCCTTTCGTAAGATCGGGTAGAGGGTGCCAGCAGGATTACACCAGTAATTGCAGGGTCGTCGCGCTCAGCTGCGAAAACCAGAACCTGGTTGGCACCAATCGAATGTCCTATGAGGGTGATCCGGTTCGCACCTTTAGTCTTCAACCAGCCGACCCAGGCTTCAAGCTCATCAGGGGCATCACTCAGCCGATGCCGATGCGGTAATGCGCAGTCGTAAGATCCGTGCCGGTTATTCAGCCCTAGGCTTAGATTGATTGCGAGCGAGCTCTGCCCATTGTCTTTGAACACGTCCTGGAACGTACGCATGATCTCCATGCGGTTGTGCGCCATTAGTCCGTGAAGCATCAAGACGACGCCATCGCTGAAGTCTTTACCCTCGGCAAGCTCCAGATTCGCGTTCACGGTCAGATTGCGAAATTGCTGCGTGACCTCCTCGGCCCGAAGCGGGGCCGAGAATGCGATCAACATCGTTACGGCAGGAACCAGCCACCTTGGCAAGCATGGGACCGCTTTCGAAGCGAGGTTTGCCATTCCGAACCTCCACGTCTCTGGCTTGTCCACTCCATAAGGTGCACCCTCGGGTGTAGACAAGTCAACTCATGATGCCCAAATGGGGCAGACTTCGGACGGGCGACCCTGCGGGAACATGAGTGACCCCGCGTAATAGGGCGGCAGATCTTTGAAAAGGCTTGGTTATCTCTCCACGGCCCAAGCGGCGTCAAAGAGAGTTACACGAGGACCAACGAACTGGATCGACCCACTGGTCTCTCATCAGGTGGTCG
>JBHIDJ010000168.1:0-6225 GCA_046760105.1 Acidiferrobacterales bacterium | reverse complement strand
GGTTTTCGTTTGATTACACGATAGTTGTTGAGATCCTCGCGTGTGAGACTGCCGCCGCGTTCGCGGCAGTCCGCAATAATGCGTTGTGCGATTTCGCCGCGATAGAATAGCTGTGCTCCATCTCGGGCAAGCGCGTCGAGGGTGTCGGCCAGGTACGGCTGTTTGAATACTTCGCCTTCGTGTAGCAGGCGCTTGTTGTTGTTCGTACTGCGGTAAAGCTCGAATGCCTCAGGGGTCGAGGTCAAAATCTTTTCGAGAACACGAAATGAATAGGCTTGAAGTTGATTCAGGCGCACGCCACGCCGCGCGTAGCCGATCGCAGGCTCCATGATCTGTTGCAAAGGCAGCGTGCACAGGTCCTGGTGGATCTTAAATAGGCCTTTTGTCGTACCTGGCGTCGCGATCGACCCCATGCCGATATGAAACTCCTGTTCAGTGGTGCCGAAATCCGCATTAATGGCGTAAAAGTTGATACCGGCGTGATGCGTTCCGCAGGCGGGGGTTTGGGTAAAGAAGTCATAGAGGAGCTGCTGCCCGTCGGTGTGCGCGAGCAGGAAGCCGCCGCCGCCGAGCGAGGTGAACACCGGCTCGACAACGCAAGCAGTAAACTGCGCTGCGAGCGCGGCGTCGAATGCGTTACCGCCCTCTTGCAATATGATTTTCGCCGCCTGTGCCGTCTTTGGGTGGCCGGCGGCAACGACACCTATCGCCTTCATAACCACGTTAGCGTAACCAATAATCGGAATATAGCGGAAAACGCAAAGGTGTAGGCAGTCTGGGGCCTAGCGGCGTCTTGCGGGCGCCAGCGCGCATATGAATGCCTCGTGTGACAATTGCCGGCTTGGGACAAGGCCGATAGCGGACAACGACACACGCGAGCACCGCGCTTAGAACCGAGTGGAGATCACAATCATTCAGGGCTAGAGCGAAGAATGATCCACGAACGTTGCGTAAGATAATGGTATGGAATTTGCAGCGATCAAAGCATCACAGGGTTCAGGTGCAAGTAACCCGCCCGGCAGCCATGGAATGCGGTGTAGAGGGAACATCCAATGAGTGAGGAAACAGGCCCAGCGCAGCGACCAGAGGAACGTCGGCGATTTTGTCGCATCGATGATGGTGTCATTTTGCGCTACCGCATGATTGCTGGAAATCAGGTGCCCACCGACATTGAGCAACTAGACGCAAACCTGCCTAACCGGTTGACGCTAACGTCCACCTTTGCGGCGACCAGCCGGCAGATGGAGCCACTGCTACACAAGATCCGGGAGCAATCGTTGGAGATCGCTCAGTATTTGCGGTTGTTGGAACGCAAGCTCGACCTGGTCGCGCGGGCCTTTCTGATGCAGGAGATAGATGTATCCCAAGAGCCTACTTGCAGCGTGAACCTCAGTGCTGGCGGCATCGGTTTTTATGCCGAGACGTCGATTCCAGTAGACAC
The DNA here is from genome assembly GCA_046760105.1 of Acidiferrobacterales bacterium. Taxonomy (GTDB): domain Bacteria; phylum Pseudomonadota; class Gammaproteobacteria; order Acidiferrobacterales; family SPGG2; genus JBHIDJ01. The sequence goes on along the minus strand of JBHIDJ010000168.1, from coordinate 4,784 downwards.
TATGCTAGAAATCGAACTGATCCTGCTTCCTGCTTACACCGGTATTCTCACCTATGGCAGGGTCGTATACCGTAGGCATGAGCCCGACACAGAACCGGATTTGCCATACCGCGTCGGCGTGGAATTCTGCAAGATTCGCGAGAAAGATCGCGAACTCCTTGCGCAACACGTTCTCGACAAGCAGTCTGAAGCGTAGACGCGTGTCCTCAAACAATATAACCACGGGTGGTTGAGAGCGATTCGGTGCGACTGAGATCCTGCTGTGGGGCGGCCGCGACTGTCTGCAGTGACTAATCTTCATCCGGTTGTGATTTTATGGCAAGTGAAGCTGCGCTGGTTTATTTCGAGCCTCGGGGATGGAGTTCCTCAGAATCGTCGGCCCGCAAGGACTGGAATCTTCCTTTTTGATCAAGAAGCTGGCGTAAGAAGTGGACGGCGCGGTCGTAGATTCCTGGGCACCCACTTTCTCTCGGGCCAGCGACGTTTAGGATAGACACGTGCTCTCGCGTGAGCCATGCGCGAACTGCGTGCGGGCCCGGTGTACGATCGAGGTCGACGATCCGGCAGGGCTTGTTCCTACGGCGCGCTATCTCCGCCGTTAACGCCGTTCCACCAGACATGGGCCCACGCGTGATGATGAGTGTGGCATTCGCGTCGAGCACGTTGCGCGCGGTGCGCTCTGAATAATCGGTGGAACATGTCTCGCTGAGCGGGTAAAGACTTGGAATAACCCCATCTTCCGCTTTGCGTCCGCGCGGACACCATCCTCCGCAGGGAATACCAAGCTCCAGCGCAACATCCAAGGCCGCACGGTCCACGCCGGTCTGTCCGCCAGACATGATCTTGCACACCACCATTCACATCCTCATGATCCGGGGCAAAGCACGATGCATGACAAACGCGGTGGCGGCCAAAAGCAGTTCACCAATGTTTCCGGGCATGAGAGGATATGGGCGGGCCACGCGCTACAAAACCGTGCTTTGCCGATCTTCTATACGGTACTGGCTGAGCCATCCCGGCGCAAGACAATGGTGTATCAGTAGTGCTGCTCCGTTGTTCAGAAGGATACTAGTGTGGGTACATAATGTTGACAGACCGGACCGAAGCCGACTCCTTGTATCATCGTATCTATGCGGTTGTTTGTCAGATTCCATATGGACACGTGGCCACTTACGGCCAGATTGCGGCCATTGTCGGCAAGTGCACGGCTCGCAGTGTAGGTTTTGCAATGGCCGCGGTCCCCGCCGGTAGCGATATACCCTGGCATCGTGTAATCAATCACGAGGGCAGGATCAGTTCGCGACGTCGTGGTGACGGCGGTATTCGCCAACGCGGCCTGCTGGAAGCGGAGGGCGTTTGCTTTGACCGGCAAGGACGCGTGAGTTTCCACGCGGTCGGCTGGCGCGGCCCGGCATAAAACTCTATTTCGGTTAGGAAAATGGCACGCATTGAATTTGACGATTTCCTGAAGGTCGAAATCTGTACCGGCACGATTACAGACGCAAAACCAAACCCCAAGGCAAGGGGGCCGGCGTACGTCCTAACGATTGATTTCGGTGAAAAGGGGACACGCGTAAGCTCGGCACAACTGACCGACAACTACACCGAGGAAGCACTCGTCGGTAAGCAAGTTGTTGCGGTGATGAACTTTAATCCTAAACGGATCGCGGGGATCAAGTCCGAGGTACTGATACTGGGTGCCGTGTGTCCAGACAGCGGCGTGGTACTTCTTGAGCCTACTTTTAGAGTAAGTAATGGTGCGCGCATTGCTTAAGTTCCCAGGCGCTGCCTGGTGTTGTAATGAGGCAATGTATTTCCTGACGCGGGCGTGAAACTTTAGGGCGATTTACGATGGGAAGGCGATGAACGCGATTCCCGCTATCTTCGTTTCGCACGGCGCGCCGACGCTTTTGATCGATGCCGGGCCGACCCCCGCGTTCCTCAAGACCCTGGGCGGCATGCTCACGCGGCCACGGGTCGTACTGTGTATCTCTGCGCATTGGGAAACGTCGAGCCCGAAGCTCACGGGTGCATCCAACCCAGAAACCATACACGACTTCTACGGGTTTCCCGACCGCTTGTACGAAATCCACTACGCGGCCCCTGGCAGTCCCGTGTTTGCGGAACAGGTTGCGACGCTACTGCGTGACGCCGGCTACGAAGCGTCTATCGATGAGACGCGTGGTCTGGACCACGGCGCCTGGGTGCCCTTAAAGCTAATGTATCCTGACGCTGACATACCCGTGGTGCAGCTCTCGGTCCAAACCCACCTTGGCGTCCGACACCATCTCGAGCTGGGACGGGCGTTGCGCGCGTTGCGGGCCGAAGGGGTGCTGATCCTGGGAAGTGGTGGGGCAACACACAACCTCAGGGAGTTTCGCGGCCAATCGATCGATGCCATGCCACTAGACTATGTGCAGGCGTTCGATGGCTGGCTGGAAGACGCTGTTACGCACGGCCGAGAGGATGTGCTGATCGATTTCGAGACGCACGCCCCGAGCGCCCAACGCAATCACCCCACGCGTGAACACTTCGTGCCGCTTTTTGTTCCCATGGGTGCAGCCGGCAAAAGTGCACGCGGGCGTAAACTGCACCACGCGTTCACATACGGTGTTCTCTCCATGGCTGCTTATGCTTGGGACTGACCACGCACCTTGGCGCAAGTTCGAAGGTCCAGGGCACTGACACCGGCAAGGTTGGCGTTCGGTGATGTCAGCGTAGCGTCTGACTAACCACCTATGACCAGTGACCTTAAGATCGAATATGTGGCCAATCGCTTCGTGCGAGTTGCGGCTAACAGACAGTTCGATGCGAGCCGCTTTTCCCCTTCAGCGGCCGACGTAGCAAGAGGTTTCCATCGGCGTCTTGTGGGCTACAAGCCAACGCCGTTGGTACGCCTACGCGCGCTAGCACGTTCGTTGGGAATTACCGCGTTATGGGTAAAGGATGAGTCACACCGGTTTGGGCTAGATGCCTTTAAAGTCCTCGGTGCCTCTTACGCCATTGGAAAGTTTATTGCGCAGAAGCTGGAGGTGAGTATCGAGGAAGTATCTTTTGATTCTTTACGCTCACTAAAGCTGAAAAGGGATTTTGGTGAACTTACCTTTGTCACCGCAACCGACGGCAATCACGGGCGTGCCGTGGCCTGGGCGGCAAGAGAGTTGGGGCAAAGAGCAGTCGTTTATTTGCCACAGGGCGCGTCCGCCGCACGCGTCGCGAACATCCGCTCACTAGGCGCCGATGCGAGTGTGACCACCGGCAGCTATGATGAGAGCGTGGAGCACGCCGCTAACATGGCGGAGAAGCATAACTGGATCCTGCTTCAAGACACAGCGTGGCCGGGTTATGAAGAAATCCCGATGTGGGTCATGCAGGGCTACCTGACGATGTTTGCCGAGGCGGTGGAGCAGCTGCAAGGCGAGAAACCGACCCATGTGTTCATCCAGGCGGGGGTAGGTTCACTCGCCGGGGCGTTGCATGGATATCTGAAAGAACATTATGGTGAAGACTGTCCATTGCTTTATGTTGTTGAGCCGACCAATGCGGCTTGCTTTTTCGCATCCGCCAAGACCGACGACGGACTGGCAAGAACGATACCGGGTGACCTGGACACGATCATGGTTGGATTGGCGGCCGGTAGGCCAAGCTCGCTCGCCTGGCCAATTCTGCGCGATCACAGCGATGGGTTCTTCACATGCTCCGATGCCGTGGCGGCGACGGGGATGCGTGTTCTAGCTAAGCCGGTTGCAGGAGATCCGAGAATCACTTCTGGAGAAGCCGGGGCAGTCACCGCGGGCTTAGTCACGTGTTTATCTAATCAGCCTGAGCTACGTACGATTGCGGGCGAGATCCATAAGGATAGCAACTCAAAGATTCTCTTGTTCTCGACGGAGGGTGCGACCGATCCGGACATGTATCAGCGCATTGTTGGATGAGCAGCTATGCGACGATAAGCTGCTTTGCATACTGGCTTTGCGCAGCCGGTGGCAATCGAACCTTAACCATTCTTACAACACGCTTGGGGCAACAATGATGCAAAGACAGACCATATCCACCGGTACCGCTTGGGAGCGAACGGTTGGTTATTCGCGGGCGGTCAAAGTAGGTCCACATGTGTATGTATCGGGGACTACGGCGACCGACAAAAACGGGCAGATTGTCGGCGTCGGCGACGCTTACGCACAGACGGTGAAGACACTTAAGAACATTGAGTCCGCCCTAAAACAAGCGCGGGCGACTTTGAGGGATGTCGTGCGTACTCGCATGTATGTGGTGAATATTGAAGACTGGGAAAAAGTGGGTAGAGCTCATGGTGAATTTTTCAGTGCGGTGAAGCCTGCAACCAGTATGGTGGAGGTGAGCCGCTTGGTTTCGCCCGAGATGCTCGTAGAAATTGAGGCAGACGCTTTTGTCAGCGATAGCGCAACAGACCGTTTGCACAGCCGTCCATAAAGCTTTAGAACCGAGTAAGCGATAGATGCCGCGTCGCTTGGCCCATGTCGTCGGCTTTGATGATGCACCCTTTGAACCTGGTCATCGCGGTGACGTGCTTGTGGTTGGCACAGTTTATTCCGGCTTACGCCTGGAAGGCGTGGTCTCAGGCAAGGTACGCCGCGACGGGACAAACAGTACGGACACCCTGATTCGACTGATATCGCAATCGCGCTATCAGGCTCATATTCAGGCCGTCATGTTGCAGGGTATTGCTTTTGCCGGGTTCAATGTGGTTGATGTGCGTGGTCTGCACGAGCGTCTCGGAATTCCGGTGGTGGTTATCGCTCGTC
>JBHIDJ010000167.1:0-6331 GCA_046760105.1 Acidiferrobacterales bacterium | reverse complement strand
GAAGCGCGTCGATGAGCGCCTGCTCATCAACGATGCTGCCGCGGGCGGCGTTGACCACGATAGCCCCATCTGGAAGCAGCGCGATACGCTCCGCGTTCAGCAAGCGTACGGTCTGCGGCGTTGCCGGGCAATGCAATGCCAGGAAGTCACAATGCGGGAGCAAGTCTTCGGCTGTTTCGTGGTAAGTCGCACCGTCCACCAGCTCCGGCGACAGTCGGTGACGATTGTGATAGTGAATGGTCATATCGAACCCACGCGCGCGCCGAGCCGTCACCTGTCCGACCCGTCCCATACCGATAATACCGAGGCGCTTGCCTGTCACCTCGATGCCCACCATGAAACTGGGACCCCACGAATCCCACGCTCCTGTGCGCACTAACTGTTCCCCTTCGGCCGCACGCCGCGCTGCACCCAGCATAAGCAGCATGGTGAGCTCGGCGGTGGCATCGGTCAGCACATCCGGTGTGTTCGTGACCGTAATGCCGCGTGCCTGGGCCGCAGCCAAATCCACATGATCGACACCGACAGAAAAGTTGACAATGGCACTGATACTCTCAGGCAGGCGCGTGATCACATCCTTGGATAGATGTTCAGTGTGGCACGCGAAGATGGCGTCGGCACCTTTCGCCAGTTCGATTAATTCTTCACTTGTATAGAGCCGATCCTCTTCATTGAAGCGAGGCCTGTAATCGCGACGCAGGCGATCTTCGACTGCTTGCGGCAGTTTCCGGGACACGATAACGACGGGTTTGCTGCTCATCGACATATCTCCGAAAGCGGATAGACGCGAAAGCTCTTTTGTTGTGCAACGTTAAGGACAGTGCGATTCCGTCTACGCTGTCAAATGGTAAGCGTTGAGTCCGACCGATACAACGGACGCGTGGTCATTCTTCCTCCTTGCGGGGTCGCGGCGTGTTCGTGAGATAGATACCCGTAAAGACGAAAGTAATACCCACCAGATGAAAAACGCGCACAGACTCTCCGAGGATCGCGACCGCGAGGAAGGCGCTGAAAACGGGTATCAAGTGTAGGAATAACCCGGCACGGTTGGCACCGACTAAGGCGACCCCGCGATTCCAGCAGATATACGCGATCACTGAAGCGAACAGCCCAATGTAAAGCACACTACCTATGGTTACTCCATTCACGTGGAACGTACCAACCCGGGCCAATTCCCACAGATACGCCGGCGTCAACAGGATCAGCCCGAATGACACGGTGGCGGTCAGGAAAGCCATCGGGTGAAACCCTGGTGGAAGGCGCCTGAGCAAAACCGAGTACAGCGCCCAGTTCGGCACCGCCACCAGCATCCAGAGGTCACCCTGGTTGAATTGCAGGTGCAACAACAGGCCTAGGTCACCGCGCACAATAATGATTACAGCTCCGACAAGGGAGACAGTAATACCCAAGGTCTGGCGGGATGTGACCGGCTCACGCGATATGAGCCAGGAAAGGATGACAATCACCGCCGGTGTTGTCGACAGAAATAGCGCCGCGTTGATCGCCTCGGTGAAATGCAACGCCTGGTAGACGAAGGAATGAAACAACGCTACGCCGCTAGCGCCGAGCAACGCAAACAATCGCCAGTGCTGAATAATGAGTGCGCGCTGCGCCAGCAACGTCGGCAGCGTAAATGGCAGCAAGACGACCAGCGCCACAAGCCAGCGCCACAAGTTGAGGCTTACCGGAGGTATCTGCTCGTGGATAAAGCGCCCAACAACAAAATTACCTGCCCACGTCAAAGGCGCGATGATCAATAGCACGTAAGGCAGAACCTTTAATGTCTGCTCTGCGCTGACGCCCGTCTTGTTATTCGCCTTTAGAAACTTCACCAGTCGTCGTGGGGACAAGTACGACGCTAATGCACGCAGCCGCTACACTCATGCCTCGCCGCGCGCCGGGTAATCAGTCTCGATGATGCGGTCGAGTGCTCGCAGTATCTCGTCGAAATGGGGGCGCGCGAACGGCATCGTGGAGATATAAGACGCATATAACGTCTGATCGGGCCTCACCAGAAACAGCCCCGGCTCGTTAAAGAGATCAGGCTCGACGATACCCGCGGATGTCTTGCCCCTGCTGGTGGAAATGTAAAGACTCCATTCGCGCGCCTTGTCAATACTTATGCCGTAGCCGATACGAACATTTTTGAGCTTCCAATCGTCCTTCGTCTGTCGCGCGCGTTCCTGCGTGTCCGTGCTGAGCGCGATCACCTCTACGCCGCGTTTGGCAAACTCATCGAGCATACGGTCCAGCCCGGCGATATAGGGTCTACATACCGGGCAATGGTACCCGCGATAGGCGACGATCATGGTGAAGTTCTCCGGCTTCTGGTCCGACAAGCGCCATTTACCGTCATCGAGCGTGTTGACTTCCAATCCTGGCGTTTTTGTTCGGGGTTTTAATGTGGACATGTTTTTCTCCTTCAAAAGCGAGGGTTGTTAATGTTTGCAGAGTTGAAAAAAACGGAGAATGTTCACCGCCTAAACCCCTGGTGCCTCAACGGGTTCCCAGATCGACATGGGCGGCTCAAACGCGATCCGCTGGGCCTTCAAGTCTCTTCGAGCTCTTTGCGTACCAGCGCTGCGCCATCGGCCAGCGCGTGCAGCTTGCCGCGGGCGACGACACGCGAAAGCGGCACCATACCGCAATTCGTGCAAGCAATAATGCGATCGACTGGCACGTAGGCCATGGCGTTGCGGATGGTCGCCGCCACTTCGTCGGGTGACTCGATTCGAGGCGTGGCGACATCGATCACGCCCACCATAATGTCTTTGCCCTGGAGCAGCTCCAACAGTGGGATCGGGACCCTGGAGCCTGCACACTCGAGGGAGACCTGATCGATTCGGCTCTTGGCAAGAAGCGGGAAGGTTCGCTCGTACTGCCGCCATTCTTCCCCGAGAGTCTCTTTCCACTCGATGTTCTCCTTGATGCCGTAGCCATAGCAGATATGCACAGCAGTCTTGCAGCGAACGCCCTCGATAGCACGATGCAAGGCTTCTATCCCCCAGTCCTCCACTTCGTCCAGATAGACGTTGAACGCAGGCTCATCGAGTTGAATGACGTCGACCCCGATTGCCTCCAATTCCTGTGCCTCCTCGTTTATCAGGCGCGCGAACTCCATAGCCAGACGCGACCGGTCCCCATAATAATCGTCAGCAAGGGTATCCACGATGGTCATGGGGCCGGGGATGGTGAACTTCAGCTTCTTCTTCGTGTGCGCCCGGGTAAACCGCACCTCGTCGGCATGCACCGGTTGTGGGCGCGCGATCGGTCCAACTACCGTGGGGCAGTCCGCCTCATAGCGATTGTCGCGGATGCCGATGCGTTTCCGCTTCGCGAAATCGACACCTTCGATATGCTCAAGAAACCCATGCACGAAATGCTGTCGGAACTGCTCGCCATTGCTGACAATATCGATACCCGCTACCTCCTGTTCCTTCAGCACGACAAGCGCCGCATCACGTTGGGCCTTCTCAAGCGCCTCACCGGACAACCGCCACGGCGCCCAGAGTCTTTCCGGTTCAGCCAGCCATGCGGGTTTAGGCAAGCTTCCCGCGATCGTAGTCGGTAGCATGATGTGTTTGCCATGCATCGGCACGCCGCAGATCCTTACTCCCCACTCGGACGACTGTTGAAGTCAACTTCCGCGGCATTCCGCAGGGTTTGATAAATCACACAATATCGCTCTGTTAGCTTAAACAGCGAGTCGAGCTGTTCCGAGGTTGCATCTGTGTCGAGGTCAAAGCAAAGGCGGATGTCCTTGAAGCCCACGGATGTCTCCTTGTCGACACCCAGTGTACCCCGAAAGTCCAGATCACCTTCGGCGCGCACGTTGCCGCCCCGAACGGAAATGTCCAGTGCCGTCGCCACCGCCTTAAGGGTGACACCCGCACATGCCACGAGGGCTTGCAGCAACATGTCACCCGAGCACGCTAGCGATCCGTCGCCACCGGTTGCCGGATGCAGTCCGGCCTCGACAAGGGCCTGACCTGTTTCGACGGAACAGCTGACGGCTTCCTCGCCCAGGGTCCCTTGCGCCTCCAAGGTAATCATGGCGGCTACCGGGTCTTCTCGATAATGGGCCTTAAGCGGCGCCTGTAGCTCCTGGAGTTCCTCGCGGTTCATGTGTTGTTCCTCATTTGGTTCGCGGCGGTAGACTCCCACAGACGGATCCCGGACCACAACCTGAAATCGCGTTAGACCCAGGTGCGCAGAACGTCTAGGCGGCCCTTGACCTAGAAGGCGGCGACGGCGCCATCGCTTCGTGGGTCGGTCGCACCTTCCATCACCCCCGACGGATGCAGCACAATGGCGCCCGCGTGCCCCATCACGTCGTCGAACGCGCCCACCACGGAGACCTCATGCCCGGCGGCACGCAGCGCCTCGATAACATCGTCAGAGAAGCGCGCCTCCAATCTAAGATCCGTCCTCGGCGCGCCCCAGGTGCGGCTGAGCACCCAGCGCGGTGCGGTAATGGCCCGTTGCAATCCCTGGCCGTAGAGCGCGTAGCGCGTGAACACCGCCGCCTGGGTTTGCGGCTGACCCTCACCGCCCATCGTGCCGTACACCATCACGCGGTCATCGTCAAAAAGGGCGAGGGCTGGATTATTGGTATGGAACGGCAGGCGCCCAGGACAAATATAGTTCCGATCCTCTTTATTAAGCGAGAAGCTACTCCCACGGTTTTGCCACTGGATACCGGTATCGCGCAGGTTGATACCGGAGCCGAACTCCCAGTAGATGCTGTGAATGAAGCTTACCGCCCGACCTTCGCTGTCAACAGCTCCGAGCCAAACCGTATCGCCCGGCGCACCCTGCAATGGCCAGGGCATGGCCTTGGCCGCATCGATCTTGTCGGCCAATTCGGCCATTGTCGCGTTGCTCAACAGCTCACGTGGATCCACGGTCATATACGCGGGGTCTGTAACATGCTCGTTGCGGATGAGGATCGCGCGTTTCGTCGCCTCCACGAGACCGTGCACGTGATCGAACCCGTTCGCGTGCTCGCACCCGAGCCGGTCGAATAGTGCGAGTATCATCAGTGAAGCAAGTCCCTGGGAAGGCGGCATGACGTTGTATACGGTCGCGCAGCGAAGTGACACCGAAAGGGGATCGGTCGCCGCCACACATTGGTGGGCAAGGTCATCCGCAGTTACCGGGCTGCCGACGCGGCTGAGATCGGCGGCGATCCGTCGCGCGAGCTCGCCGCGGTAGAAGTCATCGAGTCCGGCCGCGACCAACCGTTCCAGCGTCTCCGCCAGCGCCGGTTGCTTAAACAGCGTTCCCGGTGTGGGCGCTTCGCCATCCATCAGAAACGTATCCGACCAGCCCGGCACGTCTGCGAGCTCGCCTCGTTTGTCCCGGGTAAAACGATGCTGGCTCTCACTAACCGGGAATCCCGCCTTCGCATAGTAAATGGGCTCTTCGAGCAGACGCGACAGCGAGAACTTCCCACCCCATTGTGCACTGATCTCCAGTGCCGCCGACCAGCCGGAAACGGTGCCGGCGACCGTATTAGCGGCGAGCGCGCCCCGCGATGGTACGGCATCTAAGCCGCGGCCTCGGTATAGCGTCTCATCCACCGCGGCGCCGGCCGCGCCGATCGCGCTGATGGCGCGCGGGGGACGCCGGCCCGGTTCGCTGATCAGCCAAAAGCCGTCGCCGCCGAGGCTATTCATGTGCGGATAGACCACCGAGATGGTTGCCGCTGCCGCCACCATGGCCTCGATGGCGTTACCGTTTTCACGCAAGACCTCCAATCCTGCCTGGGCAGCGAGGTGGTGCGAGGCCGATACCATCCCTCGCACCGCTTTCACCGTTTGTAACATTCTTCTATCCCCAGAATGGGAGTCGTATTTAATTGCGGCTCGCGTGGATGACGAGGTAATACTCGCACGCACCGGTTGGCCGCCGAACGTGCGTGTTCATAACGAAGCCCGATCGCTTTGCATGCCGTAGTCGCGCAATACCTCGGCAACGCGGATGCGGTAATCAGAGAAAATTTCGTTCTTGCCTTGCTGCTGGGCGACTTTGTGCTCGGCATGGGCCTTCCAAGCCTTAACCGCGGCTTCATCGCGCCAAAATGAAAGCGAAACGTATTTACCTTTGTGGGCCAGGCTTTCGAATCGTTCGACGGAAATGAAGCCGTCGATCTTTTCGAGCTCCGGTCTCAGACTCGCGGCGAGGTCGAAGTAGTCCTGTCTCCGCCCCGGTTTCATTTCGACCTCGAAGATCACAGCGACCATGGCCTAGGTTTCCTTCTTGTCTGCAACAAACTGGGTAAGTTAATCACCTTTCGTCATCTGCGCACGCCACAAAGTAGAAACTGGTC
>JBHIDJ010000166.1:0-6391 GCA_046760105.1 Acidiferrobacterales bacterium | reverse complement strand
GATCCAAAAGCAAGCCCCGGGTCAATGAAGACATCGACCGCGTCCGCTTGTAGCGACGCGCAGTCACTGGGGCACACCCAAAGCCGGGAACCAAAGTGCATCGGTTTGAGCTCTTGCCGCCATGCTTTGCACCACTCGCGGTCCGGAATCACTTCCACGTTAAACGCCAGCGAAGCACCTGCTTGCAGCTCAATCTGCCGGACAATAGCAGGAACATCTGCGTTCGCCGGAAACAATCCGGTCACACGATTGCGTGCCCATAAGCTTACCCGATCCGGTTCGACTTCGAATTGCATCTGGTTGCCGGCTGCTTCCAGCGTAACGGCAATCGCGCCGCACCCCTCGAGCGCCTGTGCAACAGGCTCAACGCACTTCTTGTCGGCCTCGAGTTTAAGCTTAAGCCAAGGCATGGGAATTCAGATACAAGTCTCAAGATGCAAGATACAAGCGTTTGATGGGTTGGCCGAATCTGTCTTGTCTCTTGCCCCTTGTATCTTGTATCTGCAGTTATAGTCCAAGCTTCTTTTCCAAATAATGGATGTTAACGCCACCAGCTTGGAAGGCGGTGTCAACGAGAATGTCCTCGTGCATGGGAATGTTCGTCTTAATACCTTCGACGACCATTTCCGATAGTGCAACACGCATACGCGCCATCGCCGTGTCGCGTGTTTGCCCGTGTGTAATAAGCTTTGCGATTAACGAGTCGTAATACGGAGGAATCGTGTAATTGTTATAGATGTGAGAGTCCACCCGAACCCCAGGCCCACCGGGTTGGTGATATTGGCTGATGCGTCCGGGAGACGGCACGAACGTCCTCGGATCTTCGGCATTGATGCGACACTCGATCGCATGACCACGCAGGGTGATCTCTTTTTGCCGGTGGCGCAATTTTTCACCGGCAGCGATACGCAATTGCTCCTGCACGAGATCCACACCAGTGACCATCTCTGTGACTGGATGCTCGACCTGTATGCGTGTATTCATCTCGATGAAGTAAAACTCACCATCTTGGAATAGAAACTCAAACGTGCCGGCACCGCGATAACCGATTCTTCGGCACGCATCGGCACAGCGTTCACCGAGCTTGTTACGTACCTTGTCGGAAACGCCAGGAGCGGGCGATTCTTCCAGTACCTTTTGGTGACGTCGTTGCAAAGAACAGTCGCGCTCGCCGAGATGAATGGCATTGCCGTGCTCGTCGGCGAGCACCTGAAATTCGATATGGCGCGGGTCGTCCAGATATTTTTCGATATACACTTTATCGTTGCCAAACGCCGCTGCCGCCTCCGCCCGCGTTAGCAAGACGGCGTTGAGCAACGTAGCCTCGGTGTGTACGACCCGCATACCCTTGCCACCACCCCCACCGGCCGCCTTGATCACAACCGGGTAGCCGATTTTGGCGGTCAATCGCAGATTTTCGCGGTCGTCATCGCCAAGCGCGTTCTCGCTTCCGGGTACGCAGGGAACGCCCGTTTTTTTCATCGTCTGGATCGCCGCAATCTTGTCGCCCATCAGGCGAAGGGTTTGCGGTTTCGGCCCGACGAAAATAAAACCGCTTTGCTCGACACTCTCGGCGAAATCCGCATTTTCAGCGAGAAAGCCATAGCCGGGATGTATCGCGACCGCATCCGTCACTTCGGCGGCACTGATTACGGCCGGTATGTTGAGATAGCTGTCACTCGCGGGCGCCGGGCCGATGCATACCGACTCATCCGAAAGCCTGACGTATTTCGCGTCGTGGTCAGCTTCTGAATGCAGCGCGACAGTTCTTATCCCGAGCATGCGACACGCGCGCAGGATGCGCAGCGCGATTTCACCGCGGTTGGCGATCACCACTTTCTCGATCATCGGGTTTTTTTGCGGTTACTCAATCACGAACAAGGGCTCGCCGTATTCTACCGGCTGACCGTTGTCTTTGAGGATGGCGTGCACGGCCCCTGATTTGTCGGCCTCGATTTCGTTTAGCATCTTCATCGCCTCGATAATACAAAGGGTGTCGCCGACCTTTACTTGACTGCCGACCTCGACAAACGGCGTGGCACTGGGAGAGGAGGCACGGTAGAACGTGCCCACCATTGGCGAGGCGATGACATGCCCACGGGGTATTGCCGTTTCCTGCCCTTCGGACTTGTTTGCTGCCGGTCGCTCCGGCGTCGGGCTCGGTTGTGGGCTGGGCGCCGCGGGCGGTACCGGTGTGGCGACTATACTCGAGCGGCTGATACGAATGGACTCCTCGCCTTCGCGGATTTCGATCTCGCCGAGGCCAGACTCCTCGAGCATCGCGATCAGCTTCTTAATCTTGCGGATGTCCATGTCACGATGACTTATCGAGACGCCCGAACGCGGCGTGCAACGCGAGCTCATACCCGTGGACGCCGAGGCCGCTAATCACGCCCACGGCGATATCAGAAAAATACGAATGATGTCGAAACGGCTCGCGCGCATGGACGTTTGAGACATGCACCTCAATGAACGGAATAGCGGCTGCCGCCAGCGCATCGCGCAGCGCGACACTGGTGTGGGTGAATGCGGCCGGATTGAGAATGATGAAGCTCACCTTCTGCTGCATCGCCTGCTGTACGCGGGCGACCAGCTCGTGCTCGGCGTTGCTTTGAAAGAAACTGATCTTGTGGCCAGCCTCGCGCGCAAGCCGCTCGAGGCGTTGGTTGATTTGCGGGAGCGTGGTTTCGCCGTAAACCGCGGGCTCGCGGGCGCCCAGCAGGTTTAGGTTCGGCCCGTTCAGCACCAGCAGCTCAGCCATCGACGGTTCCCACCGTATCGGTTCCTCTTATCGCTAAGCACTGGACCGCGAGAAAGCACCCAGTGCGGCTGACAGCGGATTTTGCACGGGCCTGACCAAATTGTCCAGTTCCCCGCCAGTTAGCCGAATTTCCGGGGTATTTCGCGTAAGATCGGCGCAAATAGCTTACTGCTTTAGGAATCGGATGGCAGCAGCGGGCGGATTAGCCCTTCGAGTTCGGGTCGTTTATAGATCCCCAGTTTGCGGGCGGCGATGCGGCCCTCGCGGTTGATGAGCACGCTGAACGGCAGCGACCCGATGCGGTTTCCATAGTCGCTCATGAGCGTCATAGCCTTCTCTTGACCAATGAGGATGGGGTAGTTGATGCCCATCTCGTTGCCAAACTGCGCGACTGCGTCGCGGTCATCGATGGCCACCCCCACCACCTGTAACCCGTGGGTCTCGTAGCGTTTTTGCAGCTCGATAAGCAGTGGGATCTCCTCGCGACAGGGCGCACACCAGGTCGCCCAGAAATTGACGAGCAAGAGCTTTCCCGGCCACGCCTTCAGGCTCTGTGTTTTGCCCTCGAGGTCAGGCAGCTCGGTGTTGCTGCCGTCGGCGGCCGACACCTCGGCCCCCACCACCGGACTCGGCGCGGGGTGGAACCGCATGCTCGCCCAGTAACCCGCAACTAGCGCGACCACGGTGATGACAACAAACACCAGGGACTTTTTCATTTGACCGATTCGCGCTTATTACGGCCGGTTTGGCATTACGAGCCGGCTTTCGATGCGGTGATCGTCGGCGGACTCACGGTGCGCAGCATCTCGAGTAGCGCATCCGCTGATCTGAATCCGTAGAATCGCAGGTGCTCAATCTCTTCGCCGCTCGCGGCAAAGAAGAGCGTTGCTGGGGGGCCATAGACACCAAAGCGCTGCTTGAGATGCTTGATCTCGGGGTCGAATGCATCCGTGACATCGGCCTGCAGCAGGACAAAGTCGTCGAGCGCCTCGCGTACGCGCCGATCGGCAAATGTCGTGTTCTCCATACGCAGGCATTCGATGCACCAATCGGCGTAGTAATCCAGCATCACGGGCTTCCCCGCCACCCGAGCCGCCGCCAGTCGTTCCTCGATGGTGGCGAGGCTGGTAAGGCGTTCAAATAACTCGGTGGAGCCGGATGTGCTGGTTGCTTGTGCGCTGCCCGGGCCCGCGGTGCCGCCCAAAACAATCCCCGATCCGACCGCGGAGATAGGTAGCGGGCGAAACACATCGCGATTGCCTGCGAGCCCGCCAAGAAGCGCGAGCACACCCCAAATCAGTAACAAGGTTTCGCCACCCTTCCACAAATAACGCCAGCTACTGGCCCCTTGGGGTAGGTTTTGTGTCGCGCCAAGATACACCGCGACGACGATGAACAGCGCACTCCACAGGAACAGCACCGGGACCTCGGGGACAAACCCGAGCAGATAGATCGCCACCGCCAGTAGCAGCACGCCAAAGATCTGTTTGACCCGCTCCATCCACGCCCCTGCCTTCGGCAACAGCGCTCCGGCGCCAACCCCTGCAGCGACGAGGATCACGCCCATACCCAGGGCCATGGAAAACATCATCGCGCCGCCCAGCACCGGATCGCGACTCGCGATCGCCACGCTCAAGGCCGAAAACAGCAGTGGTGATACGCACGCGCCGACGATCAGCGCCGATACCAACCCGAGAACAAACACACCGGCGAGCGAGCCTCCTTTGATAGCCTGCGTACGCTGCTGGAGGCGTGACTGGATAAACGACGGCATCTGCAGCTCGTAGAACCCAAACATGGACAAGGCCATGGCAACGAATACCGCACTCAGAATCCCGATGGCCCAGACATTCTGGAAATATGACTGGAGTTGATCACCGGTCACGCCGGCCATGATCCCGACCCCGGTGTATGTCACGGCCGTGCCCAACACATAAGTCAGCGACAGAATTCCGGCCTTCGATTTGGTGATGTTCTTGTCTGCTTGTCCAACGATTACGCTGGAGAGGATTGGAATCATGGGCAGCACACAGGGCGTAAACGTGAGCAATAGCCCGGTACCAAAGGCGGCGATGACGGTCAACAGAAACGTGCCTGTGCTGCGCTGAGGCTCGCTGCCGCTCGGCCCCAATGCCCGCGCCTGCGTGCCACCAGCGGCGGGTAGCGGACTGGCAGCCGGAACCGCCGTGTCCGTAGCTGCCACGGAGATCACACCGGCATTCGCCACCTGTACGTCAAATCTCTTGGTGATCGGCGGGTAACAGATTCCCTTTTCGGCGCAGCCCTGGTAGGTCGCCTTCAGAATGAGGCTGGCATTGCTGTCGGCACTGCCCGCCACCGGCAACGCCACCTCCGCCTGGTTGTAGTACACCTCGGTCTCGCCAAAGAATTCGTCGACCTTAACCTTACCCTTGGGAAGTTTGTAGGCGCCAAGCTTGACAGCATCGCCGGGACCCGCGTTGGCGGACGTGAGCTCGAACCGCGTTTTATGCCGATAGAGGTAATAGCCATCGGCGATCAGAAAATGCGCCAACAAGGCGTCGCGCGCCACCCGTTCCACGCTCAGTACAAAGGCCTGGTCCGGGTGCAAAAACTCCTGGTCCCCCAGGGTACCGCCAACGAGGCCTTTCAGATCACTAAGCGATCTAATCTCATTGTTTGGGCTGGTAACGCCGGCGACTGCGGCCGCTGAAAATTCGAAACTTACCTGCTTAACGATCGGCGGATAGCACACGCCCACCGGCTCATTACAACCTTGTGCCGTGATGCGAAGGCTTGCGCGGTAGGCGCTCGCCCGTTGGCGCACGATCGGCAACTGGACGGTCACGTCTTTGGTATAGATCTCAACCGTGCCGAAGAACGGGTCCTCTTTTTTCTTCCCCTCCGGGAACACCGGTTCCGCAAGGCTGATCGAGTCGTCCACCGCCTCGAACTTGAACCTGTCCCGGTACATGTAATAGCCCTTCGCAATCGCCCAGCGCGCTTCGATTGTTGCCCCATCGATGACCCGGGTTGACAGACTGAAGGCCTTATCAGGTTCGAGCAGCTCATCCTCGGGCAGGTCGGAGTGAGTGGCATACGCCTGCGAAATAAGCAGCAAAGCGGTGAACACCGGTAATAGCTTGTTCATGTCGTCTTTCGCGGATCTGCGATCCAGGCCAGGTATTCGGTTAGACCGTTAACGATTGGGACTGCGACGATCGCTGGAAGTTCGTATGGGTGCAGGGCGCGGATGCGTTCCTCAATTACCTGGTAATGCTGGATATGCGACTTTACCAAAAGTATGTGCTCACGTGCCGTTTCAACCTTGCCCTGCCAGTGGTAAACGGAGTACCCCGCCGGTAATATGTTGACGCAGGCGGCAAGGCCCTCATTGACCAGGCCATAGGCGATGGTGTTGGCGCTGTCGCTGTCGGGACAGTTTGTTAACACGATCTGAAAAGGTTGTGTATCCATAGGGAACTCGCACACTGATTCGTCGTCGAATTGGGCTCCGCCTTACGGTAAATTAAAGCTTAGGCTGACCTTGGGTGTCACCTTTTTTCTGTCGCCATCTGTCGACCGATAAGCTCGTAGGCGCATGAGTGGGGGTTGGGGGGGGGGGGCCCCCGCCCGGCAGAGACGCCACGT
>JBHIDJ010000165.1:0-6427 GCA_046760105.1 Acidiferrobacterales bacterium | reverse complement strand
GGCTCCTCTTGCCGCCACGATTGCTGGGGTCATCGGAAACTAGCGCCCTGTCCGCGATACCTAGATTTAAGTATACGGCTCAAGCGGTTATTAACTGCCGCTCGCGTGATTATATTGGGATCTACGCCGATGCTCATTCATTTTCACCCGCTTAGCCTTCCGGACTAACCGGTGATATGCGGCGTCGGCGTTTAACTGTTCCGAACGAAGCGGTGGGTGAACGAGTTGAAGTTAACGTCTAATGTCAAGATTTGATCCGTTCGACGTTTGCGACATAAGCAATAAACCGCGCCGCTTTAGTCTTATTACGGGAAGGAACGTCATTCGCTAGAAGGTCTTCCCTGTGCACCGGAAGACATAACGTATCTACGGGAAGGTGTTTCTTCCATGCATAGGCCGCCTGTTCGCATCGTTTCTGTGCTTCAAATACGTTGGCGACCCTCAGGTGGCTCGTGCTAAGAACGTAAACTAATAGTGCCCATTCCATTAGGATCGTGCTCGTCTCTCCACGGACAAAGGAAGCAGCCCGCTAACAAAATACCCGCCGCGGAAACAGTTATATTGGAATCTACACCAATGCTCGTTTATTTTCATGGCTTAGACAGGGTCAAACCCCTTTCGGTTTTTTTGCCTCGCCAAAAGGTGCCAATCCTTCGCTCTCGGCCTCCTTAAGATCCCGTAACTCGTTATCAAGGATCTTCTTTGCGGCGAAGTGCCATACCATACCGCAAGCAATGAAAAACAACGATAGCGCCGTCTCTTCCAGGAATTCCTTTAAGATCGCTTTTGCCCAACCTGTTGGCTGGTCGAGACTCCATGTAAGGAATAACGCGTCTGTGAAGTCACGGATCGAGAAAGGCTGCCACTCGCCGAGTCTTACGAACCCATAGACCTGATACCCCAATACCCCGATCCCCAAAAGTATGAGGCAGACTCCATTATAGCGGAATAAAGGGATGCCAATAACAGACACGAGAACAAACGCAAAGCCCAAAAACAGAACACACAGGGCTGCCCCATAGGCTAGATCGAGCACTGAGACGCCAAATGGCATAAGGGGATCGGCGCCCTCACGTAAGATTGGTATCAGGCCTAAGACAACCACAATGAACGAAACCCCTAGAATCCACTGCAGCCACCATCTCTTACCGACGGAGAGGAAAACAAACTTAAAGTAAAGTCTCAGTAGCTCGAACATGCTTGTAACCAAAGTCAGGCTCGCAACCATTTCCTCACACGTGCATCGGTCCGCGCACGCCGGCCTCGGGTACGGCGTCCAGAGAGCGCAAGCAACAGGCAACCGGCAGTGAGCGTGGCGAGTGTCGCCCGGAAGTCGCTCGCAAGAGCAGGCGATAAGACCCAGGGAACGAAAGCAGCGAATGCGGTAACCGTCAGCCAGAACATCTGTGCGCCTCGACTTCCAACAGCAGCGATAGCGCCTGGCCACGGCCACGGATGCGGGTTTAAAACGCTTGCGGGACCGTGAGCATCTTCCCTGGCAATACTTGGGCCTGGGAATGCCCTCGGCAGAGCGGAGGATCAACCGATGAGCTTTGCAGCCCTTTCGGCGCTCCACTTTACTACCTGGGGAAATTCTACCGTCGCTGCCCGCCTCAAGGCAACGGAGGGGTTTGCTGAAAACGCAAGATTTGTCCCCTTGATTTGTGTTTGTTCTCGCTTCTATCTCACCGTCCAGAACTTCCCCGTGAGCCCTAAAGCCTCGAAATGCCTCGATAGAACCTCGGCGGAAGGCTTAACGTAGTTGAGCTCCATGCGTCCTCGATAAGTTGGTCCAGCCAACCCGAGTGCGCGTTCGATGCTCAGACTCTCCCCAGGCTTTTCGATCCCAGTGGTTTCCACCCATGCATCAAGGTGGTTAGCCCGCCTTTTGACCTACTTCAATCTCCTGTTGGGACAACGGTGCTTCCTTCGATCATGAGGATGACCGTCCGTTCAGCGGCTCTTGTTCTATGAAGCACACCTTTTGGCACCGTGAATCCTTGCTGGGGAACCAGCTCTACCGTTCGGTCTTCCAAATCGATTAAGAATTTACCGTTAACAACGTAGAAAAACTCATCTTCTTCCTCATGTTTGTGCCAATGAAATTCGCCTTTTACAACACCGAGTCTTACTACACAGTCATTAACTTGACACAACGTTTGATTGAACCAATCTTCCTCACACTGCTCGTGTAATTTTCCGATATCGATCAGCTCAAGAGGGTTAAACTTGACGTCGGTGTTGATGGAATATGCTGATTCAGCGCTCATTCTCAACTCTCCTATTTCCTACACGGGTAGATTTTATCTACAGACGATATTCAATACGAAGTGGTATAGCCAGCCTCGAATTCACCATTCCAGACCTGGCCCTACATCTCTTCGCGTTCATGTGCTCGCGCGTCTTGCTCCAAGGGGGCGTCGCGATATCCAACGTTCACGATCTGATCTAGGTAGACGGGAAGAAACTTGGCAATAGAGCCGAAAACCTCGTGCTGATAGACGTGACGACACTCGTGTGATAGGAGGCGCGCTGTGTCGTAGCCTTGTACAATAAAGATGCTATATCCAAGGGTTAGCCCAACCATTCCCGGCCCAAGTAGCCCAGTTTGTAGCGCAGCTTGTCTCAACGTCGGCTCTTCGGGAAGCGGAAGCTGATCGACCAACTTGACCCGGATCAGCTCTGGGTGTTGCACCCCTACGGCCCGGGCTAGATCAAGTTCGCCACTGTCAAGGTTCCGTCCTACGTCGGCAACATGTTTCGCCTGAAGCTCTGCCCACGCAATTGCGTCAGGGAGCAGTTGCGGGAGAAGTGTTCGAAGGTCGAGGTTCATCCGTTCTGGCGAACACACGCCGTAAAAAGAGTTGCGTCCCTTAAGCCTTTGATCCCTACGTCCCGCTACTTTGGTTCGGTGTTCGTTTTTCTTCTTGCATAGGGAACCAAAGCCAATAGAACAAGAGCGGCACTTGAGAAAATCTGCGGATCGGTTCCCTTGTTGAGTAAGTCTGTGACGAAGCGCAGCCGCTCAGAAATCATGTGTTCGTCTGGGGATTTCAGCTCGGCGACGATCATAGAAGTCATGCGTGCAGCCCTGGCCCGCTCTTCGGAAGCATGAAGAAGTAGCCAACCGCAAAAAACGATGAGGGCTACTCGACCAATGTTCCATGTTATACGAATCATCTGTTGGCTTCCTCCTCGTTCGCCTACTATGTAAATATACCGCTCGAGCAGTTTTTAATTGCCGCGAGCGGTTACATTGGAATGTACTCCAATGTTGGCTCATTTTCATGCACCCATGTTCGTGAGTCGTTAATCGTTAGCCGTTAGCCGCGAAAAAATGCCTGGGTTGCGAAGCAGCCGTATTGGATATAAAGGGGTAGAGCCACAACGACGCGCACCGCCTCACATTCACGATTCAAAACCTGACCCTATGTCTCCACTAGAAACAGTTCTGAACAATATCAGGCACGGCTGCCTCCATCGAGGACCAAGGGAAATCCGGTCATAAAACGCGCCGAATCTGATGCGGCGAATAAGGCCAGATCCGCCACTTCTTCGGGTGAGCACACACGATTCAGAGGCACACCCTCCGCCGATTCTCTAAGCCCGGTGTCTACGTCTCTACCGCGCTGTACAAATTCACCACGCAACATGGGTGTATCAACATCTCCTGGACAGAGTGCGACTATGCGTATCTGATCGCGCGCGTGATCCACTGCCATTGCACGAGACATCTGAATGACCGCTCCCTTACTAGCGCAGTACGCGACGAGATGGCGACTGCCGGTCAGTCCTGCATCCGAAGCGATATTGATAATTACCCCACCGTTTTTGCGCAGTATCGGAATCGCGGCACGGCATATGTAAAACATACTGTTTACATTGACATTGAAGGTGTCCAGCCACTGCTCATCGGTGGTCTCTTCCACGGTACCGTGGTAAATAATGCCCGCGGAGTTAACGACAATGTCCAACTGACCCAACGTCTGCGCCGCATAATCGACTAATTCATCACAGAAACCACTGTCGGTAACATTTCCAGCCTTAAACTTTGCAATATTGCCGTAGGTTGCCATGCTGGTGCATACCGCGTTTCCACGCTCAACATTTCGTCCGGTAATAACCACATTGGCACCACTGGCTGCAAAACTTTCCGCTATCGCTTGACCCATTCCGGATGTACCGCCGGTAACCAGTACTGCCTTGCCGGAGAAGTTATATTGGGGGCGTCTGTATTCCATAAACCATCCTCTGAATTTTCATTGAAAGCTCTTGTTATTTGTTGCTCGACACTGCAACACTCCCGAACTTACCGCCTTGGTATTCGTTCTTGTCAGCGCTTCTCTGATTGCCAGCGGCGCTGCTGAGCGGTTAGAGCCCGGCGAGGGCCCGCACGTGCGCTTCCACCGAGCGCGATAAGGCATCGAGGTTGTACCCGCCTTCGAGCACAGAGACGACGCGACCATTTGCATGTCGTTCAGCGATCGTCATCACCAGTTCAGTAATTTTTCGGTAGCCGCGCTCTGTAACCACCAGGTGGGCGAGCGGGTCGTCGCGGTGGGCGTCAAACCCGGCCGAGATGAGTACGAAGTGGGGTGCAAAAGTGTCGGCAACCGGCAGGAGTCGTTCTTCAAAGGCGCGTATGACCTCTTCGTCGCCAGCCCCTGCGCGCAGCGGTACATTGATGGTCGTGTTTAGGCCTTCGCCCGCGCCGGTCTCCGACACCTGGCCTGTGCCTGGATAAAAGGGGTACTGATGCGTACTGAAATAGAGCACGCCTGGATCTTCGTAAAAGATTGCCTGGGTGCCGTTACCGTGATGCACATCCCAATCGACGATTAACACCCGTTCGATATTGTACCTTTTGCGCACATAGCGGACAGCCACGGCCACATGATTGATGAGGCAGAAGCCCATCGCCCGATCGCGGAGCGCATGGTGCCCCGGCGGCCGGGCCGCGACAAAGGCATTTTGTATCCGCCCCGCCATGACGGCGTCGATGGCTGCAAGTACGCCGCCGGTCGCGAGCTTTGCAACCCGTAGACTTTCCGATGACACGCGGGTATCGGGATCGAGCTGAGTCGGTGCATTGCGCACCGCCTCGCCGAGCTCATCCAGGTAGCCTTGCGAGTGAACCTGCGTGATCCAGTGATCGGCCGCGGTCCGCGGTTCGATCGATATAAGCCGAGTGAGGAGCCCCATGTCCTCAAGGTGCGCCATCAAGGCTTTCAATCGTTCCGGTCGTTCGGGGTGTCTCGGTCCCGCGTTGTGCAAGAGATAATCCGGGTGATACACGAGCCCAGTTGCGCCCGGCTCTGCTCGCGTGGATGACTCGGTAGTTAGCGCTACCGTCACCGCGAGCGGCAATGAGAAAAACCACGATGGGCGTAGACTGCGGACGGCCCTCATCGATTCGCACCTTGAAAAGCGACGTGTGAACCCGACGCCTTTAGCCATCGGAAAAGACTGCCGACTCCTTTTCCCCCCTTTTCGACCCTTCCCGTTGATGCGTCCTTGTTAAACTGAGGGGACGAAGCCACCGTTCTCAATAAATCGCTCCGCGATTTCGACCAATCGCTGGCGGCCGAAACTCGGATCATGGCCGGCATGGACAACCGTGACGGATAACGCCCGGAGACGGTGCATCGTCTCTACATAGTGCGAAATGTTCGATTCGGGCAACCGGTCTAGTAGTGGCCCGTCGTAGATGGCGTCGCCCGAAAACAGCGTGCCCGTCTTCGCTTCCCACAGACCGCTGCTGCCGGGGGAATGCCCCGGCATGTGCAGTACTTCAAACACTCGGTCACCGAGGTCGATTACGTCGCCCTCCCCAACAATCCACGTCGGTGCTGCCGGCTCAGTCGCCCACGTGTCCGGGTCGTAGCCCTCGTGGGGAAAGGCTGTAATCAGTAACTCATTGCGCAGCGGATAGCCGACCTCGGCAAGATAGTTGCGGAATTCTTCACTCATGTCGGCGACGCGCAGCGAGCGATCGTGCTCAGGATTAGCCAGCAGATCGGCTTCCTTGCGATGCACGACACGAATGTCAAACTCGTGCATTCCGCCTACGTGATCATAGTGGGTATGGGTAGCGAATGCGATGACTTGCTTCTCAAACAAATCCCCCGCAGCCTCACGTAAACTGCAGATGCCCATGCCAGAGTCGATCAGCAGGTCGCGGTCTCGGCCGCGTACGTGCCAAATGTTACAGCGCCCAAGCCGGTCCACGTATGGCTCCCACAAGAGGGTAATGTCGTCGTCGATGCGCTTGCGCTGAAACCACCGATCGGCCAACCGGATCGTCATGCCGCTATTCCTGTCGACATTTGCGTTGGAATCTGCCCCAAAGTTGTTTCACTTTCATGAGCTTTTCAAGTACCGAAATCCGAAGACGTTTCCGTTTTCCATGACATGCCCTATCGATGGT
>JBHIDJ010000164.1:0-6454 GCA_046760105.1 Acidiferrobacterales bacterium | reverse complement strand
GCGCACGAGCATCCCGTCCACCACCACGATGGCGTTATCCACCAGCATGCCGAGTGCGATAATGAGGGCGCCTAAGGAGATGCGCTCCAAGGCCACATTCCAAGGGCCCATGAAGATGAAAGTGGCACAGATGGTCAGCCCCAGCACGAAGCCGATGATGAGGCCGGCGCGAAGCCCCATGAACACCAGCAACACCACGATGACGATAGCTACCGCCTCAACGAGGCTTACGAGAAAACCGTTGATGGCGGTGGTGACCGCCTGGGATTGGAGCGAGATGATGCCGACCTTGATTCCCAGTGGTATGCGAGGCAGCAGCTCACGTGCGCGCTGGTCGACAGCGTCCCCCATGGTCACCACGTTGCCGCCCGCGACGGTGGAAATGCCGAGGCCGATGGCGAGATGGCCGTCGTAGCGAAGCACTCGGCTCGGCGGCTCTTGATAGTCGCGGCGAACGTCGGCCACATCTCGCAGGTAGATTTGCCCACCCTCGCGGCCGCTGATCAGCAGATTCTCGAACTCTTCTACCGAGGTGAAGGTGCCGGTGGGCGCGAGGGCGATGAACTCCGGACCCACCTGCACGCGACCGGCGTCGGAGACGATGTTTTTCTCGCGCAGCTCGTCGATGATAATGGCGGGATGAATGCCGAGCTGGGACATGCGATCCCGGTTGGCCTCCACGTATACCGCCTCGGTGCGCTCACCCCAGAACTCGATCTTGGCCACATCCTGCACAAGCAATAGCTCGCGGCGGAGCATCTTCGCGACCTCTTTGAGCTCCGCGTACGTATACTCGTCGCCATAGAGGGCCACGAACACACCCCATACATCACCGTAGTCGTCGTTGACGATGGAGGGTCCAGCACCGGGCGGAAGCTGGTTCTGGATGTCACCCACCTTGCGGCGCAGCTCGTCCCACACCTGGGGTAGTGCGTGCTTGTCGTATTGGTCCTTGATACGCACGGTGACGGTGGAGAGCCCGCGGTCGGATTTCGACTCCACCTCTTTGAGCTGCCCGAGCTGCTGTACCGCTTTCTCGACCTTGTCACTGACCTCTTCCTGGACCTCATCGGCGGTAGCCCCCGGGTAAGGGGTGATGACCAGCGCTTCCTTGATGGTGAACTCGGGGTCCTCCAGGCGCGACAGCCCTTGGAAGGCTTGGATGCCACCGAGGAAGAACACGGCGGTGAGCACCAGGGTGGTGGTCCTGTTACGAATGGCGAGCTCGGCGAGGTTCATGGTCGCTGGTTCCGTAGACTCAACGTTCGTACTTTCGTACTTTCATACCCTCGCGAAGCTGGGTCACCCCGGACACGGCCAGCATGTCGCCCTCCTCCACACCGCTTTTGATCCGCACCCGGTCGCCGAACAGCTCGCCGAGTTCGACCGGCGTGCGGCTCACGGTCATGTTGGCCGCGTCCACCTTCCAAACGTAGGACTTGCCGTTCTCGTCGGCCTGGGCCGCAGTCACCGGCACTGACCAGGCCAGTTCCGGATTGATCACCACTCCGACTCGCGCCGTCATCCCGGGCAGGATATTCACGTCCTCGGGATTGTCGAAAGTGAGCTTCACGGCAAAGGTCCGAGTCACCGGATCCGCGGTGGTGGCGAATTCCTTGACTTCGGCCGGGAAGCTGCGATCGGCGAGGGCACTGACGATCACTTGCGGCTTAGTCCGCTTGGTCAGCTCCGCGTCCGATTGGTTCGTTCTACCGTGGACCACATCGCGCTCTGGCACGTTAACCTCGATCTCCAGGGTGGAGGTGTCCTGGAGGATAAGGACCGGCTTTTTGGCCGCAACGTTCGCGAAGTCCTCCACCAGCTTGCGCGCCATGCGCCCGGAGAACGGGGCGCGAAGCTCGGTGTCTTCGAGCGCCTTCCTCGCCACTGCGAATTTGGCCTTGGCCACATCCACCGCCCGGCGGTGGGTTTCGATGGTTTTGAGGGAAATGGCGCCGGGCTCTTGCTCAAAGATGTTAAGGCTGCGCTTCAGATCTGCTTGCGCCTTTCGCAGAACGGCCTTGGCGGAACTCAGGCCAGCCTGGTAGTCCCGATCGTCCAACCGCGCGAGCACTTTGCCCTGAACCACATCGTCACCCTCCCTGGCAAAGAACTCCATGATCCGGCCGGAGACCTCGAAGCCCATCTCGGCGTTCTGAAAGGCGCGGATGGTGCCTGGGTATTCACGGACAGAGGCCGCATCCAGGGAACCGATGGTGTCGATCTTGACCGGCCGCACCACTGGCCCTTGTTCCACCTGCTGCTCCTTGCAGCCAGCGGTTAGTAAACCGAGAGTCAAGCCAGAGATGGTTGCCAGCAAAACCAGAAAGAGTCTTGAGAGGTTTTTCATCGGACACACCCTTAGTTGTTGTGCGCCATTTTAGACAAATGGCCAAAGCACTCAGCAATCACGCGACCCCGCGTAGGCCTGCGTGAGCGTCACCACTCAACGGGCCGGGAATTTTGAAGAACGACAGTTCGCCCTCTTGAATTCGCTTCGTTCGTGTTATCGCTGGACTGACTACGAAGTCAAGCCCCATCACCGGAAGACGCGACGTCAGGCCGAAATCATTATTGCGTCTATAGAGACCGCCGTATTCTCTCTGGATGGCGAGCCGAAATCAACGCATCCGGATAATTACGGGCAATCAACAATTCTTCTGATAAGTCAGACGAGACTGCCTGCGATTTCGTTATTCCTCAGCCAACGAGAAAAACCACTTCGATTTATTACGGGTTTACTCTGCGAAAGTATCAATACACCATAGAATTGACAATAATCGTCCATGCGGCAAACTACGTAGGTACCTACGTAGTATCCCTAATAGCTCTGGGCAGTCTTCTTGCCCGTGCCGCGCGCTGTTTGCGACCTGGTCGGCGTCGGGGCTCCACAGAAATGCGAGCAACAGAAACCGAAAACTAATTAGAACTCAAAATGAGCACGGCAAAACCACATGAGGGGTACCGAAATACGCATCGACAACTCTTGTACAATCTCTTATACAAAATTGTCAGTGCAACACGATTCTTGATATGGTGCCCTGAGGTGGGCATCATCGTTCCGTCGTTCATGCGTTCCCGCCCACGCAACGAAACGGTGCTCATACAGCCAACGTTTTCTGTGGGCACAGGCGCTGGCTGTTTACCACCTAAACTGCCGAAGGCGTGTTTCCCCGAAGGGGCAAATCGGCTGGATCTGCTTCGTTGGGCGTTTATTGAATGGGCGACCAACAACACCGATAAGCACGATTGGCCGGCGGCGCAGGGACTGATTGCGGCGGTGAATGCCGAGATGAAATGTCCCTAGATTGACTGGCGCGGGTGATTTTGGGATGGGATACTAGGCAAGGTGTAGTCAGGGGGCTTTCGCTTTCTACCTCCGCGTTGGGGCTATGACGCTGAACGCGTGGGCGCAAATAAACTACTGTTAACTCCAACTTTTGAGGAATAAGAGGTCATGAACGATATGAGGCACCGTATGTTCATAAAAAACCTTACTGTTTTAGCTACCATCTTGGGCGTATTCGCCGTCAGTGCCAACGCTGTCGCTGGCGGTAAGGAAACGTACGAGACTGCCTGCCAGGTCTGTCATGCGGCCGGCGTTGCCGGTGCACCGAAGTTCGGTGACAAGGCTGCGTGGAAGGATCGTATTGCCAAGGGAAAAGACACGCTCTATGAGCATTCGATTAAAGGCTTCAACGCTATGCCACCCAAGGGTGGCAACATGAGCCTGAGCGATGACGATGTGAAGGCCGCAGTGGATTACATGGTGTCCAAAGTCCAGTAGCCCACGTGATGGTCTGACGCGCGTTAACAAAAAGCCCTGCGTCGCAGGGCTTTTTTTGAGCCTAAATATGAATCTTGGGCTTATAGACATGCCGGAAGGCCGCACTCGACATCCTTCACAGTCGCTTTAGGGGATGCTTTTTCGCCATTTTGGTGAACCCGATACCTATTATATAGGTAATGGGCAAACCCAGCCTGCCACGTGAGCGACACCCGAGTTGGCGAATATCTTTAAACCACCCTGTGATGAGGGCGTTATCCAGTCTGGGACCTGCACCGCACCGTGCACCAGGCGAGTCGAGCCATGGATCCTGGCCGCGACCATCATCGGCTCAGGCCTAGTCCTGTTTGACGGTAGCGCCGTCAATGTGGCGTTACCGGTCCTGCAGTCAGAGCTCTCGGCGACGGTCGTCGAAGTCCAGTGGATCGTTGAGTCCTATGCCCTGTTCCTGGCCGCGTTACTGCTGGTAGGCGGCTCTCTGGGCGATCGCTTTGGACGGCGGCGTGTCTTCGCAGCCGGCACGGCGCTGTTCGCGGTGTCCTCTGTGTGGTGTGGCCTGGCCCCGGACGCCACTCAGTTAATTGTTGCACGAGCGGTCCAAGGGGTTGGCGGCGCCCTGCTCACACCCGGCAGTTTAGCGATCATTAGTGCCGCCTTTCCCGAAGAACGGCGCGGCCACGCCATTGGCACGTGGTCTGCGTTCACGGCGATCGGGGCGGCGCTCGGACCGGTGATGGGTGGCTGGTTTGTCGAGAATCTGTCTTGGCGTTGGATTTTCTTTATCAACGTACCGCTGGCGATCATCGTGATTGTGATTTCCTCTCGCTATGTGCCCGAGAGTTGGAGCGATGAAAGTAACACCGCGTTAGACTGGCGGGGTGGGTTGCTGGCAACCCTTGGCCTAGGGGGCGTCGTTTACGGGTTGATCGAATCGGCTAACCTTGGACTGACACATCCGCTTGTCATTACGACGTTGCTCGTTGGTACATTGGCGCTCGTAGGGTTTATCCTGGTACAAGCCCGCAGTCCGACACCCATGATGCCTCTTCACCTCTTTCGCAAGCGTACCTTTACCGGCGCCAACCTGCTGACCTTGTTCTTGTACGCCGCTCTGACGGGGGCCCTGTTCTTCTTGCCCTTCAACTTGATTCAAGTTCAGCACTACAGCGCGACGGCAGCAGGTGCCGCGCTTTTGCCTTTCGTCTTGATCTTGTTCTTTCTATCTCGCTGGGCGGGTGGACTAGTCGCGCGTCACGGTGCGAGGCTTCCGTTAATCGTGGGGGCGGCTATTGCCGCTATAGGCTATGTGCTGTTCGCCATACCCGGAATCGGCGGGAGTTACTGGACGACATTCTTTCCGGCGATTGTGGTGCTGGGTTTGGGTATGGCGATTAGCATCGCGCCGCTGACTACCACCGTGATGGGTGCGGTCGACGTGCAACATACAGGCATCGCGTCCGGAATCAATAATGCTGTGGCCCGAACGGCTGGGCTACTTGCCATTGCGGTGATAGGCATCTTCGTCTTGCAAGCATTTAGTAGCAGTCTCGCTGACCATCTGACGGTACTCGAGATACCTCCAGAGATTCAGCAAGCACTGGAGGCTGAGCGAATCAAGCTAGCAGCGGCAGAAGTCCCGGGAGCTGTGAGCGAGGACATAAAGCACTCGCTCGAACGCGCGATCGCGGATTCCTTTCTAGTCGGATTTCGCTTGGCGATGCTGGTTGCCGCGGGCTTGGCCCTGGCGAGCACGCTCACCGCATGGTTGCTGATCGAGAGCAGGCCGCTCAAACGCGCTTAGAACGCCCTCACCCATGGCGCACTAACGCCCGCTGGAGCCAGGGTAGCAGATGCTCGAAGTCGCACTGGCCTGCTTCAAGTCGCTCGATGATAAAGGCATGGGCTTCCTCTGGCTCGACCTGGAGCTTCCAGCCATTCAGTCGCAGAAACACGTCGGTCGCGAAGAACGCTACGCGCTTGTTCCCATCGATAAAGGGGCGGTTGATAAGCAGTGACTCAAACAGGGCGGCCGCCATCTCGGCGATGTCTTCGTAGTAGCCTGTGCGCGGACGAAACAAGGCGCTTTCTAGCACACCGAGATCGCGAACCCCGGACGGCCCACCGAAGCGAGCCACGAGGCTCTGATGGATGGCGACTGCCTCGTCGCGCGAGAGATGAAGGACAGACTCAGTCTGCAAGGAGGCGGCCAAGCTCCTCGTTCGCGGCAATGGACTCGTCGAGATGCCCAAGCACCGCCGGCCGCACGCGCTTGCGACGCACATACTCGCTGATGGCTTCCGTCAGCAGGCCGGAAACACTCTGGTGCGATTCGGTTGCGAGCGCCTTCAGCTCGCCCCAAACTTCCGCGTCGACTTTAGAGCTGATTTTGATCGCGGCCATTGCATCCCCCAAGGACTATATTGACAAGTCATGATATGTCATGATTCCTATCCCATCAAGCTTTCGGGGCACGAGCCCCTGAAAGCGCGGGACGACCGACGTTGATGTCGCGCGCTGAGAGAATCGGCTATCCTGACAGGCAGACCGCGCCGTTTTGGACCGGCGCGGATATACATATCGACTACGACCAGACGGGACACGAGAAAGTACCATGAGAATGTCTCATGACGAATTCCTGCAGTGGGAAAACAAGGCCATTACGCTGCT
>JBHIDJ010000163.1:0-6474 GCA_046760105.1 Acidiferrobacterales bacterium | reverse complement strand
GCTGGACCAGGAGCGGGTAACGACTTTCGCTCACACGACACTCGATCCGGACTGGATGCACGTCGATGTAGAGCGTGCGAAGGCCGAAAGCCCTTGGGGCGGCACCATCGTGCAGGGTTTTCTTATGCTCTCATTGGTCATCCACTTTAACTATGAGCTGGGACTCAAGCCGCGCGGAATGGCGTATGCTCTGAATTACGGTCTGGATCGGGTACGCTTCATCTCGCCGGTCCTGGTCGGGGCGCGCGTGCGCGATCGCATCGTGCTTACCGATTTTCACGAGCGAGCCGACGGCCAATATCTATGCAAAAGCACTCACACGCTCGAGGTCGAGGGCGGAGAGCGTCCGGCCATGGTTGCAGACTGGCTAACCCTGTGGTTCCGCGACCTCAACCGCTGACGGGGCGACGCCGCCATACCCGAAGCCATGGCAGGCCGTCTTCGCGATCCGACTCAGATACCGCGATTGACGCCTCCGTCCACCAAGATGTCTTGCCCTGTAATCGCGCCCGCCTCCGGTGAAAGCAAAAACGCCACCGTGCCGGCCAGCTCCTCCATCTTGACCGCGCGCCCGAGTGGAATCGCACGCCGCACGTTTTCGTTCAGGGGCCAGTTCTCCACGAACCCCGGCAGGATGTTATTCATGCGGATGCCCTCGCGCGCATAGCGATCGGCATAGAGTTTGGTGTAGCCAGCGAGTGCCAGGCGCAGCGTGCCGGAGACCGGAAACATCAGGCGTGGCTCGAGGGCAGCGAACGTGGAAATGTTAACGATCGACCCTCCTCCTTGTTTCTGCAACACCGGCGTCACGATGCGCGCCATGCGGATCACGTTGAAAAGGTAAAGCTCAACACCCACCTGCCAGGCGTCGTCGGAGATGTCGAGCAGCGAGCGCTCTAAATCGGGATCGTAAGCAGGGCCGGAGGCTTCGATCGACTCGGGGTCGCGGCCGGTGTTGTTGACGACACCGTCGATGCGATCGTACTCGGACAATGCGAGCCCGACCAACTTCTCGAGGTCGTCACGGTTGGTCACCGAGCCGTTCAGCCCTACACCACCCAGCTCTCTTGCCAGCTCGATGCTGGCCCCGGATGGCGACATGAGCGCAACGCGATAACCGCGTTCAACCAGTCCGCGGGCACAGGCCGCGCCGATACCACGACCGGCGGCGGTTACGATAGCTACGGGATTAGCGTTCATTGTTCTGGACCTTTGCTCCAAGTTCGGATCTATGACTGTACGTGAAGACGCTTGTCGATCCAGCGCCTCGCCTTGTATTCGCTTCGACTCAAGGTCCCCGGGGCGACGATCTCGACGGCGAAGCGGATGCCAACACGCTCGCGGAGGCTATCCACAAGGTGCTCGCTAAAGCGACCGGCCTCTTCGGCTGGTAGCCTCTGCTTCGGCATCACCTTAATCGTGGCGACGTCGGCCTCCTGCGCATCTGAAGTGAGCACGACCTGATATTCGTCGATCTGCTTTTGCGCAAAGAGCAGGTCATCCACGGCTTGCGGCCATATGTTCACGCCCTTGACCTTCTTCATGTCGTCGAGCCGGCCGATGCTCGTGACCTCGACGCCAGAGAACGGCCGCCCGCAGGGACAATAGGCCGGCTCGTGCCAAACCGCGCGATCGCGCATACGACAGCGAATGAGTGGCGTGTCCAGATGATATAAACTGGTAACGACGATCTCGCCCTCCTCCCCGTCCTTGACGTGTCGACCGGTATTCGGATCGACGACCTCGGCCAGCACATAAGGATCGATGTTGTGTAGCATGCCGGGTCGCTCGCGACTACCGATCCCGTATTCGCAACTGAACATATGGTCGTTGCCGGCCTGGGTCGAGCCGTAGCGATCGTATACCTTTGCCTGCCAGGCGTCCTCCAAGCGCTCGAGCCACGCAAGGCCCGCCCCTTCCCCGCCGGTGAGCAGCACCCGCATACCGGGTGAGGGCGGCTTGCGTTCACTCACAGCGGCAAGGTGACCAAAGTAGGAGGTCGTTCCAAACAGCGCCACCGGCCTAAAACGGTTCAACAGCTCGAGCTTTTTGGCGGCGTCGTAATTTCCGACCGCGTAGACGGTCAACCCAAACGCCACCGCACCGTGATACTCACAACGCCCTCCAGGCATGACAGTGATGGGCAGGGTGAGAAATAATCCGTCACCCGGTCGCAGTCCCGACCAACATAGTCCGAAGGCATACACCTCTTCCGTCTCCCTGAAGTCGGCCCGCGTTTGCGCGTGGATCTCCACACCTTGTCCCGACGTTCCACTGGTATTGGAAACGACGAGCGGGACGTGGAGGGACAACGCGTGCGCATGACGCCGACCGAAAGGCGGATCCGCTTCCTGATCGGCGATGAAATCCTGCTTTTCTACGGTTGGCACCCGCGCCGCAAACTCGTCGAGCGAGGTAATCATTTCGGGCGAGACGCCCGCCTTACGCCAGCGATCGCGATAGAACTCGTTCTGCGTCCAGGTCTTCTCCATGAGCTGCGTCAGGCGCTCGAACTGGAGCGCGGTCACCTCTTCGCGCTTCAGGCTCTCGTAGCGCGGATTGTGTATGCGTTTCTCCATGCCGCGTTCGCTCCGCCGAAAAGTCTGTAAGTTACGTCTGCTTTCCCGGTCAGTCTATCAACCAGCCGCGTCGATCTTGTTTTTCGCCCGCTTGTTCAAACGCGTCTATTAGATCACAATCCCAGAGCACGGTAAGACATGTCATCCACTTAACTCGGTAGAGGAGAATCCGATGGCAGACCGTCAAGTTGCGTTGGTCACCGGTGCGGCGGGAGGGATCGGTCAAGCGGTAGTGTTGCGGCTGGTCAAGGATGGTTTCCGGGTCGCTGCTATGGACATCAACGAAAAGGGGCTGGAAGAGGTCGCAAAAAACGGTGGCGGTGCGGTCAAACCTTGGCCCTGTGACCAAACGGTGGAGGCGGATGTGCGTGCGGCCGTGGCCGCGATCGAGCGCGAGATGGGGCCGATCGAAGCGTTGGTAAACACCATCGGCTGGGTGGGTACCACACGTTTTGCCGAGGAGAACTCCGATTACTGGCGCAAAATTATTGCCATCAATTTCGAATCGATTCTGTACGTCACACATCCGGTACTAAAGGGCATGATCGAGCGCAACCGGGGCAAGATGGTCCACATCGCGTCGGATGCGGGCCGCGTCGGGACCAGCGGGGAAGTCGTATATTCCGCGATGAAGGGAGGTATCATCGCATTCACCAAGAGCGTTGCACGCGAGAACGCCCGTTACAACATCAACGTCAACTGTGTGTCGCCCGGACCCACCGAAACGCCGCTGCTCAGACAAGAAATGGAGGAAGATCCCGATCTCATCAAGCGCATGGTGCGCCTCATTCCGTTCCGACGCGTTGCCCAACCCGAGGATCAAGCGGCCGCGGTCAGTTTTCTGCTGTCGAAAGACGCTGACTACATCACCGGCCAGACCATCAGCGTGAGCGGCGGCCTGGTCATGTGCTAACCGCGACACATTCTCAGGAACTAGGACAGTGACGATCGACGTCTCGTTACGGACCCAGATTCTGGAGACCGTCGAGCGCGTGGTGCGCGAACGGGTGGCGCCGCGCGCGGCTGAAATCGATGCCACCGGAGAGTTCCCGCGCGACCTTTATCGGGCGACCGGCGAGCTCGGCGCATTCGGCCTGTGGATACCGGAAGAGTACGGCGGTGTCGGTCCTGACGTCGTCACCCCCCTGTTGATTGCCGAGCGCTTAGCCCGAGCGAGTGCCGCGTTCGCGCTTATCTTTTCGAATTGTGGGGATGCTTGTACGCCTATCGTCCACGCGGCACCGGAGCCCCTCAAACGCACCTATTTGCCGGGCATCGCCAGCGGCGAGCTCATCCCTTGCTTTGCCCTTTCCGAGCCGGGGGCAGGGTCCGACGCCGCCGCCATCACCACGTCGGCGCGGCGCGACGGCGATACCTACATCATTAATGGCCGCAAGGCCTGGTGCACGAACGGGACCGTCGGTGACGTTTACGTGGTTTTCGCCAAAACCGATCCCGCGGCGGGCAGCCGCGGCGTGTCTGCTTTCGTCGTGCCGAGAGATACGCCGGGCTTTTCCTGCGGCCGCGACGAAGATCTGCTCGGCCTGCGGGGCAGTCCGACGACGGAGTTAATCTTCGAGGAAGCGCGCGTGCCCGCGGACCACCGGCTCGGGAACGAAGGTGAGGGTTTCAAGATCGCAATGGTCACCCTCGATGAGGCCCGGCTCAACTGCGCGGCCATGGCGCTCGGCGTTGCGACTGCCGCCATGGAATACGCCGTTTCCTATGCCGGTGAGCGCGTACAATTCGGCAAGCCGATTATCGAGCATCAGGGTCTTCAGTTTTTGCTCGCCGACGTTACCGCGGAGCTTGCTGCTGCACGGAGTCTATGGGAAAAGGCGATGGCTATGCTCGAGAAAGAACGATCGCGGCTTGCCAGTACCTATGCGGCGATGGCCAAGCTCGTGTGCACGGATACCGCGATGCGGGCCACGACCGAGGCCGTGCAGGTACTGGGTGGCAGCGGGCTAAGCAAGGCCCATCCGGTGGAACGCATGATGCGCGACGTAAAGGCGTTCCAGATATTCGATGGCACCAACCAGATCCAGAAGATGCTGATCGGCAGGTATTTGCAAAAATCTGGTTGGCCCGCCGGCTAGTGCCGTTCCAACTTGTTCGGCCACCTTCTCGTCTCGCGCAGCTTTGAACGGTCGTGCAATCCAGGCCGTCCATGTTAGGGAAAACAAGTTGGAACGGCACTAGACGGACTTCTGTCTAACGGCTGCGGGTGTTATCGAACAATTAACGCTCCGCGTCCGGTTGCTTAGGAGAAAACGCTGTGGAAGAAAAGTTAATCTATGAAGTGCACGATCGCGTCGCCCGCATCACAATTAATCGGGAGCGACGGCGAAACGCGCTCGACGATGACACGCTTCGGCGTCTACGAGACGCCCTGGAGGAATGCGCAAGCAGTGACGTGGGCGCCATCATCATGCGCGGCGCCGGCACCAAGGCTTTCAGCGCCGGCTCTGATATCAAGGAATTGGCTCAACAGACCCAGGCGCAGAAGATTGCCCACACGGAGCTTGGCCAGGCCATCGCTGACATGATCGAACAACATCCCTGTCCCGTGATCGTCGCGATAGAGGGTTACTGTCTCGGCGGCGGGCTCGAAATGGCTATGGCTTGTGACTATCGCATCGCTGGCGCCGGCTCCACACTCGGGTTGCCAGAGGTCGCCCTCAACGCCCTGCCCTCATGGGGCGGCACCGTGCGATTGCCGCGCCTAATCGGTGTCGGACGCGCGCGCGAGATCATTTTATTCGGGCGTCAACTGAACGCCGAGGAGGCCCTTAACTGGGGTCTCGTGAACCAGGTTGTACCACAAGGCGCCGCGTTCGATGCGGCGCTTGCGTTTGCGAACGACTTCGTGGCGAAGACCGATCGTGGCACGGTTGCGATCGCTAAGGGTCTTGTCACCCACGGCGTGGCAGCGCCGTCACGCACAGGACGGTACTTGGAACTGCTCGCCGACATGACGGTGCTCGCCTCGGAAGCGATGCAAAGCGGCCTGACGCGCTTCGTCGAAAAATCAAAAACGGACTAAGGCTTATCACTGACCGTGCGATCGTTTGGTTCTGATCAGTGATCAACTTTTGACAAACAGGAGAATACCCCAACGTGAACAGCGTAAAGCCGAACCACTACTGTAGAAACACTAGGTGCTACAAATAGAAATGGAGGGCAGGACCCCTCAGAAGGCGGAAAGGTAAAGCGGTAAAGTCGTTGTTCTAGTCGACGATCGGTGAGTTGTAGCGATCCCCGATCGCCCATCACACATAAAACCACTCAAGGGCGGGAAAATCACAACCCGAAATGCGATTTCCGTTCAGCATAACTCGTGCCAAATTGGGTGTGAACGTTATCGGCGAACCGCAAGTTCGCCAGCCAGTATCGCGTTCGGTACGGCTTTGGATGTGCGGTACCCCCTCGACTCTCGGCAATTCACAATTGAGATTTGGCTCGTCGAACTCGGCATTCACGCTTAATTGTCAAATGTCATGCTTCGACCCCTTTCGGTCTCAGTCAAGGCTCCTGGTACAGGTCGCTTTCAACCCCCGTCAGCCTCACCGACGACTTACAGATCGCTTACAGATGACGTACAGGCGCCTCAGCAGCACAGACTTGCACTTCGGGAATTTTGTTAAAGTCGTCTTCATCGAGTTTGAGATAGAAGCAGGGCATGGTCGTCCTGTCCCGTACTATATGTCCGTGGTCTAGGCAAACACTAAGGACCCATGATAACCGAGGTCCGGGTTGTTCCCTCGTCTGGCCTTAAGACAGACACGGCAACGACGGCAAGGCGGGCTAATCGTTGCCACTTCCCAGTGTTGGATAATTCCCTGCTGATTACGAATCAGCCCCACACCGAATTTGGGTGGCTGAATCATAAAAC
>JBHIDJ010000162.1:0-6557 GCA_046760105.1 Acidiferrobacterales bacterium | reverse complement strand
GGGCTAAGCGGATCCAGCAGCATTCTGGGAATTTGCCGCCAGAGTTCCGGTGTGCTGTAGGGCATGATCGCTCCGGTGCCGATGACGCCAGCATTCCCAAACGAGGTGGCGGTACCCGGTGGTCTCGGGTCAATCACGGTCACGCGGTGCCCGTCCTGCTGCAGGCGCAGCGCGCAACAGATACCGACAATGCCGGCACCGACAACCGTGACGTCGTACTTTGGCTGATCCGCTACCATCAGGCTTTACGTGCGAGCGAACTTAAAAATAAGTCAACCCCACACTCGACGACGAACTAAATCATATTAGATTGCAATGACTAATTCTTTAAAAGCTCCGCTTTGCGGCGCTCGACATAGTCATAAAGCCGATCGGCGACAGCGGATTCCATCGCTGGTTGCTTGTAGCTCGCCAGCATGTCGCGGCAACGTAAATTCGCGCGCGCGACTGCGTCCACGGCGCCCTCGGCCTGCCACTGCTCATAGGACTTGCGCACGCTTATTTGCGGAATAAAAAATGCATCCCGGTAATGACGCATCGTGTGCGCCGCATCTAAGTAAAATCCGCGCGGGCCAATATCGTTGATCGTATCGAGCGCCAAGGTCTCGGGTGAGATATCGACCGGCTGCACCAACTGGCGCACCATGTCAATAAGGTCCAAGTCGATAACAAACTGCTCATAGCTTAGTGTGAGATACGACTCCAGAATGCCGACACCGTGCATCAAGTAATTAACACCGCTCAATACAGAAGTGAGCAGCGTGAACATGCGTTCGTAGTTGCTCTGCGCATCCGGCACCGGAGAGTCGGTCAACGCCCCACCACCCCGACACGGTAGCCCGTAGCGCCGTGCCAGTTGTGCACAGACCGCAATGCTGATAGCTGACTCAGGACTACCGATCGCGGGCGCGCCGCTGCGCATGTCCAAGTTGCTTGAAGCGGTGCCATAGAGCACCGGCGCTCCTGGCCGCACCAATTGGGCAAGCACCAGGCCCGCCAGTACTTCGGCGTTCTGTTGTGCCAGCGCACCGGCCAAGGTCGTAGGACCGGTGACTCCGGCCATGACAAACGGGCTGATGAGCACCGCCTGACCGTAGCGCGCGAACGCCATCAAACTTTCCAGCATAGGGGTGTCATAGTGCAGCGGGCTGTTGACGTTTACGCTGCAATGGGCCACGGGCGTGCCGCTGATCGCGTCTTCGCCGCCGAACACGATTTGCAACATTTTCAGCACGTCTTCCGCTTCCGCAAGCCCGTGGACAAACCCCGATTGCACCGGCTTGTCGGTCAGGGTTAACGCCGCGCGCCAGCAATCAAGGTGGCGTACTTCCACCGGTACGTCCTGAGCCTCAACCGCCTTGCGGGCCACCACTTGCACCTGCGGTGCCATCTCGCTTAAACGGGCAAAGTTCTCGAGGTCAGCGAGCGTCCCGGTTCTACGCTTGCCATCGAGGTCGTACACGAAGGGTGGCCCACCGCCCGGCATCACCGCACACGTGTCGCCGCCAATGGTCACGTCATTCGCCAGATTGCGCGCGCGAAGTGTGTATTCCGCAGGCGCAGTATTCACACAATCCATGATCAGATCACGGTCGATGTAGACGCGATCTTCCTCGATCCGTGCACCAACGCGCCGGAAATGCGTTAGTGCCTTCTCACTGCTAAAGACCACACCCGTTCGCACCAGGATCGCCAACGAGGCCTCGTGGATCTGCTCGACTTGCTCCTCGCTTAGGATATTCAGCTTAGGAACATGCGAGACGATGGGCCTGGAACGCGGCGGCGCGTGATCCTTGGGGCTGCTGGGCCCTGCTCGCCGGCTGCGGCGGCGCCGGTGGGGTGTCGAAGATTTGTCCACCAAAGATATCTCAAGCGTTACGCGGCTCGTATCTTTTACATATCACGCGGACTTTGGTAATAGCCTAACAGCGTGCCAATACCCTTCTCGCATGCTTTCTCATAGGCAAGATTACCAATCATGATGTCACTAACGGCAAAGCCCTTGTGCCAGAAAAGAATACGCTCCTGCGACGACTCGCGTCCCGGCTTGAGGCCGGCAACGATTTCGCCGATCTCGCCGTAAACATGCGCGTCACGCAATTCGCCCGATTGGATGAGTTCGGCAAACTGACCGTACTGCGATTGCTTGCACTGATTCCAATCATCCACAACCAGCTTGTCTACCGTGAAAGGAAGGCTTGGCTCCACCGACAGCACGGCACCATAGGGTTGGATCAGCGCGCCCGGCTTGACCCACGCGTCTTTAACCAGCACTTGGTGCTCTAAAAGGCGCGAGGCGTCAACGATGATATCGGCATCGCGTACCGTGTCCTCGGTCGTTGCCTTCACCGTCACGGGCTTATTCAGTTTCTTTGACATTTCCGTGGCGAAGCGCTCGCGTGATTCCGGGCGTCGACTGGTAACACGAATTTCCTCAAAATCGAACAAGCGATCGAGCATGCCGACGTTGTACCAGGATGTCCCACGCGCACCGATATGACCTAGCACCCGCGGTTTCTCGCAGGCCAAGTACTTGGCACCAAGGGCGGTTACCGCACCCGTGCGCATCCAAGTGTTGACGGTGGCATCGATGATGGCGAACGGTGCACCGGTTTCCGGCCGGTAAAGCGTGAGCAACGCGAGTTCCGAAGGTAGTTCGTGTTCGTAGTTATTGTGAAAGTCGCCAATCACCTTGACGCCTGCTGCGTTCACCGGCTCCACGTATCCTTTGAGGATATTAAAAAGCTTATTCGGGTAATCGAGCGCCAGGTGATCCTTGGAAGGCATAATTACTTTTTTCTCGCCGTGCGCGTTCAAACCCATTTCCACCGCGTCCATGACCTCTTGCAGATCAAGCTCGAGTGCGTCTACGTCCTCTTTGGAAAGGAATAGAATGCTGATGCCGGACACGTCGATCTCCTGGATTGTGTACTGCTAGTGGTAGTCAAGCTTCGATGAATCAAAGCCGAGCTACAGAAAGTCGTCCTCGAACGGGTAGGACGACAATGTAACGGGGCCATCAGGCGTAACCAGCACCTGTTCCTCAAGTTTCACACCCTCACGTCCGCCGACGGCGCCGATGTACGACTCAACACAAACCACCATGTTTTCTAACAGAAAACCTTCATAGCCGCCGCGCGCCGCGTCTTCAGGGTACACGACCTTGGGGTACTCATCGCACAGCCCGACGCCATGGATAACGGCCGAGTATCGGTTCGGCGCGAATTCGTCCGGTAGCTGGAAGCTCTTCTCCCCAAACTCACGGAATTCCACCCCGGGCTTAAGCAGCGCCGTGTTGTATTGGATCTGCTCATAAGCCAGAGCATAGAGCCGGCGCTGCACATCCGTCGGTTTGCCCTCACCGCAAAGCCAGCAGCGCGAAATATCTGCACAATAGCCTCTGGGTCCGATGAGGTCCGTATCGAAACTGACGAGATCGCCCGCTTCGATCAGCCGATCAGCGCACTCTTGAAACCACGGATTGGTGCGCGGACCGGAGGTCAGCAATCGAGTTTCTATCCATTCGCCACCGAGCACGATATTGGCTTGGTGCAAAACCGACCACAACTCATTCTCGCTGATACCCGGGCGCAATGCCTCCCGCATCCGGCGCATGCCTTCCTCGCAGGCGGCAATCGCCGCTTTCATCGCCGCGAGCTCTACCGAACTCTTTATGGAACGTGCCTGTTCCAGCACCTCCTGTCCGTCGTGCAGCGAAATGCCGTGCGCCTGCAGGGCCACCGCACCCGCCGGATCGACATGGTCCAGGGCCACGCGGCGATTGCCGCCGCCATGGGCGTTGACCAGATCGGCGATCTCCGCCGCCCAGCGCTTAGCCCTTTCTTGCTTACGCGGCCCCGCACCGAAATAGTCCCACCCGCAGGCAGGGCGAACCTCGTCAACGGTCTCGATCCCCTTGGAGAGGTGCTCACAGTTGTGGAAATCGAACAGTACGACCGGCCCCTCGGTTGGCACAAAAACATAGCGCACCGCGTTGTGCAACACCCACACCTGCATGTTCGTGGTGTCGGTTGCGTAGCGGATGTTGATCGGATCGAATAAGACCACTGCGGCGTAATCGCGCTGTTTAAGCTGTTCGCGAATCCGGGACAGCCGATCGCGCCTTAGCGCCTGTTCATCTATACCGTCTTTGTGCACTAACACGTTTCGTGCAGGCGAATTGCCAACCACAAGGTTACCGTAAACCCAGGATGTGGAAAGGATGGCCGCAGCAAACGTCGGGCAAAACCAACCTTCGTGTTAAACAGCGCCCGGCTGGCTTTCCAGGCTAGAGCAGACCAAGAATCGTATCCGCACTACTTGCTTTGAACTCACCGGGTTCCTCAACGTTGAGGATTTTGACGATGCCGTCCTCGACGACCATCGCATACCTTAGCGAGCGGATCCCCATACCCATGTCTGTTCTGTCGTGCTCCAGCCCGACAACTTTGGTGAACTCGGCGCTCCCGTCGGCCACCATCATAATATTGTCGTCGACATTCTGGTTCTTACCCCACGCATCCATGACGAACGCGTCATTCACCGATAGGCAGACGATACTATCTACGTTCTTTGCTCGAATGGCATCCACGTTGACCACAAATCCTGGAAGGTGTGCCTTGGAGCAAGTCGGCGTAAATGCGCCAGGTACCGCGAATAGTACGACGCGCTTACGATTGAAGATTTCGTCGGTCGTAATGGTTTTCGGGCCTTCATCCGTCATACGTCTTAGCGTTACGTTTGGAATCTTATCGCCAACTTTGATTGTCATCCGTCCACCTCCAAGATTTGTCAACACGCCCGCAATCACATTGCCTTCGTTGGTTACGGTATAAGCACCGTCGAACCTGTCGTCTTGCGTGCTTCGAGTGCGCGATGGGCCTCGGCCGCATCTTTTAACGGATAGGTTTGGTTTATCTCAATCCTGACCGCACCTCGTCCCACGACATCGAATAGGTCCTGTGACATGGCAACCATATCCTCCCGCTTTGCGCCATAAGTTATCAACGTCGGCCGCGTGAGAAAGAGCGAGCCCTTCTGACTCAGTATACCGATGTTCAAGGGCGGCACTACGCCGGAAGACTGCCCAAAGCTGACCATCATGCCGAACGGCCGCAGGCAATCCAAGGATTGCATAAACGTATCCTTGCCTACGGAGTCGTACACCACGGGCACGCCCTCGCCGTTGGTGATTTCGCGTACGCGTTCAACGAAGTCCTCCTTGGTGTAGATGACCGGATGATCGCAACCGTGATCGGCGGCAAGCTTGGCCTTCTCCTCCGAGCTCACAGTGCCGATAACCGTTGCCCCGAGGTGCTTCGCCCACTGACAGGCAATCGACCCGACGCCGCCTGCGGCTGCGTGAAAGAGGATCGTATCCCCTGGCTTCACTTTGTAGACGCGGCGAAGTAGATATTGCGCAGTCATCCCCTTGAGCATCATGGCGGCGGCCGTCTGTTCGTCGATCCCGTCGGGCACACGCACCAGTTTATCGGCGGGCACTAGCCGCTCCTCCGCATATGCACCCATCGCGCCGACACCATACGCGACGCGATCGCCAACTTGCAGGTCCACAACACCGGGTCCCACCGCTAGGACGGTACCGGCGGCCTCCATGCCCGGTACAAGCGGCAACTGTGGGGCGGGATAAACGCCACTTCGGAAGTAGACGTCGATATAGTTGAGGCCGATTGCCGCTTGCCGGACAAGCACCTCGCCCGAGCTCGGTTGAGCAAGCTCGACCTCTTCCCAACGCAGAACTTCGGGACCTCCGAGTTCGTGTATACGGATCGCTTTTGCCACCATCCTCCTCCTCTTCTCTGAGACAGCGATTATGTCATCCCCGCCCCGATACCGGCTGACGGAGAACGGCACAATGGTACTACCGATACAGGCCCACGTGTAAGCGCGTAAGCCCGCCATCCTAGTGGCACGTATATTGCATTTCCCTTCGAAGCACGGGTCGCCCTCAAGCAGTACCGGTTCGGTGCCGATATGGGCAATACGGCTCGACCCGCGGGGGGTGCGCGATGAAAGAGCTTACGATCGCACTATTAATGTGGATCAGCAGCCATACGCCGCTGACGTATGACAGCTCAAATGTCCCTGATGTCCTCTTCGTTCCGCAGGACAAACTTGTCGAAATCCTTTACCAAGGCAATGTTCCCCAGGGGCTAGACGTCGACAGCGTGAGCGTGGCCGGTCTTTATAACTACAAGGACGACAACATATACCTGTTGGACGACATCGATGTCAGCACAATAGAAGGTAAAGCGGTGCTGCTACATGAGCTCGTGCACTACCTTCAGTATCAACACGGTGTTGACAAGTCGGTAGCGTGTATGCGTAAGCTCGAACGGTCGGCCTACGACGCCCAGGCCAAGTACCTGCAGGAGCACGGCAAATCACCGAACTTTAACGAGCTGCATGTGATGCTCGTGAGTACCTGTTGGCCGATGGACTAAGGCCTCGTACGCTGCGCCGACGCCGTCTCCAATCCGCCTCATACGCTTCTACTCGATCCTCGCTTAGCCATCCGCCTCAAGCACGGGATGATA
>JBHIDJ010000161.1:0-6558 GCA_046760105.1 Acidiferrobacterales bacterium | reverse complement strand
GAGCAATCTTCATAAAGTTAGGACGCGCACCTGCTACAAGAATTAGCTTTCTCATTGATTCTTATCCCACTGATTGCTGAAAAAGGTGAGTGGCGACTTGCCCCACAGCTTTCGCGAGTGTGATCGGGGTACGAAGACGTGTGGAACGTCGCAACTGCCTGCTTCGCCTGACTGATCTCGTCGCCGTCATGCATGAGCAACCGAAAAGGCTGAGTTCGAGCTGGGACGGATCGACAACATTAGGTTCAGAAT
This sequence comes from Acidiferrobacterales bacterium, assembly GCA_046760105.1. GTDB lineage: Bacteria > Pseudomonadota > Gammaproteobacteria > Acidiferrobacterales > SPGG2 > JBHIDJ01. The sequence continues at coordinate 6,306 of JBHIDJ010000161.1, read as the reverse complement.
GTGCTTCGTGCGGGTAGTAAAGAATCAGCGGGTTTTTCCTTTATCGATAGATCGTGATACCACGTCCGGCCGCCTCGATCAGCGCATTGGTCACTCGGCTCGCCTCGGTACGGAACATGTGCACGCCATGGAACGTCCACTCATACAACTCCTCCTTCGTCAGCAGTGAGCGTAGAATGGTCTCCTGCACCATACCTTTGTACTGGTTAAAGCGGTATGTGTAGTCGAACTTGTGCCCGTTTTGGTCGATAATCTTCATGGGCACCACATCCGTTGTTTTCTCCACTGGAAACCTGTCGCCGAGCAAGTCATCCGCAGCATGCACTTGGGTCAGAACCCGAAAATACAAGGTGCCGAGTCCGAGGATAATCGTCTTGCACTTGGCCATCACATCGAAAGGCGTGCCTTCCCCAAAGTTGGTGTTGCTGAGATGATGTGTGCTCGTCAGTTTGTCGGCAAGAGGCCCATACGCGCAGATGCTGTGTGAGGGATGAAGACTTCGGTACACGCCCTTCTTACGGCGGAACACGTCGGTTAGTAAGCCCATCTCGGAGGGGCAGCGGCGTGCATCGAATACCGGATGCTTCCGGTAATACTTTATTTTTTCGTAATCATCACCCCCTAGAAAAAACGCCGGCATCGCCAGTGTGCGCTGTTTGTCACACAGCTGCAGCAACATATCGAGTAGTTCCAGCACATTGCCGTTATACATAGGTAGGAAGCTATCAAAAGACGAATGAACCATAAGAACATCAAAGTCATTACTGATTTTGCTGCGCAATTCCTTTTCGAGATCATTCACGTCAAAGCTGCCGTGCAGCTTTACTAGCAGCGGGGTGACGGTGAACCGCAGCTTATGCTGGTACGTTTTCAGCCTATTCCTAGCTTGCTGGCTTAGAACCTTTCTCAGCAGGTAATATGTTGCGGCTTTCATCGTACAAGCATCAGTTGAAGTTGGTAACGTCGATGTTCGCGAACGTTCCAAAAGCGAAACGCTCCGGGTGCGACGCGACGAAGCGCAGAAAGGATCCAAGGCTGAGCTCGTTGAGTCGAGTGAAGCTCTTAGAGTGTCCAATTAGCACGAAGGGAAAATCGACCTTAGCGTCCTGATAGGTTTGTTCCGCGCGCTTTAGCGCATTGATCAACTGATAACCGCCGCACTGATTGAAATCCGCCTTCCAGGCGTGCTTCTGCAACAAGAGGTCGGCCAGTGTCGCGAGCTTGCTGCCTGAGCGCGCCTCGCCATTCCCGTCCATGGCGTTCGGCCGGCGGCGGTGAGAGCGAGTCTGAAGTACACGGTAAAGCCGATTCAAGCTGAGAAATGCGATAATTGGCCGTCTTTCGGTGTAGATAGGAACTTCGTGTAGTTTTCCGTGGGGATCGCGCTGGCATATGTCTAGTTCGCTTACGCGCCAAGGCACTACATCGCTCGGGGCGTGCGTGTAGTCGAAGTTAACACGCCCCGTACGTCGACCGTATTTAAAAACGGAGGTGTCGATAGTCAGTCCATTTTCGATAAGCGCACGAACTATATTTTTCGAGGGCTGCATCGACCAGTTTACTGCACGAAAAACGTAACAGGCGTAATCAGCTTTCACCGGCACAAGTACCTCTTCCAGAAACTTTTTGCCCATGTTAATCAAGTCGTGGATGCGTGAATAGGGCAGGGACGCCAAGTCGAATTCCTCCCAATTCTGCTTCCAATGATTATGCGTGTACTCGGCCTCCGCGTACGACGAATGGAAGTGTAACTGTACATCGTGCCCGGTTACGACAGCGTGTTTCAGTTGACGCACGATCTCACCGTAGTGGTAATCATCTTGTCCATGCTGTTCGTAGTACTCTCTGAATTTGAGAATTTCGGCAACATCGGCAAGGATAGTCAGCTTTGCGCCGTATTTGTTGAACTGGTTCAGCAGATCCCACGTTGGGCGAATCATTAGGTCGCGTGGTGAGCCTTGTCCATTGCCGTGAATTTCGTAGTCCAGCGTGAAGATTACGTGAAACATGCTTTTAAACCCCAGACTAAAGTTTCAACGTGCACCGAGTACCTACAGGCCTGACTCGTGGTTGGTGATACTCGAGCGCGCGGACCGTGCGGAACAAAGATAGGATCGAATCTGACATTAGGCGTCCCATTCTAATGCCTTGATGGAACGATGGCCTTCACCGTGAAAACGGGGCTTACGAACAACTCTCGATGTAATCGACGAGGCCGCGGATGGATGTCGCTTGGCTCGGATCTAGTTCGGTAAAATCGATGAACACACCAGTCTTGTCCTCTAGATGCGACACCAAGGCAACGAACGCAAGCGAATCGAGCACAGTTGAGGCAACTAAGTCCCGCTCTAGATCAAACGCCCGCAATTCCTCCAGCGGCCAATCTTTTCTTTCACTGATAAAGCTCAGAATCAGCTCGACCAGACCAGCCGAATTCAGACTACTCATCGTTTCTGTCCTCGAGGATTTGCCGTAGCTGCTTCCTGTCAATTTTGCCGTTGACATTGAGTGGCATGGACTCGACAAGGTGCACTTTCTGGGGAACCATGTAATCGGGCATTGTGTCCTGACAGGCCTTGATAATCTCACCTTCCGTCGCTTTGCTCCCGGTGACAAACGCCTCTACGCTAGACGCGCCACTCTCGTTCAGCGGCCAAGGAATGGCTGCCACCAGATCGGACTGACTGACAAGTCGGATCTGGTGTTCGATCTCGCCCAACTCGACGCGATATCCCAGTATTTTCACTTGATGATCCACCCGCCCAAAGAAGATAAGGTCACCGTCCTCGTTATACCGCACCAGGTCACCTGTGCGGTACCAAAGGTATCGGTTTTGGCTCGTTTCGGTGCCGGGTAATGAAACGAAGCGCTCGTCGGTCAGCGTCCGATTCTCCCAGTAGCCAAGGGTCGTCTGCGGCCCACGGATGCAAAGTTCACCCATTTTACCCGTTTCGACCGGCTGAAGTTTCTCATCGACGACCGCCGCCTCCAGACCCGGGAACGCTCGGCCGATCGGTACCACCCCATTGACACTCTTTGACGGGGAAACCGCGGGGTCCCAGCGGTACGCGGTGCAAGCGATTGTCAACTCTGTCGGGCCATAGAGGTTATCCACGATCGAATTGCGTGCCGCTGCTGTCCAGAGCTCGACGCCCGACGCTGGCAACGGCTCACCACAGAACAGACTCAGCCGCAACGACGGGAAGAAATCCGGTTTCAAGAGACGCAATTTCCGCATAAATCCGATCACCGCTGGAACCGAGAACCAGACGGTAAGCTGTTTGTCGTTTACGAATTTCGCTGGCATAAACCGACTCGCGTGCGGTACCACGCACAGGCGGCCACCAACCTCCCAACAAAGAAACATGTCGAATACCGACAGGTCGAAGGTCAGGTCGAACATCTGCGAAAACCGGTCTTCGGCCGTCAGGTCATAGCGCTCGAGCATGGCCGTTATGTAGTGTCGTGTATTTTCATGGGAGACCATCACTCCCTTTGGCACACCGGTGCTACCAGAAGTAAACATGAGGTAGGCGATTTCCCTGCCGCCGGCAGGCGACGGGTCCGCCGTGGGCCATGCCTCCAGCTCGCCCAGCGATACGAACTGATGTTCTAGTCCCGCGCTTTCAATCTGCTTGTGGATAGGGTCGTCCGTGCCGAGAATGACCAAGGGATGATCAATCAGGGGAAGGAGCTCCGACAGTAACCCGCAGCCCGTGTGGTCGGCTATGACCACTCGAACGCCGGAGGCGTTGATCATGGCGGCATTGCGCGAGACAGGGAACATCGGGTTCAACGGCACGTAGCCGCGACCACCAATCAAGGTGCCCAGCACCCCAAGATAAGCGTATAGCGAGCGGTACCCGAGCACGGCGCAGAGCCGCTCTGTCGCGCCCGCGTGTCGTTCGATCATCGAGGCAAGGCGAGAGGACAGATCAAACAGCTGGGCGTACGTGTAGGCCGCCCCGTCAACGTCAAGGGCGGGCCGTTGTGGGTGCTCTGCCGCACTGCGTAGGAACCCGGACACCAGTGATTCGATAGAACGATCTCTCAACAACGTCTCCTACGGCCGAGCTTCGTGTTAAGTAGCATCCATGCATACTTGGTGTTCGTCAACAGATAGCGCTTCCACATCCTCCGAGGCTCTTGGATTATACGAAAAAGCCACTCCAATCCTACCCGCTGCATCCACGTAGGCGCACGTTGTGTTATGCCGGCCATTATATCAAACGCTCCTCCTACCCCCATGACAAATTTCACACCCAACTTTTCGCGGTAACGATTAATAAACTTCTCTTTTTTGGGAGACGTAATCGCCACAAACAAAAAGGTAGCGCCAGACCTGCTAATTTCTTTCACCATCGCTTGCTCATCATCCCAAAAGTAACCATGGTGCCAGCCTGCAACCTTCAGCAGCGGGAAGCGGATTCGCAAATTGCAAACTGCCCGTTCAATCACGTCTGGTTTAGCCCCTAAAAAGAACACTGGTTCACCCTGCTTTGATGCCGACGCCAGTAGCTTCAAAAACAAATCGATCCCAGCTACCCGCTCCGGGATCTTTAGGCCCAGAAATCGGGCACCCCATATCACCCCCATACCATCGACATTAATAATATCACTCGACAGAACGGCCTCTCGCAGATTGTTATCATGCTGAAAATTTACTAGCTTGGCCACGTTAACAACTACGTGGTGCGTAAACTTACCCGCATCCAGACGACGTTCGATCTCCGCGATGGTTTCTTCCATAGTCCAAGGATCAAGAGGTATATCAAAGAAGTTAATCCGTGTTGGATTCAGTGACTCTTTGGCGTTATAGATGTTGCGAGACATAATATTTATTCGTTTATTTCACAAAACAATCTATGTCGGTTCGTAATCGTGTAGTGCCTTGAATCTCTGTCTTCCACACCACAGTTGTTGTTTCGCTTTTTATATCGAAACTTCTTGACACCCAGCCCCCGATCGGTGAAGTATCACCTCGCCGGATAAGTGCCTTCACTATTTCTTTGCCGGGCTTTAAGCGTATTTTAATTCCATCATTTTCGGCTACGATCAAACCATTATTGTCGACTGACACTTTGGTATTCTCTGAAAAATGCCAATTACGCTCGATCATATGCGAGTGCTCGCAGCGCAAGTTGTCCGTGATTTCTACAGCCTTGATTGTCTTGTTTAGTGTAATTTCTCGTTCGTGGATCACCGGATCTGTAAGTCTTGTGTAGCCATTATGGCTACCAACAAACCGTTCTGTTTCCTTGCCGATTCCCCACACATCACAAGTTGCTTCGGCGTGCTGGAGCCACATGAAATTTCCGCCAGCAACTGATTGATTTTGCCCGTCGACTAACACGGTGTTGTGTGCCGAAGTTCCCCGGAAATAGTCTCGCCATCCCTGCCGTGTATGGTACGTGTACGTCCCCGGATCGATCAAGAATTCCCGGCCTCCAATAGAAAGTGTAAGCGCTAAGGCGTCGGCATGCCCATGTGCTGCCAGAGATTTATAGCCCAATGGCCCGGCGTCTACGATTAGACGTATTTCTTGGTCGGTCTCAAAATCGGATCCGAGAATGAAATATCCACCCTCCGGAAAGTCCCTGCGCGCAGGCAATGTCACAGCATCTGTCTTGATGGCCTTAAATTCACTCTCAGCACTGCTGCCAAGCAACCAGCGGGTTTTATCATCGAGGCGGCCTGCCTTGGTCTTGAAATCAGCCCGTTTGAAAAGCACCGCGCCTGTGGCTAATAGAGATCGATAGGGACAAAATTCACTTTCTTGCGACAAACGGACAACAACGCCGTCGTCGGCATCCCCGATCATTGGTACATTTCCCGCCATATCCATTACCGAGGCCAAATACTCGAGCATCTTTTCGATTTGGCGCCAGTAGTCCTTGGGAAACTCGACACCATTGATGCGTCCAACGAGCGCAGCAATTAGCAAAAAATCGAGCACGAACTGCTGATAGGATATTGCTTGTTCGCGATTGACACCATCCGGTGCATTCTGCAGCAGCGCTTCACGAACCAATTGCTTTGTTGCAACCTTCTGCCATTTGGTCGAGTCCTCCCAAACCGGCCACGTGATAGCAGCCACAAAAAGGCCCGCCGATTCCCCAATTAGGTGATTGTTGGCGGACGAATAACGGGAGAAATGTCCGTGAATGAAATGAGCATGCTGATAGATCGAGGTCAGCCAACGATCCCGAAAAGCGCCACCCTTGGAGTCTGTAAATAGGGGTGAATCGATACCGCCAATCAGATACCAAGTAAAACTCCAATTGATCAAACGGATACCCAGTTCCA
>JBHIDJ010000160.1:0-6572 GCA_046760105.1 Acidiferrobacterales bacterium | reverse complement strand
AACCGCTCCTTGTTGAAGGCGACGCGGGAGTAGGAAAGACGGAAGTCGGTAAGGTGTTCGCGCGGCTGCTAGACACAGAGCTTATCCGGCTGCAGTGCTACGAGGGACTCGATGTCAACACGGCGCTGTACGAGTGGAACTACCAACGTCAGCTGTTGCGCTTGAGAATCGCGGAAAATGGCGGGGAGGACCTATCCCAGCTGGAGGACATGATCTTCAGCCGCGATTACCTGCTTGAGCGCCCGTTGCTCCGCGCTATCACACGGCGCGAGAGCCCACCGGTGCTACTGATCGATGAGATCGACCGGGCCGACGATGGCTTCGAAGCATTCCTGTTGGAAGTTCTATCTGACTTTCAGGTCACCATTCCCGAATTGGGGACCATCAAAGCGGAGCACGTGCCGCACGTGGTGCTCACATCCAACCGCACGCGCGAGATTGGTGATGCGTTGCGCCGCCGCTGCCTCCACCTCTACATCGAGCACCCCCCCTTGGAGAAGGAGGTTCGAATCGTCCGCAGCAAAGTACCGGGTGTGAGCGAACGCCTGGCAGAAGAGATTGCTCGGTTCATGCGGGCGCTTCGCAGCCGAGAGCTCTATAAAGCCCCTGGAGTTGCCGAGACGCTCGACTGGGCGCAGGCACTGGTGTGTCTGCATAGCGACCATCTAGACGCGGAAACGGTGGAGCAGACACTTGGCTGCCTCCTCAAGGATCAGCACGACGCGCGCGAACTGACGTCCAGTGCCGTCGTTTCACTCCTCGGGCAGACACGCGGCGCCGATGCACAACGCGCATGAATCAGCACGACATTGTGGTACACCTGGCACGTTTTGGGGGCGCGCTGCGGCAGCGAGGGATTGATGTCAGCTTGAGCGATGAGCTCGACGGTGCGGCGGCGCTGACCCTGGTCGATCTCTTCGATCGAGATGAGGTTCACCGCGCGCTTCGCACGGCGCTGAAGATCCAGCGGCGCGATTGGGAGGTGTTCGATGAGCTGTTTGAGCGCTTGTGGGCGCACGCGGGCACACGGCGGAAGCATGTGGCGGGGCGGCCATGGCCGCGTCCCGATCGGCGTGCTCCGGTTTCCCGGTTTGACGGGACCCAGGTAATCGACCTTCCCGCGGAGAAATCGAGCACCGAAACCCCCGACGGAGACATCCCGGGATACAGTCCCGAAGCGCTCCTGCGCCACAAGCCGTTTGACCAGTGCTGCGAAACGGACTTGGCCGCCATGGAGCGGCTACTTGCCCGCCTTGCGGTCAGGCTTGCCACGCGGCTGAGCCGCCGCCTTGTGCCAGTCCGTACGCGGGGAATCACAGATCTCAGACGCAGTTTCCGACGCGCGATCGCAACGGGCGGGGAGTTTCTTGAGCTTGCGCGACGGGCGCGGGCGGTGGAAGAACCCCGTCTGGTTCTGCTGTGTGACACGAGCGGCTCGATGGATGCACATACACGCTTTCTGCTGGCGTTCGTACTCTCACTTAAGCGGGTGGCGCGACGCACCGAGATCTTCGCTTTCAACACCTCGCTGACGCGACTTACGCCGTGGCTTACGCCCGGCAGAATTGGACCAGTGCTGGATCGCCTCGCTGCTGGCGTGCCCGACTGGTCGGGCGGCACCAAGATCGGCGAAAGCCTGGCAGATTTCGTCGCGCACTACCAAAGTGAAGTCGTGGATGGCAAGACGGTGGTGGTGATTCTGAGCGATGGCCTGGACCGAGGCGATACAACGCGCCTGGTGCGTGCGATGCGCGCCATTGGCGCGCGGGCGCGAAAGCTGATCTGGCTCAACCCGCTGCTGGGCGATCCGCGCTATCGGCCGGCGGCCCGTGGTATGGAGGCTGCGCTTCCGTTCGTGGACCATTTTGCGCCGGCCCACAATCTGGCATCGCTCGAGCGGCTACTCCCTCTGCTGACTGCCTGACTATGGCGCTTCAGATCGAGAAGAGCTTCGTCGTCATGGCTGCGCCTGATATAGTGTGGGCCTTTCTCACGGACCCCCACCGAGTCGCCACCTGCCTGCCGGGGGCGGCGATCACCGAGCAGGTGGACGCGCAGACGCACGCGGGCACGATCACGGTGAAGGTCGGTCCGGTCTCCGCGCGCTACAAAGGCAACATCACCTTCGAGCGTTTAGATCCGGATGCATGGGAGGTTGAAATTGTAGGATCGGGCCAGGACGTGCGGGGAAAAGGGGGCGCCGAGATGCGCATGAAGAGCCGGCTGATCGAACACGCGCAGGGAGAAACCGAAGTGGCGGTCACGTCGGAGATCAGCGTCACCGGTATGCTCGTGCAGTTCGGCCAGCGCATGATTCAAGACGTCGCCGATCAACTGTTTCAACAATTCACACAGGCTATGCGGGCCGAGCTTGAGGTCGCAGCCGGTCCTGCGACCAGTAACAAGGACGGGTCTGCACCCACCGCGGCCGAGGCGATCGATGTCGTCGCCCTCGGAACAGCGGTTGGGAAGCGCGCATTCGGCCGCACGTTGCGACACCCGGCTTTTTGGGTCACCGCTGCAGCATTGGTCGCGGCAATCTACTTGTTCTTGTTGCGCTAAGCCGCTTCAGCGCGGAAAGGGGGCGCTATGATTCCTGCTGCATTTGACTACCATGCACCGAACACGCTTGCCGAGGCAGTGGCGCTGCTGGAGCGTTACGGGGAGGCAGCCAAAGTACTCTCGGGCGGTCAGAGTCTGCTGCCACTGCTCAAGCTTCGCCTGGGTTATGCTGATCATCTGGTGGACATCGGGCGCGTCCCCGGACTCGAGTATATTAAGGAAGAGGACGGCTATCTGAAAATCGGCGGCGCGACCCGGGAGGCGGCGCTGGAACGCGCAGACCTCATCAGATCAAAGTACCCCATACTGATGGACACCGCCCTGGTCATCGCCGACCCGCTCGTGCGCAACCGCGCTACTGTGGGCGGAAACCTGGCGCATGGCGACCCGGGGAACGATCACCCGGCTACGATGCTCGCCCTCGGCGCAGAAGTAATGGCGACCAGTGCCAAGGGCGAGCGTACGATACCGATCGACAAGTTCTTTACCGGACTTTTCACTACTGCGCTGAAACCCGATGAAATCCTCACGGAGATCAGAATCCCGATCCCTGCGCCCGGCAGCGGCGGGGCCTATGTGAAGCTCGAGCGCAAGGTGGGTGATCTCGCGACCGCCGCGACCGCCGCGCAGGTGACTCTCGGGAAAAACGGCAAGGTAGAGCGGGCCGGAATCGGCCTTACCAACGCGGGTCCCACGCCGATCAAGGCGACGGAGGCCGAGAACTACCTTCAAGGAAAGAAGCCGGACGATACGGCCATCGCTGAGGCGGCTCGGTTGGCGGCACAGGCCACCGCCCCCACGGTCGACCGGCGTGGGTCGGTCGAGTACAAGCGTGAGATGGCGCGCGTTCTCACCGCCCGCGCGCTCACGCAGGCTGTCCGGCGAGCAGGAGGGCAGTAACCATGGCGAAACACAAGATTCATGTAACCGTAAACGGGACGGAGCACGAGGCCGAGGTCGAGTCGCGGCTCTTGCTCGTGCACCTGATCCGCGATGTCCTGCGGCTTACGGGTACCCATATCGGATGCGATACGACGCACTGCGGCGCGTGCACGCTGTTGCTCGACGGTGAGCCGGTCAAGTCATGCACCGTGCTAGCCGTGCAGGCCGATGGCTGTGAGCTGATGACGGTGGAAGGGCTGGAGCAAGATGGCCAGCTACATCCGCTGCAGGAGGGGTTCTGGGAAAAGCATGGGTTGCAGTGCGGCTACTGCACGCCCGGCATGATGATGACCGCGTATGCGCTGCTGCAAGACAACACTGATCCAAGTGAAGACGAGATCCGGCAGGCCATCTCAGGAAATTTGTGCCGCTGCACCGGATACGTAAACATCGTCAAATCGATACAGTACGCGGCGGAGAAGCTGCGGTAGGAGGGGGAAAACGATGGCACCTCAGACGACGGCAGAAGTGGGCGGCATGGGTCACTCGATCAAGCGCAAGGAAGATCCACGCTTGATCCGCGGCAGGGGCAACTACGTGGACGACATCCAGCTCCCCGGCATGGTCTACCTGGACATCGTCCGGAGCCCGTTCGCCCACGCCAAAATCAAGTCGATAAACACAGAGAAGGCGCTGGCCGTCCCCGGTGTGCTCGCCGTGATCACCGGTGAGACCCTGGAACAGTACAACCTGCATTGGATGCCGACCTTGATGTCGGATACCCAGATGGTGCTCCCTACCGAGAAGGTGATGTACCAGGCCCAGGAAGTCGCGGCGGTCATCGCCACCGACCGCTACGCGGCGGCGGACGGCGTCGAAGCGGTTGAGGTGGAGTACGATCCTCTGCCGGTGGTCGTGGATCCGTTCAAGGCCCTGGAACCGGATGCGCCGGTGCTGCGCACCGACAAGAAGGACAAGAAAAACAATCACATCTTCCACTGGGAGGCGGGCGACAAAGAAAGCACGAACGCGGCGGTGGACGAGGCCGATGTGGTCGTCAAACAGGACATCTACATCCCGCGCATTCACGTCGCGTCGATCGAAACCTGCGGGTGCGTTGCAGACTTCGATCGCGTGACGGGTAAGCTCACGGTTTACATGACGACCCAAGCGCCGCATGCGATCCGTACGGTGTTTGCGCTCGTGGCCGGGCACGTGGGACTGTCCGAGGAAAAGATCCGCATCATCTCGCCGGATATCGGCGGAGGCTTCGGCGGCAAGGTGCCGGTGTATCCCGGCTACGTGATCGCCGTCGCCGCGTCTGTGGTCACCGGCAAGCCGGTGAAGTGGATCGAGGATCGCATGGAGAACCTGCAGGCGGATTCCTTTGCGCGCGATTACCACATCACGGCCGAGCTTGCGGCGAAGAAGGACGGGACGATGACAGCGCTACGCATCAAGACGCTGGCCGATCACGGCTACACTGACGCTGCCGCGAATCCGTCGAAGTTTCCCGCCGGTATGTTCTCGATTTGCACCGGGTCCTACGATCTCAAGCATGCGTTCGCTGAGGTCGATGCTGCCTACACGAACAAACCGCCGGGCGGGATCGCCTACCGCTGTTCATTCCGCGTCACTGAAGCCGTGCATGCGATCGAACGGATGACTGACATCCTGGCGCACGAGCTCAAGATGGATCCGGCCGACCTGCGGCTCAAGAACTTCATTCCGGCGGACAAATTTCCTTATCAGTCAGCGCTGGGGTGGGAGTATGACAGCGGTAACTATCACGCCGCCCTCGAGAAGGCCATGGAGAAGGTCGGTTACGCCGAGCTGCGCAAAGAGCAGGCGGAAAAACGCAAGCGTGGGGAGCTCATGGGAATCGGGATCTCAAGCTTTACCGAGATCGTCGGCGCGGGTCCATCGAAGCATTTCGACATCCTCGGGCTCAAGATGTTCGACTCGTGCGAGATCCGGGTCCACCCCACTGGCAAGGCGACGGCTCGGTTCGGGACCAAGTCGCAGGGTCAGGGGCACGAGACCACGTACGCACAGATCGTTGCCGAGGAACTGGGCATCCCGGCGGCGCACGTCGAGATCGAAGAAGGGGACACCGATACGGCGCCCTACGGTCTCGGCACCTACGCCAGCCGCTCGACACCAACGGCCGGTGCGGCAGGCGCCATGGCAGCACGCAAGATACGCGAGAAGGCAAAGAAGATCGCCGCCCATCTGCTCGAAGTGAGCGAGGAAGATCTCGAATGGGAGCCAGGAAAGTTCTCGGTCAAGGGCGCACCGCAAAAGGCTAAGACCATTCAAGAGATCGTATTTGCCGCCTACACGAACCATCCGCCGGGAATGGAGGCCGGGCTTGAGGCCGTCTCGTACTACGATCCGCCGAACCTTACGTTCCCGTTCGGCAGCTATATCTGCGTCGTCGACCTCGACCGCGGTACCGGTGAGGTGAAAATTCGTCGGTTCGTGGCGGTAGACGACTGCGGCAACATTATTAATCCGATGATCGTGGACGGTCAGATCCACGGCGGTCTTACCATGGGCATGGCGCCCGCGTTGCTGGAGGAAATCAGCTACGACGAAAACGGCAATATCCAAGGTGGTAGTTTCATGGACTATCTGCTCCCCACGGCAGTAGAGACACCGAAATGGGAGACAGACAAGACCGTGACGCCTTCACCGCATCATCCCTTCGGTGCGAAAGGGGTCGGTGAATCGGCCACCGTTGGTGCGCCACCGGCAATCGTCAACGCCGTCGTCGATGCGTTGTCGCACCTCGATGTCCGACATATAGACATCCCAATCACGCCTGAGAAGGTGTGGACGATTCTTAAGGAGAAAGGGGTGGCGCTGTAGTGCGGCGAGTTGCCGCCCTTCGGCGGTAGTCGGATAGTGGCGTACGTCTTCGCACTGTGACGCTACGAAATGTCGTGTGTCAAATTTGTGTCAAAGCAAAATTTGCTAGAGCAGAAAATCAACGAGTTCCGTCGGGTTTGTAAATAAGGCAAGCGTCGCAAGTGACTGTTTCAGTTAAGATGTTAATTCACCCAACGTGACTTCGAACCACGACTACACGGCAAGGATTGTTCCTACAATCCTATTGCATTTCCACC
>JBHIDJ010000159.1:0-6640 GCA_046760105.1 Acidiferrobacterales bacterium | reverse complement strand
ATGACCTCGGCAAAACCCCTGCGTTTCATCTGCTATTTGACAGCGCCTCAGCGGAGTATCTCTGGGGCTGTGTTAAAGACGCCATGGGCGAGTTCGACGGCCGACCGGTCGGGTTATCGGCGCTTCAAGCGCTGAGCTGATTACCCACGGATCCACACTAGCGGACGCTACAGCGCGCAAACGGATTGCACCGACATCGCTCCTCCCGTATGCTAAATGTAGCTGGGTCGTTCCCGCACCTGACGTGGTGTGACATTGCGGTCCGGCATGTTTCTACAAGAATGGAACCCGCAAAAGGGCTAGTCACCACAACCGATTTAGGAGGGCAATATGACTAAGTACTTGTTTAGAGCCGCGCTCGCGGCAATTTTTGCGGCGGCAGCCGTCGTCGCGACCGCGCCGGCCGTTGCCGACGCGGTCGATGACATAAAGAAGCGCGGGAAACTGATCGTTGGCACCAAGGCCGACTATAAACCCTACGGTTTTCGCGATCCGTCCGGCAAGATCGTGGGTCTCGAGCCGGATCTGGCAAAAGAGCTTGCCGATAACTTAGGCGTCAAGCTGGAGCTGGTGCCGGTGGTCGCCTCGAACCGCATGCAGTTCCTGCAGCAGGGCAAGATCGACATGATGATTGCCACCATGACAGACCGGCCGGACCGGCGCAAAGTAGTGTGGATCCTCGATCCCAACTACTACTCCTCGGGTACCAACATCCTCGCGCCGAAGAAGGCTGGCTTCGAAAAATGGGAGGATCTCCGCGGCAAGCCAGTATGCGGCATCCAGGGCGCATTCTACAACAAGAAAACGTCAAAGGAGTTTGGCGCCAAGATCGTTGCCTTCAAGGCGACGCCGGAGGTATACACCGCCCTTAAACAGGGACGTTGCATGGGGTTCGTCTACGACGATTCGTCGATATTGGGCACATTGCAGGACGAAGCTCAGTGGGGCGATTACGAGATGCCGCTAGAGACGATCGACGACGCCCCCTGGGGCCTCGCGGTGCGCCACGGCGAGCACCGGTTGTACGGTATCGTGTCTGAGATGATCCAGAAATGGCACGGCAGCGGTCGTATCCTCGAGCTGGAAACAAAATGGAGTGTTAAAAACACGCCGTTCGCGAAGAGGATGCACACCAAATACAAGTAAAACTGTCTGAGGGCGGCGCGGGAACGATCCCGCGCCGTTTTTCTCTAGGCGTCGGTAGCGTCACGAGGGGACGTTCGTGGAAGCGTTCTTTGGCTGGTTCGAATGGCTCTATCAAGAGACCGGCGTAAACCTGACGATCTTCTACGATCCCTTCGATCGCGACCGGATGATCAAAGGGTTTTTCACCACCATCTGGCTGTCGCTCGTCTGCCTTTTCTTTTCCGTGCTCATCGGCGTCGTCGGGGCCTGGCTCCAGGGCTCGCGCTTGATCTGGACCCGGCGCGTCGTGCAGGGCTACATCCAGTTTTTCCGTAATACCCCACCACTGGTCCAGCTCTACTTTTTCTACTTCGCCCTTAGCGAGTTGTTGCCGAAGGTGGAGAACGAATTCGGCTTCCAGGAACCGCTCCTGGGTTCCTTTGCATGGGCAGCTATTTCACTTTCGTTCTTCGCCGGTGCGTTCAATGTGGAGATCTTCCGCTCCGGTATAGAAGCAGTGCCCAAGTCGACTGTCGAGGCGGCGGAGTCGCTGGGCTACAGCCGCCTCAAGGCCTACATCTACATCGTGCTGCCATTGGCCTTCCGGGTGTGTCTTCCGGCGCTAAACAATAACCTCGTCAACCTGATCAAGACGACGACGCTGGCCTTCGCCATCGCGGTTCCCGAGATGCTGTACGTTACCAATCAGATCTGGTCGGATAATGTCAACGTGCCTGAAATGATGATGTTCCTGCTGATTGCCTATGTATCACTGGTGGCCGTTCTCGTCTGGAGCATGCACAGATGGGAACGCGCGATGAGAATCCCGGGTTACGGCACGTGAGCCGCCGTCCCCCGCTTCACAATGGCGGTACCGATCTGGCGGTCCTGCTACCGCGCGCCGAGGTCCTCCGCAAACGCGCGGCCGACGAGCGTCTTATCGGCGCGCCCGTACCGCGGTTGAAGGCGAGGTACGGTCTGTGGCTTGCGCTGGTGTTCTTGTTCACAGTCGGGGTGGCCGAAGCCCAGGCGCAACCGGGAATGCCCTCGATCATCGAGAGCATAATCAAGTGGACGCCGCTCCTGCTTAAGGGTTTCGTCTTCAACCTGGCTATCAGCTTCATGGCGATGGCGGGCGGGACCATTGCCGGGGCGTTCCTGGGCATCTGGCAGATATCACTGCTGCCTCCGGTACGCAAGGGGTCGCGGTTCGTTACCCAGTTCTTTCGTAACGCGCCGTGGCTGGTGCTCCTGTTCTTCTGCATGTTCCTGCTTCCGTTCGAGTTCCGCATCGGCGAATTCGCAATCCCGTTTCCCGACTGGGTAAAGGCGACCTTCGGTCTTGCACTGCCGGTGATGGCGAACATCTCGGAGATTGTCCGCGGCGCAATCCAGTCAATCCCGAGCGGGCAGTGGGAGGCGGCGGAATCGCTTGCCTTCTCGCGCCGCCAGACCTTGTGGATGATCATCATTCCTCAATGCGTCAAGCGCATGTTGCCACCGTGGATGAATCTCTACGCCATTCTGACCATGGCGACCGTATTGGCTTCCGTCGTTGGCGTCTCGGAGGTGATGACCCTGACTCAGCAAGCGCTTGCAGCGGAAGACCGGGCGGAACTCCTTGTCCCGTTCTATTCCTTTATTCTGCTCTGGTTCTTCCTTTACTGTTATCCGATCGCGCGCTGGACAGTACGCCTTGAGCGTAAGTACGCGGTGAACATTTAGATAGTGACTGGTGACTAGTGATTCGTGACTGGTGATTTGCAAATGCGGAGATACGAATCACGAGTTACTCATGACCAATCACCGGACCTGGAGTGATAGGCCATGAGTCGGCAGTCAGCAGCTACAGCGCAGCATCGAGTGCACTGGACCAAAGATCAGCCGATGGTAAGCCTGAAAGACGTGCATAAGTCGTTCGGCGATCTTGAGGTGCTTAAGGGCATCTCTTTCGATGTCATGAAAAGAGAGGTGATCTGCATCATCGGTCCGTCGGGCTCCGGCAAGTCAACCCTGATTCGATGTATTAACGCCCTTAATCCGATTGACAAGGGTTCCATAAAAGTAGAAGGCCAGGAGGTCAACGATACGAACCTGAACAAACTGGAACTGCGCAAGAAGGTCGGCATGGTGTTCCAGCAGTACAACCTGTTTCCGCACAAGACGGCACTCGAGAACATCATGATGGCGCCGATCCATGTGCTCAAACAGGACAAGACGGAAGTGGAAGAACGGGCGTATCGGCTCATCAAAAAGGTGCGGCTGGAAGGCAAGGAGAACAGCTATCCGGGTGAGCTATCCGGTGGCCAGCAGCAGCGCGTCGCCATTGCCCGATCGCTGGCGATGAATCCCGACATCATGTTGTTCGATGAAGTCACGTCAGCGTTGGATCCGGAGACCGTGAAAGAAGTGCTGTTTACGATTCAGGAGCTGGCCGAAGACGGCATGACCTGCATGCTAGTGACGCATGAGATGGGCTTCGCCCGGGAGTTGGCCGATCACATTTACTTTACCGACCGGGGCATCATCGTCGAGCACGGGCCACCCGCGACCTTCTTCAAAGAGGCCAAGGATCCGCGCACCAAGGAGTTTTTGAGCCAGATTCTCTGAAGTTTGGCTTGTATCGTCCTCATCGGTGTCCGCGAGCGACACCTATGCCTTGCTACTTGCAACTTGTTACTTGCTACTTCGGTAGAAAAAATGTTTGAACTAACCGAAACCCAAAGAGCATTGCAACAAAGCGCCCGAAAGTTGGCGCAAAAAGAAATCGCTCCGCGTGCGGCAGAGATCGATGGTTCGGAGGAGTATCCGTGGGATAACGTGAAGGCGTTGACCGAGGCGGGATATATGGGGATGACGATCCCCGAAGAATATGGCGGTCTTGGCTTGACTTACCTGGATGCAGCCCTGGTGATCGAGGAGATGGCGAAGGTATGTGGTGTCACGGGGCGTATCGTCGTTGAGGGCAACATGGGCGCTATCGGCGCCATCATGAAGTACGGTACAAAGCCACAGAAAGAGCTCGCCGCCGGACTGGTCCTGGGTGGTGACAAGCCTGCGATTTGTATCACCGAACCCGGTGCGGGCAGCGCCGCGACACAGATGAAAACGCGCGCAGACCGCAAGGGCGATCGATATGTGCTAAACGGCAGTAAACATTGGATCACAGGTGGCGGCGTATCCAAGCTGCACCTTATTTTCGCGCGCGTTTTCGAAAATGGGGTTGAGCAGGGGATCGGTGGCTTTATCGCGGTGCGTGACCAAGCCAAGGGACTCATCATCGGCGCGCGCGAGCCGGCGATGGGACTGCGGGGGATTCCCGAAACCGAAATAATCTTCGAGGATCTCGAGATCGCCGAGGACATGGTGCTAATTCCGCCCAAGGGTATTCGACGCGGTTTCGCCAGCTTAATGAACGCCTATAACGCTCAGCGTGTGGGTGCCGCGACCGTCGCTTTGGGCATTGCCGCCGGGGCATATGAGCTCGCGCTCGACTATGCCCAACAGCGAGAGCAGTTCGGCCGCCCCATCTGCGAGTTTCAAGGACTGCAATGGATGCTTGTCGACATGCATACTCAAGTCACAGCCGCGCGATTGCTGATCCACACAGCGGTGGTGGGTGCGGGAACGGGTTTCCCCGATATCACCGAGGCTGCGGAGGCTAAGGTGTTCGCGTCCGAGATGGCAATCAAAGTAACCAACGATGCGCTCCAAGTGTTCGGTGCGGCGGGCTACTCACGCAACTTACCCCTGGAGCGCATGGTACGGGATGCGCGCATGTTCACCATTGGCGGCGGGACTGCGCAAATCCTGCGCACCGTGATCGCGTCGCAATTACTGGGCCGTAAACTCCCGCAGACCCGCGACGGCTACTTGACGGAGCGGGGGAACTGATACCCGAAGCACCATGCCTACTGCCGCCGACATTATTGCGCGACGGCTGTTTGCTGCCGGTTGCCGTCACGCCTTCGGCATTCCCGGAGGGGAAGTGTTGACGCTTATGAACGCACTATCGAGCGCCGGTATCAAGTTCGTCCTAACCAAGCACGAGAACTGTGCAGGCTTTATGGCGGAGGGCGTCTTCCATAGCAATGGAGCGCCTGGTGTGTTGCTCGCGACGCTCGGCCCCGGTGTGGCCAATGCGGCGACTGTGATCGCCAATGCCATGCAGGATCGTGTGCCCCTGATTTTTCTCACCGGCTGTGTCAACGCCGCTGATGCGCTTACCTATACACACCAGGTCTTCGATCACCGCACGCTATTAGCGCCCATCACCAAAGCAAGCTTCACTGCTGTGGATGGTGCCGTCGACGTAGTGATCGACAAGGCCGTTTCGATTGCGCTCGATGATCAACCAGGACCCGTCCACATCGACGTGCCAGTCGGTTTGGCCGGGAGTCCGCAGCCGGATACAACTCGCGTGCACCGCGTGCGCCCAGCGCCGGTGTCACCGGCTGCGAGCAGTGAGCTTGAAACCGCTCGGCATTATCTAAAAGGAGCGATGCGGCCACTGATGATCGCCGGTGTCGATGTGCTCCACCACCGCTCGGCATCGACGGTGGCAGCCATGGCGCAAGATTACGGTATTCCGCTCATTACAACGTACAAGGCGAAGGGAGTGCTAAGCGAGGACCATCCCTTGTGTCTTGGCGGTGCTGGATTGTCGCCGACGGCAGACAAGTTGTTGCTTCCGTTAGTCAAGCAGAGCGACTTAATCCTGCTAGTTGGTTATGACCCGATCGAAATGCGCATGGGCTGGCGCGATCCCTGGGATCGTCACACACCAGTTGTAGAGTTCACGTCCGTCCTCAACACGCACTACGTACATCAGGTGCGCGTCAGTTTTGTCGGACATGTTGGGGCAGGGTTGGAGGCATTGCGCGCTGGTGTCGAACCGCACGAGACGTGGTCGGGTGGCGAGCCCAAAGCGGTGCGAACTGCCTTGAGGTCCGCCTTCGGTGCTGACGAAGAATGGGGTCCAGCAGCAGTCGTCGATACCACTCGCTGTGTTTTACCGCGCGACGGTGTGGCCACAGTGGACAGTGGTGCACACCGAATCCTGCTGAGCCAGGTGTGGGAGTGTTATCAGCCGCAGACGCTTTTGCAATCAGACGCACTGGGCGCCATGGGAAGCGCGCTACCGTTGGCCATCGGTTTCAAACTGAGCGAGCCTCAACGTCAGGTCGTCGCATTTACTGGGGACGCGGGTCTGGAGATGATACTCGGTGAGCTCGCAACGCTGCGCGACCTCCAACTTGCGCTAGTCATCGTCGTGTTCGTAGACGAGTCGCTTGGGCTGATCGAGCTGAAGCAACGCAATGCGGGCTTTCCAAATCTGGGTGTCGACTTCGGTGGCACGAATTTTCCTGCGGTAGCGGAGGCACTGGGTGGCTACGGTGCATTGGCCCACAATCGCGACGAGCTTGCACGGGAGTTCGAGGCGGCCGTTGACCGCCAGACGTTTACTATTATTGCCTGCCGTATCCCACAGCACGCCTACGATGGCCGGCTCTGA
>JBHIDJ010000158.1:0-6672 GCA_046760105.1 Acidiferrobacterales bacterium | reverse complement strand
CCCTGGACGTTGTCGTGGCCGCGGAAGATGTTGGTACCGCCGCCGGATACGCCCATGTTGCCGAGCGCGAGCTGGAACACACAGTACGAACGCGTGTTGTTGTTACCGATGGTGTGCTGCGTCCCGCCCATGACCCAGATGAACGTGCTGGGACGATTCTCGGCCATAATTTGGGCGGCCTTCTTGACATCCGCTTCCGGCACGCCGGTCACGTTCTCGACCTCGTCCGGGGTCCACTTGGCGACCTCCTCGCGGATCTGATCCATGCCCCAGACACGCTGGCGGATAAACTCCTTGTCCTCCCAGCCGTTCTGGAAGATATGCCAGAGCATGCCCCAGACGAACGGTACGTCGGTCCCCGGGCGGAGACGCGCGTAGTGATCGGCATGCGCCGCCGTACGCGTGAAGCGTGGATCGGCCACGATGAACTTCGCCCCGCGTTCCTTGGCATAGAAGATATGCTGCAGGGAAACGGGGTGCGCCTCGCACGGGTTGCCGCCGCAGAGCAGGATCGCCTTGCTGTGGCGGATGTCGTTCATGGAGTTGGTCATGGCGCCATAACCCCATGTGTTGGCCACACCGGCGACCGTGGTCGAGTGACAGATGCGCGCCTGGTGGTCCCCGTTATTGCTGCCCCACATTGCATAGAACTTGCGGAACAGATAGGCCTGCTCGTTGCTATATTTCGCCGAGCCCAGCCAGTACACCGAGTCGGGGCCGGACTCCTCGCGAATCTTCAGCATCTGGTCACCGATCTCGTTGATCGCCTGATCCCACGAGATGCGTTTCCACTTGCCACCTTCGAGCTTGGTGGGATACTTCAGACGGCGCTCACCATGGCCCATCTCGCGCACCGACGCGCCCTTGGCGCAGTGGGCACCCAAGCTAATGGGATGGTCAAAGGCGGGCTCCTGCCCGGTCCATACGCCGTTTTGAACCTCGGCATAAATGCCGCAGCCCACCGCACAGTGGGTACAGATGGTCTTTACTGTCGTTGTCTCTACACCTTCTTTGGGTGGATTGACCTTCGCTTGCGCCTTCTTCATCATGAAAGGCGGCAGCGTAGTCGCCACCACGACACCGCCCAGCGCTAGGCCGGAACGGCGCAAGAAGGCGCGCCGGTCAATAGCATCACCCGAAAAACGGGGCTGACCGGACGGTATTGCTGAAGCCTTCTTTTTGATCAACTTCATGGCTCAATCTCCTATTCAGGACCGATCTAAACCAACAAACGAGTTACGCACGAAAGGCATTTAGGCCCGTGCCTTTTCGTAGTACGCCCGAATGTGTGGTGTTTCGTGATAGCCCTTCGATTTTTCGGGGGTCGTTACCGCCTTGTTTGCATCCTGCACGTCGGCAGCACCCCCTTTGGCCACTACGGCCAACGTCGCGGCACCGCCTACGACTGCTGCTCCTTTGAGGAACTCACGACGGCTCCTCTTCACTGGCTCTCGTTTTTTACTCATAACGCTCTCCTAGGTTAGTCGTCACTTAGTCCTCAGTAGCACTAAAGAAACACGTTAAGCTAATCACTACTCCCAAGTCTCACGTCAGCATGTTGAGATACTGTTTTTCGATCTCGATAAACTGTTCACCAAACTGGCCCACCGCCCGATAAAAGCGCGCCGATTTGGCCTCCTGCAGGTCACTGAAGAATCTTCCCACCCACGGTACTACATGGTCACCATAAAACTTCCGCTGGGTGTCAAACGGGATCTCGTCGCGGCTGTCGATGATTAAACTCATGGTCTCGCACAGTGCAGCCACGTGGTCTTCCGGTTCGTGCACATCCTCCTGGCGTTCAAATCCGAGCGCTGCCAGGTCCTGGCGCAGGACAGTGAGTGGCCGGTCCATCAGGAAGCCAGACATATACCACGAACCGTAAGGGACCAACTCCCCACGTCCGAGCCCGATAAATAGGTCATGGTACTCGTCTTCAAGCGCCGCTACGGTCGCGCGTTCTCCTGCCAGCCGGAGTGTTTGCCACACGGCGGCCATTCCGCTGCCACCGTTGTCCTGAGGCACTTCGATCTGTTTGAGTAGATGGAGCACGTCGCTGGAGGGTGGGTTGGCCAGCAAAGTCGCCAGAAGAGAGTAGGTATTGGCACGGATTGCCTCATCGGCAACCACCTCCATCGCATCGTCAGCCTTGCTTATTTTGTCTGCCGGAATGACTTGCTCATTCATCATAGGTTCTCGTATGGTCCCAAAGGACACACGAACCCATTCATTTGAACAGCAAGAAATACGCCAGGGTTGTTCGGAAAAAAACGGAAAGAAGGGTAGATTCTGGGTAGTCCTTTCCTTAATTTTAGATTCACTCCTGACACTGTGGGTCAGAATGATCCAGATGACCCATTTTGACCCATCGTCATCTATGGTTTTCTGTGTACGTCGGTCATGCCGCCTTCCTGCATGAACATGTCCTTTACTCGGCAGTCCTCGCACATTTGCATGCGTCGCACATTCTCGGGTGCTTTAAACATCCAGTGGTCTTTTAGCTTTTCCTGGATTTTGGTCATCATGCTCTGTGTGGCGAACGGCTTGCCGCAAACGATGCAGCAGAACGGGGCTTCTTCATTCAAGGTGCGCGTCGCCCGTTGCATTTCGGAGTCATAGATAAAACGTGGCGCCAGGGTGATTACGTTCTCCGGACACGCGGTCGCGCACAGCCCACATTGGACACAGTTCCATTCATCGAAAAGCAGTTGAGGTAACTCGGCGCCATCGGATAATGCCGAGTGCGGGCACACTGAAGCGCAGGCCATACATAATGTACACCCTGCGCGATCGACTTCGATTTCACCGAAAGGTGCTCCCGCGGGCAACGCAGCCACTGCCGTTGGGGTTGGGGCCTGTCCATACAAATGGTCGACTGCAAGACGAATCGTGGTCCGTTTTTCATTCAAGCCGGCAAAGCTTGCCGGCCGGAGTTCGGGCTGAGGCGGCAACCCTTGCAGTGTCTCGAGTAACTCAGCGTCATGTTCGGGCGCAACGAGTTGCAGCCGCTCTCGGGAATGGCCCATACCCTCTAAGATCGCCGCTGTATATTCCAGTTGTGCCGCGAGTTCACCGCGTACCGACGCCGGCACGGCTGGTGTCGCAAGTAACACCACGTGCGTAGCCCCGTACGCCAAGGCAGCAAGCCAGGTGTCCATACCAACGGCGCCCACTTCCTCGACCTCGAAAGGGATAATGTGATCTGGGAGTTGGGTCACAACGCGGGTGAGTGCTTGCCTGCCAGCTTCAGCATCATGAAATAGCAGCGATGGCCGTGTTCCGCCCGCCTGGCGATAACCCTTGACCACGCCACGCACAGCATCAAGCAAATCGCTCACGGCAGGGTAGGCGTACGTGATGGCCCCCGTGGGGCAGGCCGTAGCACAGCTTCCACCGCCCTGACACAGGTACGGATCGACCTCGATTTTGTCGCCAATAGAACTAATGGCCATGGTCGGACAAACATTGAGACACCGAGTGCAGCCCGTCACACCGCGATTACCATGTGCGCAAATGTCGGGGTCGTAGTTGAAGAACTTGGGTTTCTCGAACTCGCCTACCATTTCGGGGAGTTCTGCGAGCGCCCGGCCTAGCGCTTCCGCATTGTCACCAGGCGCGTAATACCCCAGCGGTAAGGTGTCTTGACGGAAGTATGGAGGGACCGTCAGATCTAGCACCAAGTCAAAGTGCTCTCGCCCTGTCCTGAGGTATTGGGCCAAATTAACCTGACCACCCTCGACAGAAAGGTACGCGGTAAATTGCCCCAGATGACCAGTGAGCTGAGCTAATCGCCCTACTGCGACGGTAATGCCGTTTGTCGACAAACCCGAATCGCCGCGTTGCTCAGGTTCAGTTTGCGCCAGACCGCCGATGAGCACGGTGCATCGCAACCGATTACTAAGCGTTTCCGCTAACTGTACAGCACGTTCCTCGTCGTCCACGGACCGAAACTTATCAATAACTAAAAGGTCCCCGGACGATCGGTATCCCACAAGCGAGGTGGATGTTTTGGCACCGATGCCTGCCGACTTGAGCGCCGTTTCCCGCGCCCGCCCATTTGCTGTATTGCTTGGGAGGCGAACGACTACGGAGCCTGCTTCCTCGGCGGCGGATGTCGTTTCGTCGTTCATGGCGTCACCCGTTTGTGGGCGTCACCTCACCGTCCTCGTTGTCCGGTTCCGTTTTGTCGCCTGGCGCATCGTTCGCGGAGTCGTCGTCGGTAGCCGCCACATCGATCCGTTCGCGCTCTTCCGTCGGTTCAGCTGCCTGTGCGTCCGTAGGTTCAGCCGCTTCTTCTTCCGCCAAGCGCTGGCGTGCCTCTTCTTTTTCGCGCTCCATCTGATGCCGCATATCCGCTGTTATAGTGTTGCCCAGCGCCTCGAATGTTGTGTAGTCCTCGTCGTAATCGTCCAGCCCGTCTCTGATGTTAAAGCCGGACATGTGAAACAGCTTGCGTAGAGCCAGGCGCCGAAGTTTGTTACTCACGTTGGGCGACAAAAATCCACTGTAGTCGCTGTTTTCATCCAGAGTTTCAATTGGTGGCATATCGGCGTCGGTCTTTGGCTCGACCGGTTGTGCTGCTTCCGCCTTCAACGTGGCATCCGCTGCTGATTCGCCAACGGCGGGCCGCTCTTCTTTTTTGTCCTGGCGCGTGCGCGCCGTCGCTTTACGCCGCGACCAACGTCCGAGAAACCCTTCGTCCGGCCTCGCCGGGTCGGGTCGGTCACCGACGACCAGGTTTTTGCCCTTGCGGTCCTTGAACATAGATTGAATCTTCCAGCCAGTTTTTCCGCTTACGTTTCTTCTTTTCCTGCGGCACGTAATTCTCAACCACATACCGCTCCACCCATTCGTGGACCTCCCGTGGCATCGGCACGGAAAATACAGTATCGTCGATTTCCTGGTGCATCCCGGCCTCCCCGCAATCCGCCGTGACCAAAAACGGGGTCAGCTCCTCGTCATCTTCCTCGCGGCAGACAACGTACAGAGATGGTGTGTTGCCAACCAGGTTGGTCCAGTAACCTTCTGCGCCGTCCTTGTATAGCTCTACCGTAAACCCGGTCCAGAGATATTGTTCGCCCACGTCGTCCGAACGGATAACGGTTCTTTGTATGTCCTGCCCGGCCGTGTCTTCGCCGGCGACCACACCCACCGCCTCCCACCGCGACAGGGACCAGCGACCGTGTTGCTCCTGTTGCCGCTCGACAATAACAGACACGGGAAAGCGTGAAGGTGATAGGCTATGTTGTTCGCTAGGCGGCATAAGGCCCTTCGCCAAATCGGTTCACGGTAATGACGGCCTTAAGATAAAACGGTACAGCAATTTGCATACCAGTCGCAATGGTGGCGAAATAAGACCACGCTCGGGAATGCTGGCCGCGAACTTAAGGTGCCGACATGGTACAAATTGAACCATAGCCCGATACCATGGGTCAATTTGACCCACTGTGGTGTGTGCTGGCGAACAGCTCTTTAGCCAAATATAGGGACGTAGCTCACAAAACCTGTTTGTAACGCAAGGTACATATTTTGCACCCACCTCGATACACCTGAACCCGCAGTAACCTTTGCCAAGACTTGCGGCAGGCGCCCGTTTACCGGTAAAAGCACAACTAACATAGATCAAAGATCAGGCTTAAGGTGACCAACAACACGAGAAGTTTCAAGGCTCACGCATGACGCAGTCATACGCTGACAAGCATACGTCAAGCACTTCTGCCGTTTCCGTCGTTGAAAGTGCGAGTAGGTCCACCGTTAGACCAGCATCGACGGACGATGCACCGCGGTTCATGAGCGTGAAGCAGGTGGCCGAGTATCTGCATCTAAACGAAAAGAAGGTGTATGCATTGGTTAGCGAGGGAAAGATTCCCGCCACCAAAGTGACCGGTAAATGGTTGTTCCCCCGTGATTTAGTGGATCAGTGGATGTTGGAATCGACTCACGGCGGTTTGCTGACCGACCGCATGGTGCTGGCCGGAAGTGATGATCCGCTCGTTTATCGGGCTGTCATCCAGTTGAGCAACGAGATTCAGGCGCGGGCGCTCATTAGCTACAGCTGCACTGGGACCCAGTTAGGCCTGTCACTGCTCGCCCGCCACCGCGCAGATATCTGCGGCATGCACTGGGGACCGGCCAGTGAGAGTCGTAATCGCCACCCGGCTCTCATTCGCCAGTACCCCCAACATCACGACTGGATCCTTGTACGCGCCTTCTGTCGAGAACAAGGGTTGATTATTGCACCAGGCTTCTGGGGACCTTCAGAGGATGTCAACAATCTGTTTGCACCCCAGGTACGCTGGGCGATGCGACAAGAGGGAGCAGGGTCCCAGCGCTTTCTTAAAGAAACGTTCGCGCAGCACAGCGTTGACCCGTCTAACCTGCGGGTCACGGCTCGCGCGTTCTCGGAGCGCGAAGCGGCATCGCTGATCGCTATGGAGCATGCGGACGTGGCGCCCGGTGTGCGCGCTGCCGCGGCTGAGTTTGGGCTCGATTTCTTGTCGATTGGGTGGGAGGCATATGATTTTGCTTTGTACCGCGGTATTTACTTTCGCACACTGTTCCAGAAATTGCTCGATCATCTCAAAGGCCCGGAGTGTCAACGGCTGGCACAACTGTTGGGCGGTTACGATTTTACTGATATAGGACAGCTGGTATGGAATGACGATTCGTGAG
>JBHIDJ010000157.1:0-6745 GCA_046760105.1 Acidiferrobacterales bacterium | reverse complement strand
GGTCACATTCCGGGTGCCGACTACCTTCGTGCGAGTTTTGGGACTTATTACCCGGTATTCGAGTTCAATGAAGTGCGGCTTCTGGAGATCGTGGACAAGCGCCAGGAGATTGTCATTTACAGCAGCAGCAGTGGCGGGGACGAACGCGATGCAGCCAACGCCAGCGCGCAGGCAATAACCTGGGGATTCCAAAAGGTCTATTACTTCGCGGACGGGTTTCAGGAGTGGAAGGCGGCGGGCTATCCGGTTGAAAAGGGTGGATGAGGAAGACAAAACGTAACGGCCTGCGCAGGGCCGGAAGCTATAAGATAAGCGAAGGATCGACCGTGGTCGCCAGATCTTAAGGCAACTACATTCTCAAAAACTCAGCGTTTTACTTGTGTGTGTGCCACAAATGTGCCTCGCACTGTGCCGAAAATGTGCCGAGAGGTGTAACATGGATACCCTTCTAGGCAGAGGGACGATTAACAGGTCATATCAAAAATCGCTGACCATATCTGTCAGCGGAGGAGGGGAGCCATGCTAAAAGAACCCAAGAAGTCGCAAGACCATTCATCCAGTAGACGTAGATTTCTTAAAGGGACCACCGCACTCGTGGGAACGGCGGCGCTCGGCTTTCCGGCGATACACGTGCGGGCGGCGAAGTCGCTCAAGATAGGTACGTACGGCGGATACTTCAAGGACTCTTTTGACAAGCACATTTACCCGGATTTCACCAAGGAAACGGGCATCGCGATCGAGTCCGTGGCAGAGCCGACCGGGGAAGCCTGGCTGGTCCAGCTCCAGACCGCGGCGAGAGCCGGCGTTGCCCCGGCCGACGTCTCGATGATGGCTCAGGTGCCTCGGCTGAAGGGACAAAAATCCAAACTGTGGGCAGGGCTGGACGAAAGCAAGTTGTCTAACGCCAAATTCGTCCTCCCGCACTTCGTCCACCGCTATCCAGACGGGCGGGTGAACGGCATCGGCGCGGTGTCTTGGTACATCACCCTGGTCACCAACACCAAGGTCTACCCGAAGGCACCGACATCGTGGGCCGAACTCTGGGATTCGCGCAACAAGAATCGCCTAGGACTTCTTGCTCTGGTTAGCAACTCATTCTTGCTTGAAATCACGGCCAAAACCTTTTTCGGCGGCGACAAAGTACTCGACACCGAAGAAGGTATTTTGAAGGTGATGAACAAGCTTGCCGAGGTCAAGCCGAACGTTAATATCTGGTACCGAGACGAGGGCCAATTCCAGCAGGCCTTGCAGGCCGGTGAGATCCCGATGGGACAGTATTACCACGACGTAACCGGGATTGCAGCCGCGGACGGTCAGCCCGTACGGTCTACGTTCCCCAAGGAAGGCGGTGTGCTTGATTCGGGCTCCTGGTCCGTAACCAAGGCGTCGAAAAAACTGGATGAGGCACATGTTTTTATCAATTATATGTGCCAGCCCGAGATCCAGGCCAAGCTTTCACGCAAGGTCGGGACGGCGCCGACCGTAAAGCGTCAGTCTTTGGATTTAACGGATGAGGAGTTTGGGGCGGTCGCAAGCGACATCGAGCCGATTATTCCACGCTACGACATGCACGATGCACGCAGCGATTGGTTGAACCAGAAATGGACCGAAATGATCGTCGGTTAGTCCTATAACGCCGTAAGGGAGTGGAGGCCGGGATACCGGCCTCCGGTCCATTTTTTCACCCCACGGTTCAATATCGCACTGCTCATCGATAGACTTGTCGCTGGGCTGGGCATGTCTGGATTAACGCTCGAAGGCATTACAAAGTCATTCGGATCGGTGACCGCGGTCGCCGATGTGGGCGTGCATTTTCCTGAGGGTAAGTTTGTCTGCCTGCTTGGACCCTCCGGCTGCGGCAAGACGACCCTGTTACGTCTGATCGCCGGGCTCGAATCCCCTTCGAAAGGGCACGTTGTGCTCGACGGCATTGACGTTACTGGGATGCCGGTTCATGAACGAAACTTTGGCATGGTGTTTCAAACGCTGGCGTTGTTCCCCCACCTCACCGTGGGTGACAACATCGCTTACGGGCTGCGCATCCGCAGGGTGGACGGTGCAAAACGGCGGCAGCGGATCCAAGAGCTCCTGGACCTCGTGCGGTTGCCAGGCGTCGCCGAGCGCCATGTGTCCCAGCTGTCAGGAGGCGAGCGCCAGCGTGTGGCGATGGCACGCGCCCTTGCGCTCGAGCCGAAACTGTTTTTGCTGGATGAACCGCTTTCCGCGCTCGACGCGAAGTTGCGGGAGACCATGCAGGTAGAGCTGCGTCTACTACAGCAGCGACTCGGTATAACAACGATCTTGGTTACCCATGACCAACGCGAGGCGATGACGATGGCTGATATCGTGGTGGTCATGGAGCATGGACGAATCCAGCAGGTCGGGACACCGCTCGACATCTATCGCAATCCAGCAAATACGTTTGTCGCCAGCTTCATTGGTACGACGAATCTCCTTAATGGCAACGTGGCCGCGGAAAACAAAATCTCGGTGGCCGGTGTTGACTTAGAAGTTGGCGACTCGCCTGACAACCTATCCCTAAACGCCAAGGTTGTGCTCTCTGTGCGCCCGGAGGAGGTACATGTACATGCGGGTGAGCAGACAGGAAAGAATCGTCTCCCGGGAACCATCAGCTTTATCCGTGACTTGGGAGCAAGCGTCGAGATTTCGGTCGATTGCGGTGGCGTGACGGTGACGTGCATCACGACGCCTAAGGATCGACCCCATTGCGGACAAGGTGACCAGGTAACCGTTGAGTTGCCGTCGGCTGCCCGCGTTTTATTACCGTCATGATTGAGCAAAAGCCTACGAGTCTGAAGACACAGGCGACGGCCATGTACCCCGCGCTGATGCTTGGAATATTCTTCCTCGCGCCTTTCATGATCATGTTCGCTGTGAGTTTCTTTCATCGGGTGGAAGGAGGTTTCTATGAACCCGGTTTCGAGCTCGCGAGCTACGAGCGTTTCTTCACCCCCTTCTTCGTCAGAATCCTCGGGTTCTCGTTGTTCGCCGCCGGCCTCGCTGCGGTCGTCTGTGTAACCATAGGTTTTCCATTTACTTATTTGCTTACTCGCATGCAGCAACGTGCCCAGATAGTGATGTTGGTTCTTATGCTCTCGGTGTTATCGTTGTCGGAAGTAATTATCGGGTTTGCATGGTCTACGCTGTTGTCACGAACCGCGGGCGTGTCGAATCTATTGGTTTGGATCGGGCTGATGGATCAATCAATAGCATGGACGCCTGGATTCGTCGCTCTATTGTTTGGCTTGGTCTATCTGGGATTCCCATATACGGTACTGGTCCTGTATCCACCACTATCGCGTCTAGATCCCGAGCTGCCGGAAGCGGCGCGGATGATGGGAGCGTCGCCGGTACGCGCCTTTTTCACGGTAGTGGTACCGGTGCTTCGCAATGCGATTGCCGCCGCCCTAATCCTGATGTTCGTATTCACTCTCGGTGCGTTCCTTCTTCCCCAAGTACTGGGGCGACCGCAACACTGGACGCTGTCGGTTTTGATCACCGACCAGGCGATTTTCCAGTCGAACATACCTTTTGCGGCGGCGATGGCAATTTTTCTCATGTTGGTAAGCCTTGCCCTCGTGAGCCTGACATTGCTGCTTGGTAAGGGGCGGGAGGCACGGCGGTGATTGGCATGTTGCGCATTGGATTTCTGGGCACCATCGTCGCGTTTCTCCTGGCACCGCTAGTGGTTGTTGGTGGCGTTTCCCTTAACGCTAAAAAAGTGTTGTTCTTCCCGCCCGAAGGCACTTCGCTTCGCTGGTACGGTGAGCTTTTTTCCGAGCAGTCATGGCTGCTGGCGGTAAAGAACAGCCTGGTTATCGCCAGCACCTCTGCGCTCGTGGCGCTTTCTGTTGCTTTACCCCTTGCCTATTTTTTGTGGCGTTATCGGATTTTCTATGCGCGTGTTCTATTCACACTTGGCGTTGCGCCGTTCTTGTTACCACCGGTTATCACTGCGTTAGGTTTTCTGATCTTCTGGATCACACTGGGCTGGTATGGCCAGTTGCCCGCCGTGATCATTTCGCACGGCATCTTTTTTGTCGCCTTACCGCTGGTGGTTATTTCGCTGGGCCTTGAGTCCATTGACAGAGAAGTCGTTGAGGCGGCGCGATCCATGGGAGCCGATAATCGTCAAGTGTTCTTGACCGTGGCCCTCCCCTTGGTGCGGCCGTACCTGATCTCGGGCTACGCCTTCGCGTTCGTATTAAGTCTGAACGAGTATATCGTCGCCTACATGGTGGCGGGATTCACGGTGGAGACGCTTCCCATCAAGATCTTCAACAGTCTGAGATATGGCTATACACCGGTAATGGCTTGCGTGACCGTGTTTTTCGTGCTCCTGGCAACGATAGTATTCGGGCTTATCGCACGTTTCGGCAATCTGCCCAGACTGCTTGGCGCCTGGGTCGGTGATACCCAGAAGTAAATCGTTGGATCTTGTATGAAGATTGCAATTCACCAAAGTCCGGGCACGCCCTGCGACGCAGCTCGTAATCTGGCAACGCTGCGCGAGGCGGCAGCTGCCGCTGCTCGCGAGGGAGTGAGTTTGCTGATCTGCCCGGAGATGTTTCTCACCGGTTACAACATCGGTGAGGCCATTTCCAGCCTAGCTGAACCCGCAGACGGTACGTCGGCGCGCCGTGTGGCGGGAATCGCGCAGGAACTGGGAATCGCGGTGCTCTACGGCTACCCTGAGCGGTCGGGAGACAAGATCTACGATGCGGCACTATTAATAGGACACGACGGACGGACGCTCGCCAACTATCGTAAGACTCACCTGTTCGGTCTCATGGAAAAGGGCGCCTTTGCGCCTGGACAGGAATTGATGAGCGTAGATTTCGACGGGCTAAGAATCGGGCTGCTGATTTGCTACGACATCGAGTTTCCTGAAACCGTCCGCGCCTATGCAATGGCGGATATCGATCTGGTCGCTGTACCGACGGCGCTGATGAAGCCTTACGACAACGTTGCGCGTTCGCTTGTATCCACTCGCGCTTTCGAGAACCAGCTGTTTATCGCCTATGCCAATCGTTGTGGACAGGAGGACGATATCGAATACACCGGGCTAAGCTGCGTATGTGGACCTGACGGCGCTGATATTGCGCGCGCAGGTTCCTCAGAGGAGCTGATTATTGCTGAACTGAATCTCGCCGAACGTACCCGCGTCAAAGCACGATTCAACTACATCGATGATCTCCGCCCCGCGTTGTATAAAGGTCTGACACGATAGGGCCCCGAATAACGACCCTGTAGTCTTGGAGGACCGCATGATTCCCAACCCCAGGCAGTCGCTCACTACGAACCAGGTGGTCGGGGGTTCGAATCTCTCTGGGCGCGCCAATAATTCAAGAGCTTACGCTCCCGTCCCACGCCTGAGCAGAACCAAGCAAATCTGCGGGGTGCGGCAGCTCTGTGTATTACTATTGGCATATAACAATAAATGTCCATACTTATACACATAATCAATGGATCGACAACTGCGGAACAGGTTTTGAAATGCAGCAACGACGATCTCTGGCGCTACGCAAAGATCGGCCGCATGGCGAATGTCATGAGGCCATATCTGCAGACAGCGGTATGAGCAGCGACCGGGCCGTGAGGACGTCCAAAATCGTTACGCCAAGGAGCTTCCCCGCTAACTATGCAGCATCGCGTGCCGCTTCGACCTGCTTTTTCGTCGGCTGTTTGAACGAGTAGTTGAGCCGACCGCCCGTCTTGGATAGGAGACGAACGAGATAATCAATCGAGAGCTTATCGATCTTGCCGTTCTGAATGTAGCTGATCTTAGGTCTTGGGATGCCAAAAAACTCTGCCGCTTCTGCCTGTGTCATCTTGTGCTTCTTGATAAATTTACGCAGCTCGGCCATGAGGTAAGTACGCATCGCCAAATCCTCGGCTTCCTCTCGATCAAAGCCAAGATCGCGAAACACATTACCCTTGGTGACGTGTGCCATGATGCTATCCTCTAGACTTCTTTCAACCTCTGCTTACCTAATTCGATATCCGCTTTAGCGGTTTTCCGTGATGTCTTTTCGAAGGCGTGCAGCACATGGATGGCCTCGCGCCTTTTCACGACGTAAAACACTCTGTATTGCTTGCTCTCATCCCGCACTTTGATCTCCCACACCCCCCGGCCGACCGAGGGCATCGGGCGACTGTGAAGCGGCGTCTCACCGAGCTGAAGCAACATCAACTCGGCGCCGAGATCTTTTCTTGCTTGTTCTGGAAAACCCCTGACGACCTCCCTTGAGTCGCCGTGCCAGGTGACGTCCTTCACAGGGGAGAGTGTACCTAATTTGGTACATTTGTCAAGGCTTGCTTGTACCTATTTGGGTACGGGATAAAACGGACCTATCCCCCGAAACGAATGCACCGAGATGCCTTTCAGACACGCCCTTTTCAGGCCGCAGCCCAGGGCTCTTCGGGCTGCGGCAGCCCTTTTGGATAGGCCCCATGCTGTTATAGACCCTTCCTTTCAACTGGGTGCCTTTTGAGGAGAACCTTTTGAATGAAACATGCGACAGAGGACCGATCCGACCGTCTTTATGCCCCGAGGGAGCTGCTTGCTATGCTGGCCGAGATGCCAAGAAGGATCGACCCCGCCACCCAGGCCTTCACGCGTCGGCTTAAGTAAAGGGGCACAAGACCACAAAGTCACTGCACCACTAACGGATCACGACTCACGGTTCACGGATATGCTTCCCGTGTGCCGCCGGCTGTGACG
>JBHIDJ010000156.1:0-6748 GCA_046760105.1 Acidiferrobacterales bacterium | reverse complement strand
ATATCGTTAATGACGAAGCGTCAATGTCCCTATGCAGGCGATCGGTGTATCTTAGTGGCCTCGCTACGCTTGAGAGAGCGCTATGGCGATAGAACCACTTTTACTTTTCCTTCTCGCCGTTGCGGTAATCGGCCTGCCAGCTGTTGTTATTGGTCTCTTTGCCTCTGCTTTTCTCCCTGGACGCAGGTTCACCGTTATGGGGTGCTCTGTCGTTATTGTTCTTATGAGTATCTGGACGTTATTGGCCCTGTCGCACTATTTCGACCGACTCTCGCTGCTGTGGCTTGTCCCGCTCGGGCTTGGTCTGCCCCATGGCAGAGATGCCTTGGACTTTCTCTTGGCGGTCTTCTTGGTTTGGGCAATGCTCGCTATCGTGCTTGGCATTGCGTTGGATTGGGGTCATCACGAGCGTGAGCGTCGCTCGCCACGTGGGCCTACATAAATGACCGAAAACCAATACCGGCTCTTCAAAGCCAGTGTCATGGTTATTGCCCTGGTGGCGATTGCAATCTGTAGGGCCGTGGTAAGCAAATTGGCGCTTATGGCAGCAATACGCCATCGTGGGAGTATCGGCGTTTGCATAGATCGGAGTAGGGCGTCGGAAAACTTTACACCCATACACGTTAGCATTTACCGCCAAATTCAGCTTTCTTTTTGGTGAAGATCTACATCCCAACCCGAAAATCATTCTTGGGAAGCGTCGGAAAACTTTACAATTTCTTCAGCAAGTGCGTACGCGTAGAAACGTTTGTGTTTACAAATCAACAACATATGAAACTGGAATAAAAGATGCACGCTTTTTAGTGGGGCGGTCTGTCCTCACACCACCATGAGCAGGGTGAGGGTATTAAGACGCCTGCTCTTGGTTCGTCAGGCCGACCCCACCATAGACCCAAAGAAAAAACGAAAGGGGAGTTACGACATGAAAACAACAACGTTAAGAATGACAATCAGCAAAGCACACACCCTAGTGATTACAGTCCACTAGGTCTACGATTGGCGTGCGATTAGAACAAACTTCCAGCGATTGAGCCCTGACAGTCAATGCAATGATGGCGAGAGTTGAGGTAAGAGCCATGAACAACAAGCAAGCGATCGTGTACGGTTTGGCAGATCCAAAAAATAACCAACTCAGGTACGTCGGCACCACTACCCAAACACTACCGATAAGGCTCAATGAGCATCTGCGCGATGAACGCAGGCATCATCTCGTCTCCTGGTTCAACACCCTAAGAAGCCGCCATCTGGTCCCCGACATATTTGAGATCGAAAGACTAAGTCCCCGTGATGACTGGCACGAGGCGGAGCAGTTTTGGACCACCTATTTCAGAGGGATCGGGGCAGACCTGCTCAATGGTTCCGCGGGGAACGAAAGCCGCATCGCCGCTCAATACCGAAGGACAATGGGCCTGTTTGCCACGGGCGTGACCGTCATACTCGCCGCCGAGGGCAAAGCGGTGCACGCGATGACGGCCAATGGCGTGACGTCGTTGTCGTTGGAGCCCACGCTGATCATCGTGTGCCCGTCAAAGACATGCCGCATGGCGTCCTATCTTAAGAAGGGCCGAAACTTCACCCTGAACATCCTGGGCGAGCATCAGGAGGTGCTCGCCAATTATTTTGCCGGCGGCTCAGAGCAAGTGAAGGCCCCAAAGTGTGAGTTTGTCCACTGGACGGAAGCCGGCGCTGTCCCGCGGCTCGCTGGCTGCATCGGCGCGCTCGCATGCCGGGTACATGACGTTCATGAGGGCGGCGATCACTGGATTGTCGTCGGCGAAGTCATCGGGCTCCATAATGGTTCGGCCTCCCACCGGCCACTTTTATTTTTCAGCGGCGGTTACCATTTCGCCGCTACGGTAGAGCCTCGGCATCTGAAACCTACGGCCGATCCCTACAAATAAAACAGTCCAGTGGGCACATCGATTTGGGTTTCTTGATCCCGGTCTTAGATGGATGGGGCGACGAAGAAAGAAAAACTCATAGCTAGGTTTGTCTTGTTTACACATCCACCCCGCCCCGTGCGGGGTTTTTTTGGCTACGTAGCGACAGACCACGAATCCTTATGGCGGTCTTGCTATGCTTTGGCGAATGACCGCTGCGGCCAGGCCATCACATAGATTACGTAAACTTTGGTTGTCCATCGGGTGGGCGCTCGTCGTCCTGGTTACGTACCTCTCTTTGGGTTCAGGCCCGCTCCCTATCGATACCATCGCCCGAGACGAAAGGACGCTCGTTTATGGGATCTCTCACGTGCTCGCCTATGGCACCCTCATGTGGTGGTTCCTGCAACTCTACCCCGTCTCCCACCGACCGATCATAGCTCTGGGGCTCATCGCCATGGGTATCGTGCTCGAAGTTCTGCAAGGCTTCACCCCAGACCGTGATGCCGAATACCTCGACGTCGTGGCTAACACCGCCGGCGTCATCTTGGGATGGTCATTAGGCAAGACCCGGCTTTCAAAGACGCTCGAGAGAATTGAAAGACAGGTTATCCGCTTATTGGTCCAGATTGGGATCCAATAGCACTGTCGGAAGACTTTACATCTTTTTGGTTAGGCTTTTTCGCTAATTTCAGCCTAAATAACAAGTCAAACCCAACATCCCGCAGCCAAAATCGCGCTCCGGAAGCGTCGGAAAATCTTACAGTTTCTTCGTCAAAAGCCGACCGTAAAAACATTTTATGTTTATAAATCAACAACATATGAAACTGGAATAAATAATGCATGCTTTTTGGTTAGGGTAGTCTGCCCTCACGATATTAGGAGGACAGAAGAACAATGGAGAGTAAATTACTACCGACCAGCCGCAGCACGCCGCGATCAAACAGAGTCTCCGGTCTGGCGCCACAGGGCAAGGTTCTCACACCGGCGCGCCTTGCTACCTATAGCGGTGAGGCGGAATGCCCGCAATGCGGGCAGCTGGGGGAAGCCCATACAAAAGACTGTCCGCATAACCTCAGGCCGAGGGATGGCATCGGCCTAGCCGGTCTCGGATGGGTGGGGCGACGTAGAAATAAGACTTAACAGTAATTTCTCATTCCCTTTTTGCAGTACCGTCCCCGCCTTATGCGGGGATTCTTTTGTCTTGGAGCTCACATGTGTCTGCTCCTTTTTGAGCAAGCAACGCATGGCGGCCTCTTTGATGCACACACCCCACGTGCCATCCATGACGTCACTAGACTAGAAGCTGTGTTGCCGCGCCGACAGTTTGCGTCCCTTTCGTTCGAACACCTCCACCTGGATACGATTCGGCGAGACCGTAAGACGCGTGAAGTTATCATCACGGATGATTCGACTTGCATTGGCCACGCGAAACACCCCTGCCGCACCGCCATCGATGGTTCCGGTCCGCCTAAAATGGCGGGCCGCCGGGTGTGGATAAGGCCAGAAGAACGGCGAGGACACCACGGACAAAATCTTCAGACCTGACGACGAAATCAGTTCGGCGGACATGGAGGCGTGCACATCGCCCGAGAAAAACGTGACCCGGCGAATACGGTTGGTTTCAATATGCTCAAGGAGCTCCAGCCGCTGCCTCTGAAAACCCGACCACTTGTCGCTAGAGTCACCCGCTGCCGTATCAGGGAAGAACGGTACCGAGGTGACAATGATCTTGACACGGCCGGATTGATCATTCAGCCAGCGTTTCAAAGCGCGCATCTGTTCAGGGCTGATTATTTCGGCGCGCTTGTCATTGTTGAGATATCGCTCCGTTCTGGAGTCCGTTACAAATACGTCACAGCAGCCGTCTGTATACGAATACCACAGGGATTTTGGCGTTCCGATTAGCTTGCGCGCGCGAATCGGAATGTTGGGGCTGTGGCTTAACTGATAAGCTAGGTAGGCGTGCATCGCAACTGGAAACAGCGTTTTCCAGTCCTTGTCAGTTGCCTTACTCGGCCAGTTGTCCTCGATCTCGTGATCATCCAGGGTCATATAGGTGGGCACGCCGCTCATCAGCTTGCGAATATACGGCTGTGAGAAGGCATCCCTGTAGCGGCGGTAAAATTGATCCACGTTTTTGTCTGGATTTAACGGACCTAAGTCATCGGCATAAATTTGGTCACCCACCATGATGAGCTGATGCACCTCCGTTCCGTCTTTCATCTGTTTGAGAATCGACTTAAAGGTCTTGTCGCCTCGATTATCAAAAAAGTCACCGAGAAAAGTTTTCAGCAAGTATCGACACGAGCCGATGACGAGCGTGCGCGGTTTGCGGTCATTGTCGCTTGCGGTGAGCAAACTGCCTCTGCTAGCTTCAGTCCAGTCAGATTCGGCAAAAGCGGCATCGCCGAGCTCGCCTTCGGAGAAGAAATAGCCGATTTCGTATTCGTACCGGGTCTCTGGCTGCAGGCGATCTAGAATGGCGATCCCGGTCAGATCGAAGTTGGGGTTCATTTTGAACAACTGTGGTCGCGTCCAGTCCTTTTCGCCCTTCTCTCGAAATCGGATCGCTCCGAAGCAGCGTCGCGGTTGCCCATCGATCACATTCGTATTGC
This sequence comes from Acidiferrobacterales bacterium, assembly GCA_046760105.1. Lineage (GTDB taxonomy): Bacteria > Pseudomonadota > Gammaproteobacteria > Acidiferrobacterales > SPGG2 > JBHIDJ01. The sequence continues at coordinate 2,250 of JBHIDJ010000156.1, read as the reverse complement.
CACGTCCCCACACACGCACGCGGTTCGGCGTTGTCTCGCCGACGATAGGGCCAACGGTAAGCTTTTGAAGTTTCATTCCGGATACCTCACTCGTTGTTGGTTTGTGTAAAGGTCGGGCTCCCGCCCGATTCCACCCGGCGTTGATCGTAATCGACACAAGCCGGGCAGTACTAGTGCCCGTAGGTGTCGATCGTTAGCTTGGTACGCCGGGGTTACCCGGCAGCCACTCTCACACACACTCTACCGCGGTAGCCATAGCCCTCATAAGGAATGTGCACTCTTGGCTCTCAAGCCGAAAATACCGCCCTGAACAGAGCCTCCTAGGCCAACGAGCCTCAGCCAGCTACGGGGGCGAGGTCCCTGGGTCAGGGGGTAGATGAAGTGCCGGGACAAATTTTTGTGGCCTATGTCTAACGGCTTGACTTTGCCCGCGCCTCGTGAATACACTCGCGGCTTGCTCATCGAGACCGGCTGAGGGATAGGCCCTTAGACGCCGGGGCAACCTTCGGACCTAACCACTCCGAAAAGGTGCCAACTCCAACGGGAACACGTTGCGCGCAGTAACGGTTCGCCGAAAGATGAGTTGCCACGTAATGGCCTGCGGATCTTTTCCGCTTCCATGGTGACGGACGTGGTAACCCTCTCTCACGGGTTCTCCGTAGGGTTTTCGATGACAAACCCAGGTCTGACCGATAGGTGGTCAGGCAAGAACGGAGAACAATCATGCAACATCGTACTTCTGCAACCACCCGGGCTGTGCGCGCAGCGCTAGCGTCTGATTCGCAGTTTGGTGCTGTCATGCCCCCTTTACATCTTTCCTCCAACTTCACCTATGCGGGGCTCGATCGACCGCGTGAGTATGACTACACACGCTCGGGCAATCCCACGCGAGACGCGTTGGCCCGTACCATCGCGGACCTTGAGGGCGGGTCAGGAGCAGTCGTGACAAGCTCTGGAATGGCGGCGATTACACTGGTGTGTCAGCTCTTGCGGCCCGGAGACCTGTTCATCGTGCCGCATGACTGCTACGGCGGAAGCTTTCGCTTGTTTAGCGCGTTGGCGACGAAGGAATACTTTCGGGTCCGATTTGTAGACCAAACGGATCATCGCGCGCTTGACGAAGCCTTTGCTGAAAAACCGACGATGGTGTGGGTGGAAACACCCAGTAACCCCCTGCTCAGGATCGTGGATATCAAGCAGGTAGCTAACCTTTGTCACTCCCAAGGCGCGCTGTTGGTTGTAGACAATACCTTCCTGTCGCCGGCGCTGCAGCGACCGATCTCGCTGGGTGCCGACGTCGTGGTGCATTCCACCACCAAATACCTCAACGGCCATAGCGATGTCGTTGGCGGCGCGGCCATCGCCAAAGAACCGCAGCTGCATGAGCAGTTGTGGTACTGGGGAAATTGTCTTGGTATTACCGGTGCACCCTTTGATAGCTATTTGACGTTGCGCGGCGTTCGCACGCTACACGCCAGGCTTCGCCAACACCAAGAAAACGCGAAAGCGCTGGTCGACGCGCTTGCCGTCCATCCGGCCGTGGAAAAGCTCTACTACCCAGGCCTGAAAGCGCATCCGGGTCACGTTGTGGCCAAAAAGCAGCAGTTGGGATTCGGGGCGATGATGAGCTTCGATATCGCCGGTGGTCCAGACGCGGTGAAAATCTTCTTAGAAGCACTGCGTTGCTTCTCTCTCGCTGAATCGCTAGGGGGCGTGGAAAGCTTGGTAGCCCACCCGGCGACCATGACACATGCATCGATGGATCCAGACGCGCGACACCGGGCCGGCATCGGTGACAACCTGGTACGGCTCTCGGTAGGCATCGAAGCCGCTGAAGACCTGGTTTACGACGTAGTTTCTGCATTGGACAACGTGCTGGCCGCGCAGACCCACCCAGTAAGCCCGGCAGTAGCTGGGCTCTAGGGATACCTGCTGGCGCATTTGATGCAGCCGAGCTTGACATTTGACATCAACCCCGGGTTCTATGGCGTGTAGACAGAAGCTGGATAGGCCCGATACTCGCCCGTCATTAGGACGGTTCTTAGAACATGTGTGGTCCAGACTGCCAAGAGTTACTTGGACTGTTGGGATGGATGTGTGTCGTCATCCTATTCTGGATTGTATTGTTGTTCGACCTATGCATCTCATTGATTGCGAAGTACCGTAAAAAGAAACTTCAAAGAATCCAAGAGCAACAGTTACGAGCGTTTAGAATCAACAATCGGGTGCGAACATATCGGAGGTAGGCGG
>JBHIDJ010000155.1:0-6773 GCA_046760105.1 Acidiferrobacterales bacterium | reverse complement strand
GACCTTGTTAAAAGTGAATATTCGTGAAGAAGAATTTGGTCGGGGCGAGAGGATTCGAACCTCCGACCACCTGAACCCCATTCAGGTGCGCTACCAGGCTGCGCTACGCCCCGAGTCGTCCGTAAGCCGTGAGTCGTAAGCGTGAACCATAAATCGTGAACAGCAAACCGCCGGCAACTCACAACTTACGATTCACGACTAACGACTAACGAAAATACGATGATACCGAAGAACAGAGGGGAAAAGAATCAGCGCCCGTCGAGCAGCGCAAGCACATCCTCCAGATTGTTGATGAGCATCTTGACGACTTCCTCACGCTCGCGAATATCATCCTGTGGGTCGTCCATCGCGAGCTTATTGCGTGCCCCACTGATCGTAAAGCCCTCGACATATAGAAGGTTGCGAATCTGGCGAACGAGAACAACGTCCTGGCGCCGGTAGTAACGCCGGTTACCGCGGCGCTTTACCGGCTTTAATCGTGGGAACTCCTGCTCCCAATAGCGGAGCACGTGCGGCTTTACCGCACAAAGCTCGCTGACCTCACCGATTGTGAAGTAACGTTTGCCCGGGATGGGTGGGAGTTCAAGATTATCCGCCGGATCCAGCATTCAGCTTAGCTCGTTCCTTCATCTTGGTACGTAGCGCCGCATTCTGCTCGACCCGCTCCTTCAGTTTGTGACTAGCACGGAAAGTGACCACGCGTCGAGCGGAGATGGGGATTTCCTCTCCCGTCTTAGGATTACGTCCCGGTCGCGGGCTCTTGTGGCGTACGCCAAAGTTCCCAAAACCGGAAATCTTCACCTGCTCACCCTCCGCTAATGCCGCGCGGATCCGCTCAAAGAACAGCTCGACGAACTCCTTCGCCTCGCGCTTGTTCAAGCCGAGCTCATTAAATAAGCACTCGGCCAAATCCGCTTTCGTCAATGCCATCGTTCGCTTCCTTTTTCCTTGTTTTCCGCTACTTTCTTCTGAGTTGGGCCCCCAGACCCGACTGGAGAGAACTGATAACATGCTGCATCACTGATTCAACCACCTCCTCCTTAAGCGTGCGCGAAGAGTCCTGCAAGGTCAAGCCCAGAGCCAAACTTTTTCGTCCGGAATCAATGCCTTCGCCGCGATATTCGTCAAAGAGCTGTAAGTCGACGAGCAGCTCACCGGCGGCACGAGCGGTGGCGTCGAGTACAGCCTGGGCCGGTGTCTCCTCATCGACGACTACGGCCAAGTCGCGCCGAATAGCTGGATACTTCGAAACCTCGCCAAATTGGGGAATTTTTCGCTGCTTTAGGGCCGAAATTTGGAGTTCGAACACCAAAACGGGGGTATCGAGACCCACTTTGGCCTGAAAACCGGGATGAAGGGCTCCGAGCCATCCTACGCTCGTGCCGTTGCAGATGATCTCAGCTGCCTGTCCCGGATGCAGGGCGGGATGTTGTCCTTCCTTGAAAGAGAATTCCGGTCTCCGGCCTGTTATTTGCATGAGAGCCTCCACGTCTCCTTTAAGATCGTAGAAGTCTACCCCCCGACTGGGGTTCACACCCCATTGTTCCGGGAGCGCAAGACCTGTCACCGCGCCTCCCAGCAGCCTTTCCTGGGCGATGTCTCTGCCACGGCGAATGAAGCAGCGCCCCAGTTCGAACAGCCGTACTCGCTCCTGCTGCCGGTTCTTGTTGTAAACGATCGCTTGTAGCAATGCCGGCCATAGCGAAACGCGCATAGCAGCCATGTCCGCACTAAGGGGATTTGCCAGCCTTAGGGGTTCAAGCGCAGGCTCAATGAGTGACTGCAGGTTCGGGTCGACAAAGCTGTAGGTGATGACCTCCTGGTAATCACGATCCACTAGCACCTGCTTGAAGCGTTCGTGTGGGATCTCGCTTTCCGATGTGAGTTCGCTGTCCATCGCGATTCGGGGGGTCTTGCTCGGCAGGTTTTCGTAACCATGGATGCGGACAAGCTCCTCGACAAGGTCCACCTCTCGTTGGATATCGAAGCGATAAGAGGGTGGCGTCACCCGCCACCCCGTCGCCGCCTTGTGAACGCGCATCCCCAGTCGCCTCAAGATCGTCTCTGTTCTCGAGGCAGATAACGTCAGACCAAGTAGCTGCTGAATTTTGTGCTTCCGCAAACCCACGTTAGGGCGTTTCGGCAGATAGCGCTGCACCTTTTCGTCTATTACTGGGCCTGGTCGACCCCCGCCGATGTCGAGCAGCAACGTGGTGGCGCGCTCGATGGCTTTACGTTGCAACTCGGGATCGACACCGCGCTCGAAGCGATACGACGACTCGGTCTGTAAGCCGAGACTGCGAGCGTGGCCCGCAATGGTCTCAGGGTGAAAGTACGCACTCTCCAGAAACAGATCGCGCGTGCTTTCACCAACGGCCGAGTCCAGCCCTCCCATGATACCGGCCAAGGCGATCGGGCCTTTGTCATCCGCGATCAATAGGGTTCCACTCCGAAATTTTGACGCAGTGCCGTCGAGTAACATGAGTGTCTCATTTTCCCTGGCGTGCCGAACGCGGATACTCCCATTGAGCTTACCCAAGTCGAAGGCATGCATCGGTTGTCCGAGCTCGAGCATCACGTAGTTGGTCACATCGACGACGGGGCTGATACTGCGCACGCCGCTGCGGCGCAGTCGCTCAATCATCCAGATCGGCGTTACGGCGCCGGGATCGATGCCTTCGATAGCTCGCCCGACATACCGCGGGCAGTCGCGCTGCGCCTGTAGTCTGATTTTGAATCGGCGTTTGCTCTTGGCCGGCACATTCTTGATAACAGGCCCCTTGAGTCGTGCCCCGGTGAGCGCGACAACCTCGCGTGCGACACCGGCCACGCTCAAGCAATCCCCGCGATTGGGTGTCAGTTCGATATCTATGACGGTGTCATCGAGCGCTAAGTAGTCGGCAACGGGCTGACCTGTGGGTGCAGCCGGATCCAGCACCAAGAGGCCTTCGGCTGACTCGGCCAGGCCGAGCTCCGCGGCAGAACACAACATCCCGGCCGATGGCGTTCCGCGGATTTCCACCTCTTTAACGGTCACACCGTCTGGCAGGGTTATGCCGGGTAGGGCGACGGGAGCCTTCATGCCGACGACAACGTTTGGCGCACCACAGACAATATCCAGGATTCGCTTCTTCCCCCTGAACGGTTTACCTATGTCTACGGTACAGAGCTTTAGGCGCTCAGCTTGGGCGAGCGACGCGACCGAGCGCACTTCGCCTACGACCACCCCCTTAAGGTCAGGCCCTGCCGGTTCAAGACCGCTCACTTCGAGCCCGGCCAGCGTCAGCCGTTCGGCAAGTGCTTGGGTGTCGAGCTTGGGCGACACCCATTCACGCAACCATTTCTCGCTTATTCTCATGATCCAGCTAAAAACTCAACGCAAAGGCGCAGAGGACGCAAAGCAACGCAAAGATTCTCTGAAATTTCTCTCCACATCCTCGTATCAATGTGATTCCCCTTTGCGCCTTAGCGTCTCTGCGTTAGATGTTTTAGTTGAATTGCCGCAAAAACCGCAGATCGTTTTCAAAAAACAACCGCATATCGTCCATTCGATAGCGCAGCATTGCTAGGCGTTCGATGCCTAGACCAAAGGCAAATCCGGTGTATAGCTCGCTGTCGATGTTGACATGCCGAAAGACCTCCGGGTGCACCATCCCGCAACCGAGGATTTCCAACCAGCCCGTTTGGTTGCACACGCGACAACCCTTGCCGGCGCACATCACACAGCTGATATCCACCTCCGCCGACGGCTCCGTAAACGGGAAGAAAGAAGGGCGGAAGCGCACGGCGAGGTGGCGCTCGAAGTACTGTTCGAGAAAACTCGTAAGCACACCTTTTAGGTCCGCAAAGCTCACGTCCTCATCCACCATGAGACCTTCCGTTTGGTGAAACATGGGTGTGTGTGTCATGTCCGGGGAGTCACAGCGGTAGACCCGTCCCGAAGCGATGATCCGCAGTGGCGGTTTGTGCTCCTTCATGTAGCGAATCTGCACTGGCGAGGTATGCGTGCGCAGCAGCGTGTGCTCGTCGAAATAGAAGGTGTCTTGCATCGCTCGTGCGGGATGATTCTCGGGGATGTTGAGCGCTTCGAAGTTGTGGTAGTCGTCTTCGATTTCGGGTCCATCGGCGATATCAAATCCCATGCGCACAAGAATGTCCTCCAACCGCTGTAAGGTGCGGGTGATAGGATGGAGGCCCCCCACATTCATGCCCCTCCCCGCGAGGGTGATATCCAGAGTTTCTCGGGTAAGCTGTTGAGCACGGGCAGCACTTTCAAGTGCCTGCTTGCGTGCATTCACCTTTTCTTCTACCGCCTGTTTGGCGTCATTGACCCACTTGCCCACACGGGGACGTTCCTCTGGTGGCAGCGTGCCGAGCTGTTTTAACTGCTGGGTTAGCACCCCCTTCTTGCCCAGGTACTTTACGCGCAGCGCTTCTACCGTTGCTGCGCTATCGGCGCTAGCGATAGCGTCTGCCGCCTCGTCAAGCAAGCGTGTCAATCCCGCTTGCACCGAATCTGGTGAAATAACCATAGCTCAATTCATGCTGCTACGCCGCTTCTGCAGTCGCTGTCGTTGGGAGGGGCGGGTCGTCACAACGCACAAGGATGATTCTCGTTATCCGTTTTTAATAGCGCCCAATAAAAAGGGAAAGGCGATATATGCCTTTCCCTTTATTACTAGTCTGTATTACGGGCTCTACAGGGAAAGACTTTGCCTTGCCTTGTCCGCTAGCGCAAAAAATGCCTGCTTGTCATGCACCGCCATATCCGCGAGCATCTTACGGTCGATATCGATCGAGGCCTTCTTAAGGCCGTCCATCAAGCGACTATAGCTTAAGCCACACTCGCGGGCGGCTGCGTTGATACGCACAATCCACAGTCCGCGAAAATCGCGCTTGCGCTGGCGCCGGTCGCGGTAGGCGTACTGCTCTGCCCTATTCACTGCCTGGTTGGCGACACGAAACACCTTCCTACGCGCACCATAGTATCCTTTGGCGCGTGCAAGCACCTTTTTGTGCTTCGCTCTGGCTGTGACGCCACGCCTTACTCTTGGCATTGCGGCTCCCGTCCTTCAAGCATCAAGCATAAGGCAACATGCGCTTGACCAGAACAACATCCGCCTGGTGAATCAACGCACCTTCGCCAAGGTGTCGCTTACGCTTGCGGCTTTTTTTGGTCAGAATGTGGCGCAGGTGCGAATGCCGACGCTTGAATTTACCACGTGCTGTTTTCTTAAAGCGCTTGGCAGCACCACGATTTGTCTTTAGTTTTGGCAATCTGTTTACTCCGTTTCTCAAGCCGTTTCAGAGCTTACGGTCAACCACGAGTGACCTTGGGGTTGATGACCATCACGATTTGTCGGCCTTCCTTGCTCGGCTGTTGCTCTACCGTGCCATACTCTTGCAGATCGTGCTCGACCCGCTTTAGCAACTCGAGGCCCAGCTCCTGGTGCCTCATCTCGCGACCACGGAATCGCAGCGTGACCTTTACCTTATCACCGTTCTTTAGAAACCGTATGAGATTACGCAGTTTAACCTGATAATCTCCGACATCCGTGCCTGGACGAAACTTGACTTCCTTGACCTGGATCTGTTTTTGCTTTTTCTTCGCCGCCTGTCTAGTTTTTTTTGCCTGATATTGGTACTTGCCATAATCCATCAGGCGACATACTGGCGGTGCCACATTGGGTGAAATTTCGACTAGATCTAAGCCGACCTCTTCGGCTCGCTCCAGGGCCTCGGCACGCGGCACTACACCTACCTGGTTACCCTCGGCGTCGATAAGTCTGATTTCCGCCGCCGTGATTTGCTCGTTAAGGCGTGTCTCCTTTTTCTTTGTCGCGATAGTTTCAGTCCTCCAAAACATTAACGCCGCGGCTCGCGATCTCCCGGGTGAGCTTGTCGGCAAACGCCTCGACCGTCATCGGCCCCAAGTCCTCACCCTTACGCGTGCGCACGGCTACCGTTCCATCTTGCGCCTCCCGCTTTCCAACAACCAGGAGGTAAGGGACGCGTTGTAGCGTATGTTCTCTGATTTTAAAACCGATTTTCTCGTTTCTCAAGTCAACATGGGCACGTAAGTTAGCTTTTTTTAAGCTTTTTTCCACTTCCCTGGCGTGGGCTACCTGTTTGTCGGTGATGGTGAGTACAACCGCCTGTACCGGCGCCAGCCAGGTTGGAAAGGCACCTGCGTACGCTTCGATCAAAATACCTATGAACCGCTCCAACGTCCCCAGAATCGCCCGGTGTAGCATCACCGGTACCTGTTTGCTCCCGTCCTCGGCAATGTAATACGCCCCGAGCCGGCCGGGCATGGCAAAATCGACCTGAATCGTCCCGCATTGCCATACGCGGTCGAGGCTATCTTTCAGCGAAAAATCGACCTTGGGGCCGTAAAACGCCCCTTCCCCCGGTTCCAGCTCCCACTCCAGCCCCTTGGTGTTCAAGGCGAGCTCGAGCGCGTGCTCAGCCTTATCCCAGATCTGATCCGAGCCTACCCGCTTCTCCGGACGCGTGGACAGCTTGATGATCACATCACGAAAACCAAAGTCAGCGTAGAACTTAAACACTAGATCGATGAGCGCCGCCACCTCTTGCTGAATCTGATCCTCCGTACAAAAGATGTGGGCATCGTCTTGGGTAAAGCTCCGTACGCGCATGATGCCATGCAAAGTGCCAGAGTGCTCGTTGCGATGGCAGGAGCCGAATTCAGCCATCCGCAAGGGCAGGTCGCGGTAGCTCTTGAGTCCTTGGTTGAATATCTGCACGTGACC
>JBHIDJ010000154.1:0-6818 GCA_046760105.1 Acidiferrobacterales bacterium | reverse complement strand
CCTCGATGACATGGGTGGGCGCGATCAGGCCGAGGTTGCCGGCCGCCACGTTCTGTGCCAGGCCCTGGCCGGCGTGCCCGAAGGGGCTGGCGGGCAGCAGCACACCGTACTGGTAGAAGAGCCGACGGCTCATGGCGTTGCCGGCGTAGACGTTCTCGGAGACGGCGTGCTCCATGAAATCGCGCGGCGCAATGATCTGGACCTTGCCCGCCCGCACGTCGGACTCGTCGACGATGCCGCGTACGCCGCCGAAGTGGTCGGCGTGGGAGTGCGAGTAGACCACGGCCACGACGGGCTTCTTGCCGAGGTGCTGATCGACCAGCTCCTTGGCCGCCCGAGCGGTCTCCAGGGCGGTAGCGGGATCGAAGACGATCCAGCCGGTCTTGCCCTGCACGAAGGTGACATTGGCCAGATCGAAGCCGCGCACCTGGTAGATGCCGGGCATCACCTCGTAGAGGCCGAAGTTGAGGTTGAGGGTGGACTGGCGCTGAAGCGAGGGGTGGATGCTGTCGAAGTCCTCGCCCGTGGCCAGGAACTGGTAGCGTTCCATGTCCCAGGCGACGTGGCCGGCATCGGCCTCGATCTTCATGGACTTGGGCGCTGCGATGAAGCCCCTCTTCTCCTCCTCGAAGTCCCGCTTGTCGGCAAAGGGCAGTGTGGCCCGCGCCTTCTCGATCACCGCGATGGTGTGCTTAGAGGGCGGCTTGCCCTTGGGGTGGAAATGCTTCGTGTCTGCCAAGGCACTCACGGAAAACCCAAGAGAAAAAATCGTAATCAGAATAGTTTTGCGCATAACTTTCATTGGTTCCTCCTCGTGATTTCTTTACGCATCATTAACGCGCGACTTTGTAATGTTCATCGACTCAATCTATATTTAACCGCGTAGTCTCGTCCTTCCAGGCAAGCCGCGACGTCCGGTGCGACATCTAAAAGAATTGTTGGAGCCCGGCGACCCCTTCTGCTGCGCCACCGCCTGGAGCAGTCCGGTTGCCACAATGCAGCCGAATCCAACGACGATGGCCATGTATCATAAAAGTCGATGCTGGCGAGAGCGGCAGGTACCCATTTTATGGCGATTCACGCTGCCAACCCTATTAGGGAGATCCCGTAGTTGCATTAGTAGTTTCCCGTATAGCCTATCCGTGTTGTCAGGTGTAGCGTTCGAATGCGTGGTATGGTCTTGTTTGACGCCGTGCCACGCCTATCCATGAAGACAGAGAGGAGCGAAAAACCATGAAAAAGATAGTTGCGATTTGCGCGACTTCGCTCATCGCCGCGACCCTGTCGCTCTCCGCACTGGCTGCCGATGGCGATAACGTCTGGATGAAGACCGATCGCGGCAGTATCGCCGCCGGCATCTTTTTCGTAGAGGAAAGCACCGAAATCCGCCTTTCCTCCGACACCCTGGGGGAGGGCACGCTCATTAGCTTCGAGGACGACCTCGGTTTGGATGAAGATGAGGAGGTTGTTCGCGTAGGCGGCTACTACCGTTTCAAGCCCCGGCATCGGATCGAGTTTAGTTACTTCAACATATCTCGCGATGGCACCGCCACACTCCTGCGCGACATCCAGATCGAAGATGAGATTTTCACCGCGGGCGATCAGGTCACCACCGACCTCGATTTCACAGTTTTTAAGACAAGCTACGCGTACTCCTTCTACCAAACCCCCAAGCTCGAGCTCGGCGTCTCTACGTCCTTGACCATATACGACTTCGACTCGAACATAGTCTCGCCATTAACGAACACTGAGGAAGACGGAGACGGGACCGCCCCGTTCCCAACGTTTGGCCTTCGTGTCAAGTGGCCGTTTGCGCCGAAGTGGTTGTTGGCGGCGAGCTATGACTACTTCGAGATCGATGAAAGCGATGTCGAAGGCCAAGTCATCGATATCCTGGTCGGCGTTGAGTATCGGGCCTGGCAGAAAGTCAGCCTCGGGCTTGGCTACAATGACGTTACTATCGACGCCGAGGACCTAGAAGACAAGGACGAGCTCGACTGGGAGTATGACGGCTTCTTCGGGTACGCCAGGTATACCTTCTGAAAGTTGCGGGCGCCTTACAGAGGGCCTCTTTTCACTTCGGTGAAACGCGCTGCGGCATACCCGTTGACGCGTTTCTCGAGATGCCTCACTTTTCCTGTTGTGCCTTGAGCTGACTCAACAGGGCTTGTGCAGATCGGTCATGGGGCATAAGCGTGACGAGCTTTTCCCCATAGCCAACGGCCGAATCTAAATTGCCCCGGTCGCGTTCAAATGTAACCAGCGCGAACAGTATGTCGCGATCGTTGGCATGACGTTTATGCGCCTCCTTCAGAACCTGTATTGCTGCCTGGGGCTTGCCGGTGGAGTTGAGCGCAACCGCGTAAACATACTGGTAACGCGCAGATTCAGGTCGCAGCTTTGCTGCCTGTGCAAGCGCTGTCATGGCTTCAGCCAGTCGTTTCTGTCGCACTAGCAGCAGACCCAAGGCATGGTATACGTCGCCTTGCTGCGGTGCGATCTCAAGCGCCTTTCGAAGTGCCTCCTCGCCCTTATCATCACGCTGCTGTACTCGATAAACATCCGCCAGGTTGACATAAGCCTGCACGAACGAAGGTTGCAACCGCAACGCGGTGTGGTAAGCCGACTCCGCTCGAGAAAAATCCCCACGACTGAGATAAAGAATACCAAGATTAAGATGCGGTTCCGGCCGGTCGGCGTTTACAAGCTGAGCGGCAACGTAATCCTCAACTGCCTTTGCAAACACGCCACGTTGCTCAGGGGTCAGCTGTTCCTGTGGGACTGCGGCAAGGATGCGCGCTGCTTCGATCCTGACCGCACGCACTGAATCTTGCAGTAAATGATGCGTCAACTGGAATCTGGCGCTTGGTTCCAGGGCTTCCAAAGCACGCAACGTCGAGGCGCGAATCATCGGGTCGTGGTCATGCAAAGTCGGTTGAAGCACCTCGAGCACCGTCGGGCTGAGATATCTACCTAGCTGGGCTAGCGCCGTGGCACGCGCGATGTTGGGCGCGGCATCGTCGCTCGCCAGTTGCACCAGCAGCCGCTCCGCCTTCGCTGCACCACGGCGACCGGCGTGCAGCGCCTCGGCAAAGTTTTGGAAGCCCTTGGGTGTGTGTCCATACCATTTCTGCACGGCTTCGGCGGCCCATTCGGCTGAGCGGTCGGTATGGCACTGGTTGCAGGCGTTCGGGGTGTTGAGCTTTACCGACAGATCCGGCCGTGGAATGCGAATACTGTGATCGCGACGGGGATCGACGACCATGTACGTCGTTGCCGGCATATGACACTCTACGCAACTGGCACCTTTTGAATCGGGCTTGTGGAAATGGTGTGACCGAGTGTCAAATTTCTGTGGAAGATGACATTGTGCACAGACCGCGTTGCCGCCCGCGCGCAACTTGAGGCTGTGCGGTTCATGGCAGTCGCTACAGATCACGCCGGCACGATACATCGTGCTCTGGCGGAACGAACCGTAGACGTACACCTCATCTTTGATCTGCCCGTCGGCGTGGTATAACGATTCTTCGAGCAGCGCCGGGAGATGGGTATCGTGCAATGGGCGCCCATGGACATAGTCTCCCGAAATCGTGGCGCGGCGGGCGTGGCAGCGAGCGCAGATCTCGATCTCTGTACTCCATTTCGGCGGGGCACTGCGCTGTGCGTTACCGCTATCTGGATCGATGACCCAGCGTACGCCCTGACGGTCTGCTAACCGCACCACCAAGCCATGGTCACCGTCCTTTGATGACTTACCGTTGCTCGCTGCCCGCTCGGCCCAGGCGACATGCCGCGAGCCGGGTCCGTGACAGGCTTCACAGGCAACGTTGATTTCCGACCACGCTGTATTAAACCGATCTTCCTCAGGCTCATAATTCTTGTTCAGATTCGTGGAATGACATTCCGCGCACATGTGATTCCAGTTCTGATTCAGTCCCGTCCAATGCAGAATGTCATCATACGCGATCTTTTCAGTGGGGTAGAGATGAAACCAACGCTGGCCGCCCTCCTCTTTCGGGCGAGTATCCCAGGCAACGCTTAGCGCCTGGTAGCGCCCACCGGGAAACTCGATAAGATATTGCTGCAGTGGCGTTACCCCAAACGTGTAACGAATCTCGTAGTCGTGGAGCTCGCCGTCAGGGCCGTCGGTGCGGACGAAGAACTTGCCCTCGCGCTTGTAAAAAGTAGAGGTCAGATCGAAGTACGTAAAACTTGCGTTGTTAAAATTGCCAAGGACCGTGTGTTCATTGGCAGCTTGCATGGCAAGCTCATGGTGTGAGCCCAGCCATAGTTGATGTTCTTTCTTGTGACACGCGGCGCAGGCGGATGCGCCGACATAACTCACGCTTGATCGTGCTGAAGATTGGTCGCTGACATGTTCGCTGGTCTCGTTCCCCGACTGCTGTTGGCAACTCACTATGAGCAGTGTCAATAAAACAAGACCCCATGGCTTTGGCTTCATGCGCAGTATCAGTAGCCAGTAATGTCAGTAAGCGCAGACCGCTATCATTCTTATAGAGTTGTGCAATCAGTGCTGAGATTACTATACACTGATTACTGATCACTGTTTACTGAAAACTATAACCTGTTTGCTGAACACTAATTACTCACTCTATCGTAAAACTTCCACCAATGGTGTTCCGACTGATCCAGACGGTGGTTTGATTTCCAAATACGCTGCGATGGTCGCGGCTATATCCTGCGGACCTACGGGTCAACTGATCGTCTGAGCGGGAACGCCATTACCAGCAAAGAAAATCGGTACGTACGTATCGTACGTCCATGGTGACCGGTAAACTAACGTCGTACTGTTGCAATGGGAGTATGCCTTTAACACTGGACAAATGGATATTAGTAATATCCCTTACAGATACGTACGTACTTGAGGCACTGAGGGATTCCCAGGCTGGGGACTTCTAGTAACGCAACCGCTACCCCCGGCCGGTGGGTCATTCAGTTCGCTTACTGTGTCAAGACTCGCGCTTTTTCTTGCGCTTTTTCTTGCGCTTTTTCTTGGACTCGTCCGCGGATGCCTCGTGGGCGGCAATGGCAGCCTCACAGGCGTTGTCGTGGGTACCGAGGTCACCCGAATACAGAAGGAACGCCGGGTTAACGAAGGGAAGTAGTATCTTGCTGAAGCTCTTGAACTTACTTTTCTTGGTGATCGACACCTCAGGTTCTACGAGCGTCCCGGCGAGCTTCACCGGCGTTGCCAGGCTGATGAAGCTGGCCTTCTTTGGGGCAGGCGTCAGCACCATATCTAGTTGCTCCGTGCGCAGTTTCAGGGTACCGGTTACCGCAACGGTAATACGGGTCGTATCCAGCAGGATGGGGCTGGTCTGCGCCGCACCGTTGGTCACATCGAAGCGCGCCACCATGCAGTTCACCTGCGTGAAGTCCTCTCGGTGCCATTTCGGTGACATCATGGTGGTCATAAGACCCGCGGCCCATAGGTCGATATCGCCGCGCCTGATTTTGCCCGCCTCGCTAACGAACTCGGCTTTCCCGTTCGCTTGGCCTAAAAGGCTATGCAACGTCGCACCGCGGCTGGTGAGATTAATCTCGATATCGCCCTTCCCTTCAATGTCTTTGACGTCTAAGGCGTCAAGCAAGCGGCCGTAGTCCAGGTCTTTCACCGCCAGCTGAAGGCTCGCCACCGGTGGAGTCGTTCCAGCATCGAGATCCAGGTTGGAGACGATCTGGCCACCCGCCAGTGCTGCCGTCAATGGCGACACGATCAGGTGTCCGTTCCTGAGCTTTACTTTTACCGAGATTTCGCCAAGGTCAGTGACATTTCCAATCACCTTTGTGACCCTGAGCTCGAAGTCGACATCCACCGCTCGCAAGGCGTCTGCGGGTATCGCAAAGTCAGAGAACAGACGCTTGTCGTCCGCTTCGTCCTCTTCTTCGTTTAAATCCTCGATCACGTCTTCGAGATGAAGCTCATCGGCGACGAGCTTGGCAACGACGTGCGGCCGCGGTCCGTCCGTGGTCAGCGTGAGACTGCCGGTGGCATGATCGTCCTCGAGGTCGAGCTCGAGTTCCGCAAGCTGGTAGACGTTGTCGGTCTCCATGATCCGCCCCGTCAGCCGATAGGGCCCACGCGTCGGCAAATCGATGTCTAGCAGCGAGTCCAGGGCGTCGAGGTCCTCGCCTGTGAAAGTGAAAGTGAGGTCGAAGTCCTGCTCGCCAAACGGCCGGATCACTTCCCCTTTGGTCTCAAACGTCAAACCGGCGACGTGCCCTGACAAAGCCACCGGCCAGGTTTCGCGAGCAGCCGCCAGGTTTGCCAATGTATCCCCGCTGTAGCGCAAGCTGAACGGCAGCCGCCTAATTGTCCCATCGAACGCAAGACTGATCGGCTGCCCCGGCTCCGTGGCGATCTCGACCTTGGAGAGCCTGATCGGCACGACACGGCCCGCGATCTGGGTGCGATACCGCACGTCCACGGCGCCCGTTGTAAGCTGAAACTTCGATCCCTCCAGCAGTGTGCGAACCGTTTTACCGCGGCTCGCCAGGTGGATCTGCAAGTCATTTGCCCCAGCACGAAGATCCTTGATGTTCGCAAGCGCCTTCATCTTATCGATGTCAAACTGATCCGCCGTCAGGTCTATGCGCAACCGCGCATTGTCGGCGCTCGCATCGACTTGAACCCGACCTTTGATCCGGCCCCCTGGCAGCGCCATTGCGATTGGCGCGAGCGTTAGCTGGCCATTCTTGAGCTTGGCGGTGACCGAGAGGTCGCGGATGGCGGTCGGCGCAACCACCAGCCTTTTGACAGCAAGATCGAGATCAGCGTCGATGGCCCGAAGCATATC
>JBHIDJ010000153.1:0-6873 GCA_046760105.1 Acidiferrobacterales bacterium | reverse complement strand
CGCACCAATTAGACCAATGATTGGTACTTCCACCAAAAAAACGGAGGCGAGCTACGTTTAGAGGGAAGTAGGGTAAACCAATATTGTCACCCTCATAGAGCAACTGCGTTTCGCGATCGAGCTCAAAACCACCACTTTCAAGCAGGACAACTTGGAATTCTTGTCCAACAAGCTCTCTCGCAAGGGTGATGCCAGCCGCACCTGCACCGATGATGCAAACCTCTGTCTCAATACTCTTTCCTTCCGGCAAGCGTCTGGCATCGATTATCATGATTGCACAAGCCGTTGCTATTAACTGAGACGTTCTGTCACCCTGGTCGTGTTTGTTTGGCTCTGCAGCAGGGGCACGAGTTGAAATTTAAAGGTGACAGCACAACCCTAACCGGGCACGAAGACACAGTCGATAGCCCCGTTTGGATTTAACATGAACTAATGTACGGTATTGCAACCTCATCTCCCCAGAGCTCGTAATTCCCGAAGAACGATCTAACTAGCCAGCAAAAGAATGAGAATTACCAATAGGCCTATGCACTGACTGCCCCTATGTTTGATGGCGAAAACGACGGGGTCATCATGCATTTTGCCTCGTCCCGCCGTCACCCAAACCAGACTCACCCAGTAGAGAAGCAGGGGGCATATGAGCCAAATCGCCTCAGGACGCGTGTACTGCTCCCGCACCTCCTCACTGTTAATGTATAGCGCCAACACGAGGACGGCGGTGTACCCACTTGCGGCGCCCAGGCTAATGAGTGTAGGAAGATCGATCATCTCATAACCACGGCCAATTATCGATTTCTTCTCAGAGTTCTGCAGTCCAAGTAGCTCCGAATACCGCTTGACCATTGATAGGCTAAGGAAAATAAACATCGCGAAAGCAAGAAGCCAAAACGACAGCGGGATCGAGGTAGCTGCCGCGCCCGCGATAACCCTCAGCGTATAAAGTCCGGCTAGCACCAACACGTCGACCACGACCTTACCCTTTAGCCACATGGAGTAGGCCAGCGTTGACACGTAGTACGTTGCCAACACCGCAACAAACTCAACGGGTAGCAATGGCGTAATGCCGAGTGCGGCGAACAGGAGAACCGGGATTAACAGAGCACCGTGCTTGATAGAGACCGTGCCCGCTGCAAACGGCCGCCGCCGCTTGCGGGGATGCTGGCGATCAGCCGGCAGATCCAGCATATCATTGAGGAGATAGACACTAGACGCACATAGGCAGAAGGCCACAAAACCGAGCAAGGCCTGCAACACGAGCTGCGGATTGTCAACTTGATGGTCGGCTACCAGAGGCACGAATACCAGGAAGTTCTTAAGCCACTGGTGTATGCGTATCGCCCGCAAGTACCCCCTCACCCCCTCGCGCCCTTCGTCGAACACATCCCCGACACTGGCCACTCGTTCCGCGGCAGACCGCACCCCAGGGGCCGGATTGACCAAAATCGCCTGCCGT
This sequence comes from Acidiferrobacterales bacterium, assembly GCA_046760105.1. Taxonomy (GTDB): domain Bacteria; phylum Pseudomonadota; class Gammaproteobacteria; order Acidiferrobacterales; family SPGG2; genus JBHIDJ01. The sequence goes on along the minus strand of JBHIDJ010000153.1, from coordinate 5,420 downwards.
GCGTGCGGCCAGATCTTCAAGTCTGTTCGTGAATTGCCGGCATAGTCGAAACCTTGTTCGCCAAACTTGTCACGCAGCTGTTCTAATTTTCTACTGCCGGAAAGATTGTTTTGATCATCGCTACCCAGAACATGCGTAAATAGCCCGAGATGTTCGGCAATCTTGTGGGCAAACTTTGCGTGCGAAGCGGTTGCCAAGACCAACGGACGTCCTGCGCCATGCTGTTCCCGCAGGTAACCAAGGAAGCGCTCATTGTAAGGCAACAGATCAACATCGAGCTCAACACGTGCAGCAATCTGCTCTTTTAGGTATGCCTTCCCCCGCAGCAGCCAAAAGGGAATAAGAAGCGCAAAGAAAATGCCGCGTTTCAGCAAAGCAAACAGCGATTCGATCAAGATATCAGTCTTGATTAAGGTCCCATCCAAATCCACGCAAAGGGGAACGCTTCCAGGATTGGAGCTCTGAAGAGTCTGCAGATTTTCTGGCTGTTTCAACTCTCTTCCCTTCGCGTCCGCAAACACCTCAGGTCTTTCGCAGGAAGTACTTCGCGTAATCTCTCACGATCCGGGTGATCCCACGAGAAAGTAGGCTATCTAATGCGTCAACAAACGTGTCGATCTGGTCACGATTAACGATCAGTGGAGGCTCAAGCCGTATTACATTGCGGTTATACTCCGTGAACGCCACCAAAATGTTATACTCTTTTAGCAACAAGCTGCCGACAAACCCACACAAACTGCCCTTAAGCTTTTCGTCCAGCACCGAAACAATTTGCCGCAGGCCAACGGCCAAAGTCTGGCTCAAGTCGTAAAATTCAACACCAATCATCAGGCCTTGTCCACGAACTTCCTTAATCATCTTTGGGTACTTAGTTCGCAACTCCTCAAGTCGGCCTAGGAGGTACGCGCCCTGCACCGCGGCATTATCGATCAGGCCTTCGTCGTACAAAACGTTCAAGGCTTCAATCGCCGTGCAGCAGGTTTCACCGATGCCGCCAAAGGTTGCGGGGCCATGAATCAGTGCAGTCTTTGGCGTGCCATAGGCTTTCATATAAATCGGTCGCCGCGCAATCATTGCACCGATTGCAGTTTTACCGCCCCCCAGCGATTTAGCAAGCGTCACAATGTCAGGGATCACGTCTGCATGCTGGAACGCAAAGAACCGACCGCTCCGACCGACCCCACACTGGACTTCATCTGCGATCCACAACACATCGTAACGGTCGCACAGGCGCCGCACTTCCTGCCAGTACTCCGGGGGCGCCGATACGATTCCGGCTCCACCCTGGACGGTCTCTAGGATCAACAAGCCGATCGATGAATCCTTCTTTAAGGCTTCCTCGAGCGCGCCCGCGTCACCGAAGGGGATACGCACTCGGTTGTCCAACAGGCGGAAGGTGGATTGGTAAAACTCGGAATCAGTCACCGAAAGGGCGCCCCGCGTCTTGCCGTGGAAGGAATTTTCAGCATAGGCGATGACCGCTCGATCCGGCCCCTGCACCTTCTCAGCTAACTTGAGGGCCGCTTCAACTGCTTCTGACCCGGTGGAGCCCAGGAACACCATATCAAGGTCGCCGGGCGCAATTGAAGCGAGGTTCTTCGCCAGCGCGGCCGCATACTGAGACATGAACGCGAGGGCAATCTCATGACGCAACTCGTCCTGAAAGCGCTTTCTCGCCGCTATGATGCGCGCATGGTTGTGGCCAAATGCGAGTGACCCAAAGCCGCCGAAGAAGTCGAGAATCTTTCGGCCGTTCTTGTCGCTGTAGTACATGTCTTCGGCGGTGTCGACGACCACGTCGTGAAACCCCAACAGCTTAAGAAAGTGATACTGCCCGGGGTTGAGGTGCTTGCAGAACAGATCTGCGGTGTCCGAAATGCTTAAGTTCTTTGCATCTTCGACGCCCAATAAATCGGGTTTGGGGTTGTTATCGGGTTGGTCACTCATCGTCGGAAAACTCCAATCTTGTTTCGGATTGCTGGCACGCCGTCGGCGGCTGGACCGCACCGCACTGGCTCCTCGATTGCCCGAACGGTGCACCTTCGTCTGGCTCGGGCGGCTCCCTCGCTGGTCCCTGATGCCCAGACGTCGGGCCAAGTCGGAGCGCATTCGCGCCGCGGGGTCGATCTCGTCCAGAACCGAGCGAAAGGCGTCAAGTTTCGGGTACATGGCCTCGAAGGCTGTCGGCGACAAGCTGGCGTCCTTCGCAAGATAAACGCGTCCACCGTTATCGAGCACGATGCGCTCGAGTCGGGTGAGCAACTCCTTGATCCCTCGCTTGCGTGGAAAATCCAGCGCCAGCGTGTATCCACGCATGGGAAATGACAGGTGTCCGTGTCCTTCGCTACCCAGGGTCTTCAACACGGCCAAGAAAGAACCAAAGCGGGACCGCGAGGCCTCCTCAAGGAGACGCGGGACTCCCGTCGCGCTCGCCGAGTCGGGCAAAACGCACTGGAACTGATAAAACCCGCGATTCCCGTACATCCGATTCCATTCGAGGATGGCATCAAGCGGATAAAGAAAGCGCTCGACATGCGTGACCCGCTCTCGGCCACCGGCAGGCACCCGCCGGTAATACAATCGGTTGAATGCGCTAACCGTCCACTGGTTTAGGACGAACTGTGGAAAATCCAGCGGCAGCCGCAGCCGCTTCGGTGATCGATCAGCCACGCCAGTGGCGGCCGGCTCGGCAGTCTCTAGAATGCCACGACCGAGCCTGCGACCCTGTGCGAGCATATCGATCCAGCCAATGGAGAACGTTGCGGTCGTGCGTACCGATTCGAGCGCTGTGAAGAAGCCGTCCAGATCTGGAATCCGCTGTTCACGCAACGTGACTGCATTAGACGGGACTTTTTGCATCGTAAAGCAAACTGCCAGCATTACGCCGGTAAGGCCGACGCCGCCGATGGTTGCAGCGAACAAATCGGGGTGCTCATCGGGCGAAACCCGAGCAACCTCGCCCGAAGGCAAAAGAAGATCGATCCACTGGACGTGGTCACCGAAGCTGCCACAGCGGTCGTGGTTCTTACCATGCACGTCGTTCGCGACAGCACCGCCGACGGAGGCGAACCCCGTACCCGGACTCACAGGGACCATATATCCGTGGGGAAGAAACTCCCGCAGCAAGTCGTTGAAGGTCACACCCGGCCCACAAACGAGTGCACCGCTTTCGGAGTCAAAAGAGTGGAGCTTGTTGAGACGTGCAGTAAGCACGGTGCGCCCGCCGCTGTTCAAGGCGGCGTCACCATAGCTTCGGCCAGCGCCGAAGGCGATGATACCGCGGTCATCAGCCGCACGAATGGCTTCGACCGCCTCGCCCGTCCGTTCTGGTAGACAAGCGATAACTGAGGCGTGTGTCAGGCGGCCCCACCCGCTAAGTGCCATTGGTTCCCAATTCACTGCTTCAGCATACCACTGGACCGAGTTCGCACGATCAGCAACCGGTGCGTGAACCACAACGGTTAGGACAACACGAGGAAACCACGTCAGACAGCCCGCCCCCTCATTGCCGGGACAGCGGGTCCAGCTTTGCCCGAACAGCGGCTACAAAGGAGGCCGCATCGCTAACGGGGTCTCAGCACGGTCATTCGTTTTAATCAGTAAACAAGCACCCGGATCCACGTTCACGAGGGTACAGTCCCGGCAGCCAACTTGCCGCTCTTGTACTCGCGATAGGCTTGACACAGCATATCTTCGTCCCGAAAACGCGGATGCCAGCCGAGCTCCGTTTCGGCCTTAGAGATATCTAGAACGCAATCCTCATCAGCAATAAGGTATTGCTCTGGATCCATCAGTGGCAGGCCCACGAAATCCAGGGCCCCCAGTATCTGTTTGACCAGACCAGCCGGTGTTTTCAGTAACGGCGACATTTTACCCGCAGCCTTGATAAGTAAGCGCAGCAGCTCCTCAACAGTCGGCGGATCTTTTGACCCAAGATTGTACTCCTCATTCGGTACGCCGTTATCACAGGCAAGAAGCGCGGCACTTACACAATCAAATACGGAAATAAATTGATAGTGGTTAGAACCGTCTCCGATGAGGGGAACGGGGAGATTATGCTCGATCAACCAAAATAACTTTTTGAGTACTCCTAACCTTCCAGGACCAATTATTAAGCGGGGTCGAAAGATCGTAATATTCATCCCTCGTTCACGATACGAGGCACAGAGATCTTCCGATACATTCTTGCTCTCACCATATGGTCCCAGTGGCTCCTTAGGGTGACTCTCGTCCTGCGGCGTTTTTTTCATGTGGCCATAAACCATATCCGTCGTAAAGTAGATAAGTTTTCCACATTCACGTTCGAGCAAAAACTCTAACAAGTGCTCGGTCCCGGTATGGTTAACAATCCAGAAGTATTCCCGTCTCTTCCACCGGGGAAGGATCGGGTCTAGCATTCGCGCCGCCAAGTTATATACGATGTCATCACGATCCAATGGCATCGTCTTAAAAGCCGAACGATCCGTGATATCCAACTCGATGAAACTGACACGTCGGTAGATTTCCAGATCGCTTTTGTTTACATCGCAAACAACAACTTCCTCGCCTCTGACCAGCAATTCTTCTGCGAGGTATCTGCCCACAAAACCATCTCCTCCAACAATCACATGCTTCATCGCACGAGGCCTCTATATCTTGATCGTGGACAGCTACAACCTGCACTCGCTCCCGGCCTTTGCACAAATTGTGGAAATTGACTCCAAGCAAACGTACGGATAGCGCAGACTTTACCTGCTTTGTTCGTCAAACGCATACTATTGAGTAGCATGTGGCCATATACGCAGGTACATTCGGCCATGATTGTATCCGGGTTTGCTTATTAACTTCTCGAGATCAGGATCGTACCGACGCAAATGAAAGCGATCCCCGCGATTCTATACTGGTTTAAATCTTCATTGAACACGAAGTAACTATACACACCGACGACGACGTAAGCTAAGCTTAAGAAAGGATACGCAAAGCTCAATTCAACTCGGGAAAGTACAAGCAAATGTGACATCATGCTAACAACAAAGGTTATCAATCCAACAACTAGAAATGGATTTATTATTAAACGAGGAATCACGGTGACGATATCCTGTACATTGAAAGCGAACGACCCCGTGATAAGCATTCCTTTTTTTAAAAGGATCTGAGCCATTGCATTTGTTAGCACGGTAAATAATATGAGCGGAATGTATTTCGCCATAGTAACCAACTCCTGACCGATATACCTTAAAGAAATCTTCAGGCCCGATACTTTGCCCTTCTTGAAACTGTATTCGCTCCTACCTCTTGGGCACTAATCTGGTTCAAAGCAGAAAGCATCGTCTTATTGAATGGAAAGTCAGCGAAATAATGCAACGCCGTGGCTTCAATAGCACCCCTAAGCAAAACTACCCCTGCCGCAGACAGGCTGCAGATCGCTTACGTTCGCGGGC
>JBHIDJ010000152.1:0-6932 GCA_046760105.1 Acidiferrobacterales bacterium | reverse complement strand
CTCGAGCAGTCCAGGCCGGAGTCGTCGGGATGCTCCGTGGCCTGCTCGTTACTGACGCCCAACGCGATCGGTGGTGTCGTTCGCCGGACCGGGAATGACACGCCGGACTTGTCCGTTGCGGCCTCCAGCCACAATACTGCCGTCGGCTGGATGGACGGCCAGCGAGTAAGCCCATCCATCGACGGCGGGAATGTCCAGAGTGACTTCTACCGAATCCGGGTCGATGATGCGAATGTGACCATCCGCGCAGGCGGCCACGATACTCGATCCGTCGTTCAGCCATGCGACGTTCAGCGGCTGTGCTTTGAGTCGTACAAATCGGACCATGCGGCCGATGGTCGGCTGCCAGAGTCGAACGGTGCGGTCTCTGCTTGCAGACGCGACCACCGGCATCCGGCCTTCACCCGGACGCAACGCGAGCGCGTGCACGCGCCGTGTGTGCTGATTCAGACTATGAAGAAGAACTCCCGTACCGTGGGTCCACACTCGCAGGCTCTGATCGATCCCCGCGCTGACCAGTGTTTGCTGATCACTCAAGAAACAGATCGAGCTGACGCCGCGCGAGTGCCCCTTCAGCACTCGAGTGGCCCGTCCGGCCCGCGTATCCCAGATAGTAATACTGTGATCCAGACTCGCCGATGCGACGGAAGACTCATCGCGCCAGGCAACGGCCATGACCGCATCCTCATGTCCGCTGAGAGTCTTGACGGGATCTCCGCCTGGCCATGAAAAGATTTCCACAACTCCCTCTTCCGCTGGGGTTCCGCCGCCAACGGCCAATCTGTCGCCGCTTGGCGAGAAGGCCAGGTCGTGAATGTTGAGGGCGGCAACTTGGATCTTCCTTTGCAGCTTTACTTGGGGCCAGCTGTACACGTACAAGCCGGCCTGTGAGCCAGCGAGAACCGATTTCCCGTCGGGAGCGAACGCGATGGAGGTCACCGGCGGCTCAGTGGCCGCCGCCGCTCGAACCAGCTGGCAGATGCACAGGCATGCCGCAAAAAAAGGAGTGGGTGAAAGTAGGTGAGTGCTCTTGTAGCGCATGCTTTGAGGCCCGACGAGCTGGCGGAATAATCCAGGAAAATGGCACGAGGCGATCAAGCGATGAGTTCCGAAACGACTTTGGCTTCGTACGGCGCTACACGGACGGGGCGGCCATCGCTTGTGTGCAGCTCGAGTTTCGGATTGATGCCGAGCAGAGTGTAGATCGTCGCCGCAAGATCCGAGGGCGTGACCGGATTGTCTTTCGGGTACTCGCCGAGCGCGTCGCTGCTGCCCATGATCTGGCCGCCGCGCACTCCACCACCCGCGAGCGCAACGCTGAACACATTTGGCCAGTGATCTCGTCCGCCGTTCGAGTTGATTTTCGGTGTGCGACCGAACTCGCCCATCACGACCACGAGTGTCTCGTCCAGCATCCCGCGATCGGCCAGGTCCTGAATCAGCGCGCTGAGTGCCCGATCGAGGGACGGAAGAAGGGCGTTCCTGTCAGTAGGATAACGTGCCTTCAGTTTGATCACATCCTGGTGGCTGTCCCAGCCGCTGCTGTTGACCGTCACAAACGGAACGCCACGCTCGACGAGCCGCCGAGCCAGCAAACAGCTCTGACCGATTGCCTTGTCGCCACGGCCGTATCGATCGCGAACCTCCGTGGCTTCGTCGGCCAGCTTGAAGGCTCCCTTGGCTTCGGGCGATGCGATCAGATTGTAGGCTCGCTCCAGGTCTGGATCAGTTACGGATGTCGACGACGCGTCCTTGGCGCGACTGAATTCGTCGAGCGCGCTCACAATTCTCCGTCGTCGATCCAAACGCGTCAAATCGAGGCCTTGGTAAAAGTCCAGATCGCGAACCTTGAAGTCACGCCGGTTGGGATTGCCTCCGACGGAGAACGGGCGCGTGGCACTGGGCAAGTATCCGCTGCCCGTCAAGCTTCCACCAAAGTTGGGAACTGCAATGTTGGGCGGTAGGACACCCGACTGAGAGCGAACGTGAGCGAGGGTTGCTCCAAAGGTCGGATACTCCAGCGCGGACGACGGTTTGTAACCGGTCATCAGGTAGTGCGTACCGAAGTTGTGTTCGCCGAGCGTCGAGGTCATCGAGCGAATGATCGCCATCTTGTCGAGCACGCCTGCGGTTCGCTCGAGGCATTCGCTGATCCGCACTCCCGTCAACTTTGTGGCGATGGTCTTTAGCGGACCGCGCACCTCGTCCGGTGCGTCCGGCTTGGGATCGAAAGTTTCGATGTGGCTAGGTCCACCGTCCAGCCAGATCAGGATGCAGGCTTTTGCTTTCGCAGTAAGGGGATTCTCAGCACCGACCGCTTGCTGCAAGCGAAAGAAATCGCCGAGCCCCAATCCCAGGGCCGTCAGTCCGCCAACGCGCAGCAAGTCACGTCGAGTAACACCGTCACATCTCGAGTTGGACATTCGCTTCATGACTCAGTGATTCCTTACAAATTCATTGCAGGTGAGCAAACCCCAAACGAAATCTTCAAGGAAGTCTCGTTGCTTATCCGCTGAAGTCATCGCTTCCAGCCGCTCTGTCCATAACCGCTGCTCTTCGTCGGTCGGATTTCGACTCAGTGCGACCAGATAAAACTCCCTGACAATCTCCATCGGTGATCTGCCAGCCGAGATCAGTCTGTCCAATCGACTGTCAGGTGCTCCGATTCGGCCATTGAGCAGCGCTCCGTTGAACAGATGCAGTTTCTGAGCAAGACCGCCACTTGGCCCTGCCGAGCTTTCACACGACGCTTTTCGATCACACCGGCCGAGGATGTCGAGCGTGCCCGACTTCGTTCGTGGATCGAACAGAGATACAGCGCGCGTCCCTGCCGGCTCTTCACCGTATTTGTCCGCGACGCCGAGAACATCCGAGATCGCGTCGGCAAGAACCTCCGGCTCAAGCGGCTTCCGAGCGGCGTGCGAGCAAAAACGATCATCCGCTTTGTTCTGCGGAGTCGCGTTGGCACTGCGTGAATAGGTGGCACTACCCGCGATAAGCCGGAGCGTATGACGTAACTTGTATCCGTTCTCCGCAAAGTCACTGGCCAGCTTGTCAAGAAGCACCGGGTGCGTCGCTGGATTGGTAGCTCGAAAATCGTCGGCAGGCTCGACCAACCCGCGGCCCATCATCCTTTTCCACAACCTGTTGACAATCGCCCTTGCGAAGTAGGGATTGCCTGGCTTCGTTAGCCAGCTCGCCAGTTCTTTCCGTCCGTCCGCCACATCCGCAGATAAGAACTGCTCGCCGGGAATGCGTTGAGTCGCCTTCTCAAGAGTTCTCGGATGAATGACTTCACCATCTGGATTCGTCTTGACGATTCGTCCACCATCAATCCTGGCAAAGATCGCGGCCAGACCGTGGTAATCATCCTGCGTCCAACGATCCAGCGGATGATTATGGCAATTTGCACATCTCAGCCGACTGCCCATGAAGAGTTCACTCATGAACTCGGCCTGTTCTCGAGGACCGTCCACCGTGCGATAAAAGTTCGCTGGGCCATTCTCGTGTGAATCGCCCGACGCCATGATCACGGAGCGGGCCAACTGATCGTAACCGACGTCACCCTTGATCTGCTGCTGAAGCCACTGATGATACTTGAGTGCGCCCTGCTTATCCTCCCGCTGTGATCGAATCCGCAGTAGCTTCGCTAATTGCAGGGTCCAGTACTCGCTAAACTCCTCCGATCCCAGCAATTCGTCCACCAAGGCCCCGCGTTTCCTGGGGCTCGGGTCGCCAAGAAAGGCACGCACCGTACTCGCTGCCGGCAAGCGCCCGGTCAGGTCGAGCGTCACTCTTCTCACGAACGTGGCGTCATCGGCGACTGGAGACGTAGGTAACCCCAATGTCGTTAACGACTCGAGAATCTCTTCGTCGATAAAGTTGCGTCGTGGCTCGGCTGCCAGGTCGACTTTGGAATCGGTCAACGGAACGATGAGCTCGATCGGCACGACTCTATCCAGGTAGCGAGCGATCACGATATGCCGCCCTCGCCGGAGCACCTTGGATACGGCTGCTTTCGAATCGATCTCGACAGCCGACGGATCTTCCGCGGTGAATACCGTCCACCGCGTTACGTCTCGCGTCGTGCCATCCGAAAAATGGGCCGTGGCACGCAACTGGGCGGACGAGCCAAGATGTTCCGCGACGTGCTGCTCGGGTGCAACGTCTATGCGCTTCAAGCGGCGACGCGTTTCATGGCCCACCCCTTGCTTTATCCAGCTCAGAAGAAGCTGCGCGCCTTCTTCGTCCGATCGCAGACGGCGTCCACCACGGTGAGCGATTTGTCTCGTTGGCTTCAGAACGATCAGACTCTCCTCCGGTCGAGCCAGGTCGACTCGACGACCTTCGAGCTCAAAGACGATCGATTCGTAGTCGGCTCGTGGATCGCCACCGTAGAGCGAGAGCTTGAAGCCTCCTCGTCCGACCGCCGCTCCATGACAGGCTCCGGTGTTGCAACCAGCCTTGGTGAACACCGGAATCAGGTCATTCTCAAAGTCGACTCGGTCTATGGGCTTCGAGGCGCCCTCATCACCCAGGCTGTCTTTCGCGGGGCGGGCTTCCCCAACCTTAGCGGAGCGAGCTTCCCCGCCGAAGCCACTCGAGCCGAGCAAAGCCCATAGCGTCAACGTAATGACAGGTAACAAGATGGCCTTCATTCTTCGATCAGCCTCTTCTCGAGCGTCACAGGTTCTTCTCCGATCACGTTCGCGATGGCGCCGAGAACATGTGGATCGGTACAAAACGCTTCCACGCGGAGTGCGCTCACCTTTCGCGCTCACGTCGTCGTTCGCCACGCCGCGTTCGTTCACCTTCAGCTCGCTCTTCGTTCAGCCACGTCTCAAGCGTTTCCCGCTCTTCGCCAATCAGGGCGGCGACGGCGCCGAGGACATGGGGGTCGACGAAAAGCATGCCCTGTGGAAAGACAAAGCTGTGGGTTACCTCCCCATCTTTCGAAAAAATGATCGTCTGCGATACGTTACGATTCAAACCGTAGGCGCCAGGACCGTCACGGCCGTCTCGAGAGACTCCGACCAGAAGGTCTCCTGGAATAATCCGTCCAAGATCCTTGACGAATTTTGTGATCTTCGCCGGATCGTCGCCAAGAAAAACAACCGCTGTGTGCAGATCTTGATCTGACTTGTTCTCAACGCGAGAAAGCAAACGTGTGAGGCCACGGAGCCCCCGAATCCCGACTCCGGTTTCGTCCTGAAAGATCAGGATCTGCGGCTTTCCGCCCGCCATTGAGACGGCGTCAAACTCTTCGCCATCCAGTGCATCCCGGACACCGGTTGCTTTGAAGAACGGAAGTTTTTCGCCAGGCTGCGGCCCAGAGAATAGAACTTTTTCCTGAGTCTTATTGAACTCTGCCGGGTCTTTGACTTCGACACGACGACGGTTTTCGTATCTCTTTCTTTCCGTCGCCTGACCACGCTCGTCGGTGCGTTCGCGCCCTCGGGCGTCGCCGCGCCGCATTCGTTCGCCTTCGGTGGGATCTTCGTTGAGCCGTTTCTCGAGCGTCTCGCGTTTCTCGCCAATCGCCTCGGCGATCGCGCCGAGAATATGTGGATCGACGGTCAGCAGGGGCTGTTGGAAAGCAAAGTTGTGGATGACTTTCCCTTCCTTCGCCACGAGAACCGTCATCGCCGCATTACGATTCAGGCCGTAAACACCGGGGCCCTCACGGCCGTCGCGAGAGACAGCGAGCAGAATCTCCTCTGGAAGAGCCTTTGCAATGCCTTCTACCCGTTTTGATAACGCAGCCGCATCGTCGTCCAGAAAGACTACACTCGTGCGAAGCCCCACTTCGGACTTGTTCGCGATGCGAGCCATCAAGGCTGAAACGCCATAGAGCCAGCACGCCGGGCATTCCGCGGCCGGATCCACGGTCTGAAAGATCAGGACGTGCGGGTTTTCACCCGCCTCCGCGACGATCTCGATCTCTTTGCCATCGGTTTCACCCCGAATCCCGGTGGCCTTGAGCGGCGGGAGCTTTTCGCCAGCCTGTGGACCAGAGAAAAGCGGCTTTTCTCGAGATGTATTGAATTCAGCCGGGTCTTTGACCTCCACCTTCTGGCGACGTCCGTACCTTCGCCTCGCCGCCATCCGACGACTCTCGGCGCTCTTCTCGAGCCGAGCAAGATTCTCTTTCGAGAGGCCGAGAAGCTCCATGTCAAAGATCAGGTCGCTGCTGGCGCCGCGCGCCTGATGGACGCTCACGCAGAGGACGTTCTCCCCCTCTGCGAACGTCTTTGGATCGATTCGGAAGAGGACGAACTCGCCTTCCTCCTCGGAGGAGGATGACATCACCTCTCTGGAGTAGGCCGCGTGATCGATCTCGCCTTCGGGCATGCGTAGACGCTTGATTTCCCTCCCGTTCAGATAGATCACGGCGCCATCATCGGCTCGGATCCTTCCAGCGTAGATTTCCGCGATTTCCTGGGCGTCGAACTTCCGACGAAAGAATGCGGCTGGGAACTTGAGCTCGCTGTCGCCTCCGTAGTCGAGCTCCGTCGCCACGTCTTCTTCGCCGTAACCGAGCGGCGCGCGGCCCTCTTTCCACTCAGAGTCGTCGAAGTCCACGTTGGTCCAAGCCTTCGGCGGGGCCTTCTTCGTGTCGAGGTAGCGCCAGCCCTCCTGGCCCTTCGACACCAGCAGACGACGCTGGCCGGATCGGCGGGCTTCGTCGCGCCTGTCCTTGTCTGTATCTGAGCGAGATTCTTGCGCGAAGGCGAACGAGCCGACGAAGGCCCATACTGCAAAGCTCGTGGCAAGGTACTTCATTTCCTGATTTCCTTTCTGACTTGAGGAGCAGGCTCTGACCTACGCCTGCTGCGTAGCGATTCTTTCTTCTTCCAACTCGCCCTGAGAGACGACGAGCTCCGCGCCTGCTGAACTACTCTGGTTCCAAGAGCCGCACGCTCGTAATCTCC